>QYQM01000018.1 GCA_007280905.1 Porphyromonadaceae bacterium | reverse complement strand
ATCCACTCAGTCTTCCGTTGTGGTTCCTAAGCCCGGTTCAACAACTCAGTACTATATTTTCACCGTTGATCAGGCCGGCACACCTTCAAATCCGGGTAACGGGCTGAATTATAGCATTGTTGATATTTCCCTCAGCTCAGGGCTGGGGTCGGTTATTCAAAGAAATATCAAATTACCCTGGGTTCCCAATGTTCTTTTTACAGAGAAAATTACTGTAGTAAAACATAAAGATGGTAAGTCGTATTGGATTATTGCCCATGAATTTGATACCTGGGAATTTTATGAGTTTCTTTTAACCGAAAAGGATGGCCTTACCCTCTATGATGCGATTGGAGCTGGCAGTTACCATAAATTTGATCCAAATGATCGTGATAACCGGGGAGCACTCGGGTACCTGAAATCATCGCCAAAAGGGGATTTTTTAGCCACAGCAATTGAGGGATTGCACTTTTTCGAGTTATTCACCTTCAATAATTTAACCGGAGATATTCGGATGATAGCCAAACTCCCGGCCGGAGACAGCCAAAATCCTTTTGCCGAAACCGGTGCTGCGTACGGAGTCGAATTCTCCCCTACCAGTAATTTCCTTTACGGTTCTACAAGGAAAGGGGGATTACTCTATCAATGGAATCTTGCTAAACTTGACCAAGATTCTATCTTGTACAGTGTCAAGATTTTACGGGAAAATCCGTCCATTCTGTGCGGCGCACTTCAGTTAGCTTATAACGGGAAAATATATCTGTCGCTAGGCAACCAGCCATTTCTGGGCGTTATCAACTCCCCGATCCAGGAAGATTGTAATTACATCGAACACGGTGCCAGCCTGATCGATAATTCAACCGGAAAGGGAGGAACAGGTTATTTCGGACTTCCCACCTTTCTGTCCGATTTTTTCAAAGCTGCGGAATTTTATTTTGAGAATACCTGCTATCGCGATAAAACCGTCTTTTACATATCAACCCGGGCGGGTGTGGACCTCAATGTTCCTCCTGTTTGGACCATAAAAAAAAATGGAAACGATGTTGGCCAGGCCGTGACCGACCCCGTCACCTGGGAAGGAGTATATACTTTTCCGGCTCCTGGTGTTTATATGGTTAACATGCGTATCATACAATTTGGGGGAGTTCGTAATTTCGAGAGAGAAATCACCATTCACCCCCTTCCCGATCTCAATCTCCCCGATATCACCCCTCTATGCAAAGGCAGTCCGGCCCTGCTGGATGCCGGCGATGGAGCCTTTTATAACTGGCGTGAATTTCCTAACTTAAAAGTTGAGCGGCGCGTAAATGTTTATAACCCGCGAACATATTTAGTTACCGTAACTCATTACAATGGTTGTTCCAGCACCGATTCTACCGAGGTTGTGGAGAAACCGCTTCCGGTTATTAAAGATACCCTGATCACTCTTGCGGCATGCGGCGCTGGCAACGGTTCAATCACACTGGTTATGGAGGAGGACCCTGATCAATATGATTTTGCCTGGACCCATGATTCTGCAAATACATCAAATACAGCTACCAATCTGGCCTTCGGGGTATATGAAGTCAAAATTACCTCCCGCCATACCGGATGCTCCTTAACAAGCAAACTCAGCGTTTCTGAAGAAAATGCACCTGCGGTAAGCATTCGCTCCTCTATAACCGGAACAGCCTGCCCCGGATCAAAGGTTACTCTTACGGCCCAGGGTGCGGTAGAATACCTATGGGAAAATCCAAATGGAATTCGGGTGCCGTCATTAGATGTATATCCTTGGAAAACTACTACTTACCGGGTTAAGGGTTATTCAGTCGAACAGGCTACCCAGGATACCTGCTCCGCTTATGGTGAGATAACCGTTGAAGTGTTCCCGTATAACCCTCCCCAACTTGGCGCTCCCCGGGAAGGATGCCAGGGCGATACCATCAAACTTGACGGGGGAAGCGAATACCTGGCGTGGAAATGGAGCAACAATGAAACCACCCGGGTTGTGCAAATCACCCAATCAATCGAACAACTCATCGTTTTTGTTACCGATAAGAACCAATGTGTCCTCACGGATACCACCAAAGTATTAATCAAGCCTCTTCCGGAAATCAATCTGGGGAATGATAGTATCATTCAGTGCAAGGGGAGCCCGATTGAACTCTTCGGCGGTTGGGGCGACTCCTATTTATGGAGTACCGGCGATACCACTGCAAAGATTCAGGTGAATGAGTCCGATAATTATAAGCTGACGATCCAAAAAAACGGCTGCGTAAACACGGATAGCGTACAGGTTACGATCAAGCCACTCCCGGAGGTAAATCTGCATCTGCCCCAGGATACTACCATTTGCTTAAAGGACAGTCTGGAGCTCAATGGCGGCAGGGGCGAAACATACCTGTGGAGCACTGGTGATACCACCCGTTATAAATATGTGAACCAATCAGGGGTTTATTGGCTCAAAATCAAAATCGATGGTTGCGAGAACAGCGATACCGTTAATCTGACCATCAATCCTTTGCCAAAAGTTGATCTTGGAAGAGATACCGTTTATTGCAAGTCAAACCCAATTGTACTCTCCGGAGGATCAGGTGACTCCTATTTATGGAGCACTGGTGCGATAACTCCTGAAATTTCCATCAACGAAACAGGGACGTTTGACCTGTCCATCACTAAAAATGGCTGCGTGAATTCTGATACGGTGATGATCCGGGTTAACGATCCAAGCCTGCTGATAATCGATTCGGTTACCTCTATTCCCGTAACCTGTTCGGGTAATAGGGATGGCAGTTTGAAGATTTACTCGCATGGGTCAGGATCCTCCTATGAATTCAGCATCGATGATGGTTTAAACTATTCAACGAGTCCATGGTTCCAGGGGTTATATGGTAATAATAGCTTTCAGATTGTGGTCAGGGAAGATAAAGCCTGCACTACAAAATATCCCAAAGAGATCACATTTAAAGAACCGGATAGCATTCAGATAAACTATCATCTGGTCTCTCCGAGCTGCGAAACCTGTCCTGACGGAGAAATCAATCTGTCGATCAAAGGGGGAACTCCACCCTATTCAGTTAAATGGTCGACCAATGATACCATTACCTATTTATCGAATATGGTGCTTGGAAAATATCTGGTTTGGGTTACTGATGCCTCGAAATGCCGCGAGAATGCCCTGATCGATCTCACTCTTGATTATCCTCCCTTCCAGATTCCCAACGCTTTTACCCCGAATGGTGACGGCATCAATGAAAAATGGGAAATTGCTGCGCTCAAAGACTTTCCGGAGTGCGAATTGAAAATTTTCAACCGATCGGGCAAGCTGATCTGGTGGTCGGAAACCGGATACCCGGTACCTTGGGATGGAACCGATAAATCGGGTACTATTTTACCTGTGGGATCCTACTATTACCTGGTTTGGTTACGAAGTGATTTAAAACCACTAAAAGGCTCCGTCTCCATTTTAAGATGAGGAATAATCTTCTATATTTAATACTGATCCTGTTAGCACCGGCCTTTCCCGGTTTTTCTCAGGTTAACTCCTTTTCGGATCAATATCTGGCTAACCTGTTCCTCCTCAATCCCGCCATTGCCGGAACCGGACAATATGGTACGCTGGTCGTCAATTCGAGGCAGCAATGGGTTGGTTGGGATGGAGCGCCAGCCAGTCAAAGTGTTACCTATCAAACAAGATGGACCAAAGCCAGGGACCGTTTCAATCCCCTGGGATTTGTCAATAAAGGGAAAAACACCTACAGCAAGGTTGGAGTTGGCGGAGGATTTTTTCATGATTCGTATGGTGTCTTCCATTTAACGGGAATACACCTGGATTATTCCTATCATCTGTTCTTAAGCAAAGGCCGGTTATCCCTCGGATTATCGCCTTCTTTTTTTCAGATCGGATCAACCAGCATCGTTCTGACCGATCCGAATGATCCTTATCTGGATAATCCCAATAAAAGCTATTTCATTGATTTTAATGCTGGCGCCCACTATTTTAACAAGAATGGCTATGCAGGATTCTCGCTGGTTCAATTGTTCAATTCATCAGTGAAATTCGGCAATTACGGATTCCCGGGAAACGAAGATCCGTCGCTTAATCCCGATCTGGCCCGGTCGGTCTATGCCTATGGGGGTTATTTTTTCACCCTTAACCGAAACATGAATCTGAAGATCGAGCCTATGGCTGTAATCAAACTCAATGCACGTAACGGTTTCCGATTTGATTTTAGCACGACCTTTCACTTGCGCGATATGTTGCAAGCCGGGCTTTCCTACCGCTGGAAAGAAGGTTTTTCAGTATTCACGGGAGTCAGGCTCGATAATCTTTCAATCCGCTACCTGTTTGAGATCCCGATTTCGGCCGATGTACCCCATCAATTCACCAGTCATATGATCCAGCTGTCTATGAACATCGGCCAGCCGATTGAATAATTATTGCCGGATAATTCTTCCGGCGCCCTTAATAATTCCCTTGAGCTGATAAATATATACTCCGGCTGGTAAGGTTTTGATTTCCCCAAAAGGGATCAGAACCTGACCTATAGGAACATTATATGGTCTGGTAATAACCTGGTTACCGGTTAGATCATAAACGGATAAATTCAAGGATCCGGGATGATTAGTATACCCCTGAAACCAGATCACATCAGTTGCCGGATTGGGGAACACCCGAATTGCGCTTTGAAATTCTCCAATAGTCACCCCACTGCCACCCATTACCGTAATCATCAGCTCCTTATAGCTGCTGATACCGGTCCAATCGGTGACTTTCAATGGCAAAGAATAGGTGCCCGACTTGTCAGGTGTACCTTGCAGGTCACCGTTGCTGCCCAAACTCAGCCAGGAGGGCCAATCCTGCAATTCAAGGCTGAAAGTAGCGTTTATCTTCAGGACTGAATTGTTATGGTTCATCAGATAATAATCCAGGTTATTCCCCGCCGATATTCCTGATATCCATGATATATCAGGGGTAGTATTCACATTCCCATAATAAAACCAGATTTTCCCATCGGGAAGAATCTTTGCGGCAAATTCCACGGGCTGGAGACCTTCAGGATCGATAGTTGCCACCCAGCGAATAACCACCTCAGCACCTGAAGCCTCAAAGGTTACCTTATTGTTCGCATCGGGATAATAAAGGTTGCCAAAGAACGGAAATACCCCTCTATTCTGGTAAAACCGCAGGCGAGGGTCAATTACATAAGGATACGTCACCAGATTCTGCCCCATTACGATACCTCCATCAGCAAGAACGGTAATCTGGTTATAGTTTGCCCCATAAAATGGAAACGAAAAAGGCAGGTCCATCACCCGGGCCGTGATACCGGGTTCAGTAAAGACCTCGGTACCTCCAACAAAATCGATGGTTGATGTATCCGGTTTTTCAACAAATTGATCGGCAGGATTTGTATAACGGTATGGTCCGATAGTTCCATCGGCTTCAATCTGATATCGATATTCAAGCCCGACCTGAGCATCTGGCAGTTCCTCAGTGATGATAACAGGCCGGTTTACCCTTGTATGTATTGGCACCGAAAGCCGTGTAACCGCATTCCTAACAATGGGCAGCATTCCATCGGAACTGACAAACTCATTGGTACCATTAGTATAATCCATTACCGAAAAACTCTCCGCTTTACCGGAACCCAAAGCATCATGAGATTTCTGAATTACTTCGAGGAAAATTTTGGCCTGGCCGTTTGCCGGGATATAATTCATCAGGGGGGTGATATCCAGCCCGATTTCAATCAGATCCGAGTTGACACTGGAAAAACCCTGCATGGGCAGGGTATCTCCCTGATAATTAAAACAGGGGAAATCCATGACTCTATCGGGGTCATGTGCGTTTAGATCAGATGAAACACCGACCTGGATTTTTATACGGTTACGCCGGTTATAGCGTATCTTAGCTTTAACCGTCAGCAACGGATCATAGGTTTTTTTAGGCTTAACTACCATAGCGGCCTTGTTCCAGATACCCCCATCACTGGTATTTTCAGCCAATAACCGATACATCACCCATACTTTACCGGCATTACCCCAACCCACGCTCCAGGAGTTAACCACCAGCATGGCACCAATCTCCCAATCCTTCATGTCAACAACACCATCACCGTTGATATCGATATTATTCGTATACCGGCCATCACCATTAACATCATACCGGACTGAATCATTCCAGCCCACAAAGGTCATGGCATGACCCACCCATGGGCCATACCTGATTACGATATACTGTCCCTCCTCTTCCAATCCCTTATCCAGCGGGATCTGAGGAATAACCATGCCGTCCGATCCGATCTGGAAATTGGCCAGGCCGCCAACCTGTGAACCGTTCAGGTGGTCGTTTATCCAATGCTTAAGGGTAAGCAACCCCCCGGGATTCCCGACATCAATGGCAAAAACCTCATCCACCCGGTTTTTCATCCCCCGGTAATACTTGTCGTAACCCGTCATCCAGATCTGTGAATTCTGGCTGTATGCTGTAAAATCCGGATTTCCCGGGATTCCGTTTGATTTCACCAGGTTCCAGCTATCAAAATACGATACCCCCTGGATTGAATTTCCGTAATTCAGGAGGTTATACACCGCCATTGGACTATATTGATTCTCCGTTAACGAAGAATTCAGGTTTCTGAGATAATTGATCTCATAAGTGAACATGGTCCAGATGGAACTCGCTTGATTACAGTTCCATACGTCCTGACTGTAAATTCCTGAAAAATAAATAACACGCGAATTATCCTTCTTCGCCGGTAATGGCCTGCTGGCATATCCTGCCGGCAATGTTAGCCTGGGCAAACTATTCAGTGCTGCATCATCAGAACTGATGGCACTTAGGTCTGCCTGTTGTCCGAACAACCCGGTAAAGGCACCCATAAGTCCCAATGAAACGAATAAACTTCTCGTTTTCATAAAAATATCGTTAAAAGGGTAATATTAAGACCTTTTGACTATTTCGGTACTGGTTGGGTTGGAATAATTTGGCTTAAAGGCCGTAATATATTATATATCATTAATTTAACTCGGGGTAGCGTCAAGGGGTCCCCGCCTTCTCGTGGATAACAGTGCTCTTGCAGGAATTACGATCGTGCTCCTGTCATTCCCGCGAAAGCGGGAATCTTTTGACGCTACTCAGAAAGCTAAAATTTATGAACGGTTTTAGGTATACAGATATTTTTATATCTTGGCAGCAATTTGTTTGTTAATAATATAACATTAATTTAATAAGGAGGATTCTATGTTAACTAAATTTTTATCGTTGGTGCTGGTTTGTGGCCTGATTGTGGCCGTGGCTCCAGCCAGTGCTCAGCAGAAAGAGTACATCGGAGCCGCAAAATGCAAAATGTGTCACAATAAACCACCGCAGGGTGAACAGTACAATAAGTGGGCTGCAAGCCCGCATGCCAAGGCATTTCAGGTTTTGAAGGGTGATGAAGCCAAAAATCCGAAGTGTTTAAAATGTCATTCAACCGCAGCTGGTTTGGTTTTAAGTGATACACAAACCATTACGGTTGCTGAAGGTGTTTCATGCGAATCTTGTCATGGTGCAGGCAGTGCTTACAAGACACCGACCATTATGAAAGATATGGCCAAAGCAATGGCTGCTGGTTTGATTATGCCTGATGAAAAGCTCTGCAAGAAATGTCATAATGCTGATAGCCCGAATTTCAAAGGGTTTGATTTCAAAACCTATTCAGCAAAAATTGCTCATAAAAACCCGTCTAAAGGACAATAATCTTCTTCTGTTAAAGTAGCCTCACCTACCAAGCTCCTTTGTTTCTGATAACAAAGGAGCTTTTATTGTGCCGGCTATTTGTATCCGAACAGCATCGAGTAGATAATAAACCCAACCAGCGTCAGTCCAAAGGCCAGGAAAATAAATCCGAATGTTTTAATAGTATTGAAATACCAACTTTTAGATTCCTTTTTAACCATAACCTTTTTAAGACGGCCGGATTCTTTCAGTTCTTCATATTCACGCGGCCTGTCTTTCTTGAATTCATCCAGCGGAACCAGTCCCGTAAATATGACTGTATCCATCGGGAAAGCATCCGGGCGCAGATGGGTATTGAAAAAGTGAATGGTAAAAATAAATCCCACTGCGAGCAATGCTTCATCGCTGTGAATAATCTGTGCCACATTGATCAGCCAGCCCGGGAATATCCTGGTAAAAATTTCAGGGAACCATAGCACTAATCCGGAAAATCCGATGACAGCAACACCCCAGAATACAGCCATGTAATCGAATTTTTCCCAGTATGTCCACCGTCCGTAGTTGGGTTTGGGGCCCTTGCCGATAAACCACTTGATTGTTGCACCAAAGTCTTTCAGATCCTGCTTGTTAAACATCAGCGAATTTTTACCGAAAACAAACTTGCCGGCAGGAATGCGGTTCTTGATCTTAGTCCGGATTAAGGAAAACAGGTGGAAGGTAAAATAGCAAAAAGTGATGAAAGCCCCGAAACGGTGAATTTTCCCGGCAATATGAGCTCCACCCAATAAATTAGCCAGATAATTCGCCCATGCCATGTTTGAAAACTTCAGGATCATCCCGGTTAAGGCCAGTATCAGGAAGCTGAGGATGACGAAAATATGCGTTAACCGCTGACTTCGCGAGAACCTCTTGATATAGTATTTATCGATTAAGGAGTCTTTATGTTTCTTCTTTTCCCTCAAGGTTTTAAATGACCGCGGGAACCAGAGAATAATATGAATTCCAAAAAACGAAAATACCCCGATCAGCAAACCGGTCATTGCCCAGAACGTATAATACAGGATACCGTACTTTTCCTTGTTATGATGCGTTGCATGAGTTAAATAACCTGTAAACCTGGTATTTGCATCAGGATGACATTTTTGGCAGGTTGCCACAATATGCAGGCTGCCTACCGACGACTTAGGATTATTGACATTCAGGATAGTGTGAGATCCATGACAGTCAGAACACTTGGCGGCTTTTGAATACCCCAGAGAATGAGCCTTCCCGTGATAGGTAAGCATATAGGTTTTCGCGGTTTCTTCATGACAGGTGCCGCATTGCTGTGTAACCTCATTCATGAACTGATCATCTATGGTGGAACCAATCACATGCGAAGTATGACAGTCGACACAAGTCGGATACTTTTGCTTACCGCCGTCTTTGGTAATGGCATGATCACTTTTGATGTACTCATCGTAAATACCCTTATGGCAAGTGGCACAGGTTGCCGGAACATTCTTCGCGAAGATGGTGGAAAGTTCATCCGTTTCCTTTAAGATATTGTGCGTCGAGTGGCAATCGGTGCATACTGCACTTACCGTTAATCCCTTTTCAGTCAACCCTTTGCCATGAACGCTTGATGAATAATCAACCAATGTATTTACCTGGTGCAATTCAGCCGTCTTGTTGGCTTTTCCATTGTCGCGGTGACACTGGCCGCAGAGCTTCGGGATATTGGCGCGGTATGTGGGGGCCGTATCATCATACCTCGATTTTGCCTTGTGGGTTCCGTGACAATTAGTGCAATAGGGAGCATTTTTATCTTTCCGCTCATAAGCCTGCCCGTGTCCGCTCCCGGCAAACAATGTAGATACCTCAGCATGACAGGCAGAACAATCAATCTTTCTGGCAGTTTCACAAGGCCGCTTCAGATTCGATGATACATCAGAATGGCATTTTACGCAAGCAATGTTTTTATGAACCGAATTTGCCAGATCAGCCTTGTCCACCTTCATCGAAACCAGGGAGTCCCCGACAAGCTTCTGAGCAGTCGTCGTTTCATGGCATTTGATGCATTCGCGGTCTGATATGTTGGCTACAATATTTTGAGTACTAACTCTATGCGGGATATGACAAGAGGTGCAGGCAGGGATTGATCCAGGCTTCTCTTCCCATAGTGCCCCTTTAATAATCTTGGTGTGAACCTCTTCAATCTTGGTATGACAGGCCATACAGGTTTTGGCAATATTGTTGGCCGAAATCGTGGAATTCGGACTGGTATGCGGCAGGATTAAGTGATTCCCGTGGCAGTCATTACACGTTGCCGATACAATTAACCCCTTTTTGAATAAGCCAATTCCATGGACATCAGAGCTGTAATTTTCCAGGATATTGTGCTCGGAAATATTATAGATCCTGGCAACCGGTGCCCCTTCGCGATGGCATCTGCCGCATAAAACCGGGATATTCATCTTATAGGTCCGGGATTGAGGATTTGTTCTCGACAAAATTTGGTGATCACCATGGCACTCCTTGCAATCTGGCGCGTAAAGCGATTTCAGCCTTTTGGCTTGTCCGTGCACCCCGGCTTCGAATTGTTTTTCAGGTTCGGGATGGCATTTACTGCAGCTGACCGGTTTGAGCCCCTCGGGATGCGGAAACTCCGCGACTGCTGCATCTTCATGGCAGGAAATGCAAGTCAGCCCCTTGTGCACTGAACTGCCCAGCGTTTTTGCGGTAACATACAGAGATAATTTCTTACCATTCTTCTCAATGGATAATCCCGGATCATCGTGGCACATCAGGCAATCTTCATTGGATTGGGCGAAGATGGGTAAGTGGCTCACAATGAATAATATAAAAATAAGGATCGGTACCTTCCCCGTATATGTGAACCTCTGTATTACAGACATATCTATATATTTATTTACCTATGGTTCAAAGTTAATCATCTAACTAAACCCTGATGCGTCAGAGTTCAATTTCTTTTGTAGTATCTGTCGCCTTTTCAGAGTGATATTCCACCTGTCCGAAGGAGGGGATCTGGAAAAATTGGATTTCGGGTCCGGCAACTACCCGGATGTTTTTCCCATCCAGTTTCAGATAATCCATCGGGTTGATTTTTAGGTGCACCGATTGGTAAGTGATCGATGAAACCGCTTTGGAATTGGCCAACCTGACCTTAATGCGGTAAAGATTCTTTCCGATTTTTTTCTTTTCAAAAACCTCCAAACTGATCTGCGGCAGGTTGAATGCACTTACAAACACGGCCATGGCATTACGATGTACGAGGTCCATCAGCATAAAGGGTTGGGGCAACCGGGAATTGAATTTACTCCATCCTCCGATTTCAATATTGCCATATAGCGGGTGTTTATAAGGTTTCCAGTTGGAATACATCGCTCTGTTGGTCAGGTAATCGACCAGATTTCGCGGCCCTCATCGCTAAAGCGGCCGTCAGAAGGGTTCCTGGAATTTGCGGAGACGGAATTTTCATATTAATAGGTTTAACGAACATTCGCAGTAAGCGACGGGGTCCCCGCTTGTCAGCATTCGTGGTCAGGGAAGGGGTCCCGGCCTGCGCCGGGATGACACTTCTCCGAGGGTAACGTACTGTCCTACTGCCTACTGCCTGCTTTCTGGTTCCGATTCATCCTCATGGTATCCTGTCAGCATTGCTTTATAATGATCGGCAGGCTTTTTCCCCATTGTTGCAAAATAGAGATGAATCAGCAGAAAAACCGATACTATAAATCCGCCCAGGATGTGCAGAAAATCTGTAGCTGCAAATCCATTGATCCCCAGCCACTCTTCCACGATAATTCCCGGGAACAACAGTGCCCATCCGGTCGCAAAAAGCATCGGAAGGAAGAAATACATAACCACCGCATAGGTGACCTGCTGCAGGGGATTGAATTTCCTGGCGCTGCCGATCGGAAAAGGAGCCTCCTCCTTTTTAAAAACCCCGATCGTATAATAATACATCTGCTTCCACAAACGCTTACGGAACCCTTTAAACTGGATCAGGTAATGGCTTCCGTTGCCGGTAAACAGGTTTCCAAAAAAGAAAATCAAATAACTCAAGGTTAGTAATATTCCCGAGATGTTGTGCATTGATACGGCCAGATCAAAACGGATTCTGGTTGCATCGGGACTGGCATAGTGCATGCTGATTCCCGAAATGATGAGGATCAGGCAAAGCAGTGCATTCGTGACATGCCACAGCCGGATCCAGATCGGATATAGATAAACTTTTCCGCTCATATTACTTCTTGATTATTCGGATTATGGTATGAATTGCAATGCCTATAACGACAAGAGCCAATATGATCTGGCTGATCAGGTTGAGCAGTGGGCTCGGATTGGTTCCGATAGCAAATGTCTGGTTCGAAATAATGGAGGAAAGTAGTCCTTTTCCCGATCGCTCCTGTGCGAGCTGATATTTGTACAGCGAGTATTTCAACCTCGAATCAGCCGAGTGACACGCGGCACACTTGCGAACTGCTTCCTCCTTCGGCCTGATATTATGTGCAACCAGAACATCCTTCCGGATTTCCGCATGGCACTCAATGCACCGGACATTTCTGAAATGCTTGACCGGATCCGGCAGCCAATGATGTTTGGCAATCAGTGATGATTTCGGATCGCCGTACAGAATGTCGAACTTGCCCATTCCCGAATGGCACTCGAGGCAGATGGAATTATCATAGGCAACCACATGGCTCAGGTTATCCTTGCTTCGTGTTGTAATGTTATAAGTATGAGGATTGTGGCATGACCAGCATGTAACATTTGATTCTTTTTGGGTGGCATGAACGCTTTTCTTATACTCTTCGGTGATTCCGGTAAAGTTTATCGGAGGAACATCCTCGGTATCTGAATGACAATCCACGCAAATCAGCAAAGGCTCAAGTTTCAGGTCCGACTTATGCGGCAGATTGCTATATTCACTGGAATGGCAATCAGAGCAAGCTAAAGATTTATGATTGTTGTGATAAAATGCCAGCGTATCAATGATCAGGTCCTTAAACATCTTATGCTTGATCACTTGGCTCGAATCCTGGTTGGCATAGGTATACCAGCGTTTACCGTGGCATCTGAGACAGAGCATATTTGCAGGGTTGTTCACGGTTACCGGGATGGAATCCTGGGCATAAAGGCTTGTTCCGGCCAGGAGACCCAGCAGGATTAACTTGTGTTTCAGATTCATCATTTATTGAATTGAGAGATTCGAATTCAGAGTTCCGAATTCAGAGGTATGAGATTCAAGGATACACGAAGGCGAAATAATTGAATCTTTCACTTCAGAAAACTTGAATCTTTGACTTCAGAATTCGGAATTCTAAATTCGAATCTCTAAACTTTTACTTCATTTAAAACCTCACTGTGAGATTAAATCCAATCCGTATCCCCTTCGCTCCGTCCAAAATACTGTATTTGTTATAAGCGAAGTTCTTCTGCGGGATGATATTATAGGAATTGGAAGCAAATATCATAAAACAATGCGTTGGTGAACCGATTTCAAGACCCAGTCCGAAATTTGGTTTCGGAGCAATCAATTTGGCTTCTCTTTCAGCTCTTGAACTGGCTGACAAAGTAGGCATAACCGCAAACCCCTGATCATAGGTAGCGATAATGGACATTTCATGATAGACCTTAAAGCGCCCGCCAACTGAAATACCGAGGTAATCGTTCCATTGCGTGCTGTCGACTGCATTGAAATGGGAAAACGACGGAGCGACCTGCAAACTCAGCTTACTGCTGAATTTCCTGGAAACAATTAATTGGTTGAAATAGGAAAACCGGTTGATGAATGCGGAATCTTTACCGAAATTCTCTTTACTCCTGGCGTCAAGACCGACCTGGGTCAGAAAACTCAGGGAAACAGGCATGCCGGTTCTTTTCTGCTGCAGGATCAAATATTTAGCGTAGATATCCTGAAATGCATTATACCGCTCGGTCCCAATGCCGATCGACAGCCGTTCAGTAATACCGTAATTGAAGCCCAATCGTATATTGGAAGAAGCATATATCCCAACCAGGTCCGAAAAGCCCTTATCCATGGTGCCAAAACGGTGGTGAATAAGCAGTTCAAGTCCGCCTTTGTAGGGGCCTATATTGGTTTGCTGATCGATCAGCAGAGATGAATTGAAAACCTCTTTGACCGGACGGCGGTCAGGACCGGTTGCTGCATCCTGAGCAAAAGATTGAGCAGTGAAGGCAAAAAGCAGAATAACTGCTGCAAATTTCCAGATATTGAGTATTGATTTCATGTTATTTCCTCCGATTTAGTTGTTTTTCGCACCTTCAGTTATCCATTTCAATATCAGGGCTTTTTGAGTCCCTGTCATATTAGCGGCCGTATTATGACCGGCATTAATATATTGTATCAACTTGCTGCCAGCAGGATTCTGGGTATCTACCAGGTTCATGCTCGTCAGCGAAGCATAAGCTTTATTCACTGCCAAATCCGGTTGATGAAGGGCCGGATGACACTGAATACAGTTTAACTGAGTGAAAATGGGCTCCACATCAGTTTTAAAACTAACCGGAGTATCCGGAATTATTACATCTTTCGGTTGAATGGTTACATATTCGCATGAAACCAGACCGAACATCAGAACCCCAATGAAAAGGGTTGCCAATTGTTTGATTTTCATTTTATCCTCCTTTAAATTTTTTAGCAAAATACGAAAAAACGAAAGGCTCTAAACAAGTTAGAGCCTTTCGTTTAATACCACCATCCAATTACTGAATAGCTTCCAATGAATTTACCAGCAGAGCTTTGGTGTATTTGTAGTTATGAACACCCATACTGCGGTCGGCTGCGATTACCTTGTAGTTGAAGAAAGCACCGGCTTCTTTGGCTGTCCATGGGGTCATTTTGCCAGGTTCTTTATTATAAACCAAGGCAAGGTGATCAACAGCGTTCAAAAGTTTAAGAGCAATCAGGCGGTCTCCCAGTTGATTCAGAAGGCCTTCTATTTCAGTCTGTCTGCCGTTGATATCAGTTGAAGTAGCATCGGCATGACATTTTTTGCAACCGGTGAGGTTAACCTTGGTGTCGTCAGCATTGTTGATTCTCCAGGTATGGCCTCCGTTTTCAGTTCCTACACCGGCAGCCATGTGGCAGCTTGGACAGGTAGCAACACCTTTATGGTTGGTGCTGGTATAAGCCATTGAACCGGCATATTCCCATCCGTTAGTACCATTCAGTACAATGGACTGTGTTCCGTAGTGTGGTCCCCAGCGGATGGTGGTAACTTTGTATTCCTTTTCACCTGTGGTAGGTACCGGGAAGTCGGTTCCACGAGGACGTGGCTGGTGGCAATAAGCGCAGAGATTGGAAGAGTTGCCAAAATCAATAGTTGAAGCATGATTGTTGTAAATCAGGCTAATTGGCTCGGTGTGACCCAATGCATAGTTCGGGAAATCGGTGGAATCGAGTGTTCCGTGGAAATCATGACAAGCATCGCACTGCAGGGCAACCGGGATGGCCGGAACAACTGCTACGGAATCACGACCGGTCAGTTTGGTTTCTTTGTAACCCTGATAGGAGTGACACATGGCGCAAGGATTGTGGTTGCCATCACCTGCCCAGGTTTCGCCTTCACCATGCAGTGAGGTAGCAAACTGAGCTTCTACTGAAGAAAAAGTTGCCTGATTGTGACACTTAACACAGAATGCATTTACATCCTTCCCATCTGTCCCATTCAATCCATCTTTACCTGCCGGACCCGCCGGACCTTCGCAAGCCGGGAAGAGAACAACCAGCGAAAAAATCGCTAACGCGCTGATACTTAAAAAATAACCTAGTTTTTTCATACACTTGAAAATTTGTTGATAGTTTGGTTGAAAAGTACCTGTTATGAATTAAACAGAAGGGTTCGACATATTGATATGTTTACATATAAGCTTTGAATTATTTCATTTATATGCTGATTTATATCTTTACAGGTTTGATTTATATCATCGATTCTTTGATATATATCATTATTCTATATATTAGCGCCTTGAAATTATGAAAAAAGGATGACAGAACCTCAAACACCAGACTCCTGCCTTCACTGCCTGCAGAAATGCGATGCATTTCAGGCTCTCAGTCACAGTGAGATGGAGATACTCCACCATGCCAAATATGACACTACCTACCGGGCTGGTGAAGTGATAGCCAAACAGGGGGCACCGATATCTCACCTGGTGAGCCTGAACAAAGGACTGGTTAAGGTGGTATTAGAAACCTCAGGAGAGCAGGACATTATCATATCGTTAGAGAAACCGGTTTTCGTCCTCACCGGTCCGGGTTTGTTCGTTGATAACCGCTACCATTTTTCCGTGATTGCCCTTTCGGAATGCCACACCTGCTATCTGGAAATTCAGGAGTTGCATCGGTTGATCGATACCAACCCTGAATTTGCCAAACGGTTTTACAAAAACGTCGGCGAAAAGGCTATTATGCTCTATAACCGCATCCGCAGCCTGAACCAGAAAAACATGGCCGGCCGTATCTCCGAGGCCTTGCTCACTCTGCAAAAAACCATTTTCGAAGCAAACCCTTTCGAAATGACCCTCACCCGTCAGGAACTGGCCGAATTCACCGGCATGACCAAAGAATCCGTCAGCCGCATCCTCAAAGAATTCAAAGAAGAAGGCCTGATCGAAATCGAAGACAGGCAAGTGGAGATACTGGACTTCGAAAAGATGAACTCCATCTCACGAAAAGGGTAAGAACGGGAGAACGAAAAGAACGTTAGATCGATAGACCGTAGAGACGGATCATGATCCGTCTCTTATATAACTCCTTTTCTCTCGCAAAGGCGCAAAGTCGCCAAATTGTTTATACTAATAGCGTCTTGGGGTCTTTGCGAGAAATATCTTTTAACTAAATAGTGCCTTTTTAAGTTATTGGCTTTGGTGCTATATTGAAAGAATATTGCGGGACTCTACAATGAATCCCTTACGCACCGCACAGAAAATCCGTATCTTTTATTGCCATAGTATCGGTAAACGCCATTATGAAAGTATCCCAGGTAGCGATACCAGGCGCTATTTTCATCATAACCGGTTGATGACCAGAACAGTGCATTGAATCCCAGGTTATAAAACCCGCCTCCGTTGTGCCGGGAACCCGCAGCAAGTGCATTAAACCCGCTTGAGTTATCGCCTTCGCCAGATTCACCGTTGTAGTTGTTCCAGCCCTTGATCGATTTCATTTTCTTTCCGGCCGCATATTCACCGCCCAGAAATTTAACCAGAATATCCCACTCCCCATCGGAAGGCAGATGCCAGCCCTCCGGACAAATCCCCTGAACACCGCCGGGAATGGTATTGCTGCTGTCGGCACCATCCAGGGCTGCCGGCCAGTTATAGAAAACTCCATAATCTAAATAATATTCCCACTCCTTTGCCGCAGCTGTATTCGTGCCCTCATATCTGAAAACATAATAGTATGGGGTAGTATCAGAACCGGCCAGGGGGGGGCTCACAGCCGGCAGATAGGCCAGGTTCTCTGCCATCCATATTTGGGTGCCGATAGTGACCCATTTGTATTCCCGCTGATCCCGGCTGTCGATAAACTTGCCTGATATTGGCACATCGGGTTCCTTTGTGCAGCCCGAAAACAGGAGCATACATCCGGTCAGGGCGGACAAAACCAACGTCTGCAGGCACATCAGCCTTCTCATTCCTATAATTTAATAAATTCAACCCTACGGTTCAGTGCCTTGTTGGTTGGGTTATCGTTTGGTGCAACAGGTTCGCTCTCGCCTTTGCCATCGGTCTCCATGCGGGAAGCATCAATCGCAAAGTTTTTGCTGAGTTCATTTTTAACAGATGCGGCCCTCCGTTTCGACAGGTCGAGGTTTGCAGCATCATTGCCATCGGAATCGGTATAGCCGAGAATCCTGACCTTCACATCCGGATTCTCATTCAACACAGCAGCAATTCCTTTGAGCGTGCCAAAAGATTCGGGCTTTATTTTATCGGAATTCACATCGAAATAAATGCCATAGGTTACCAGCTTCCCCTCTGTGATCAGTTTATTGCGCATATCGGGCAAACCGGTTGCAACCCTGAAGTTTGATATCAGGGGAGATGATTCCCCGCCCATCTCAAACCGTAAAATATTATATTTATAACCCTCCGGAATGCCTTTAGGAACATCAAAAACTTTGGTTTCATTGATATACAAACGGAGCCGTTGCTTCTGAACCCAGCAAGCAATATGATATTTAGTGTTTTTGCTGATTAAAAAGTCCTTCGACCCACTCAATGAATACGCTCCTTCACCATAGGTATCATAATCGGAAGAGTATTCACCAATATTAATTTTATTGCCGGCTACGCCGGGTATTGCACCACCTTCAGAGGGGTCTTTCATATTGCCGGAAACAATATAAAAACCAATATCAACTCCTGGCCGATCCTCCTGAATGGAAGTAATCCAGTCGAACTCCACCGTAAAATTGTCCGGAAAATCACCCTTTGTTTCAGGAATATAGAATCCCTCTTCCTTGATCTGGAACCATTTACCTGGAAACAGATTGGTATTCACCACCTCACCCGAAGCATTGGTATTCCACAGAACAGGGAAATCGCCGATATTATCCTGTGAAAAATCATCATAAAAAATGACCTTTTCACCAGGGATAAAATCATACTTAGAGTAGGTTTGCAATGCTGCCTGGTTGGATTGAACGGCATCTTGCCCGGCATCAGGGGCATCCTTTATTTTTTCATTCGTTTTAACACAGTCTTTGATCGAGCTTTCAATTTTATCCAATCCCTTATCCAGTGTCTGATCAATGTGATTATTGACCCGATTGACAGCTTTATTTCTAACCGCTCCCCTGAGATCCAGGATTTGGGCTGGTGCACAGACAGCCAGTAAACTTAGGCTTATTAACAGGTAACGACCGGCAGGTGTTTTCATAAATTTCTGATTTGAGTTAATACCATATCATGGTGTAAGATAATTTAATTCAGTGACTTCACATGGGCAAATATAGTTGAAAGTTAACCGATTATATAGCAACAGCTTTTCATAAATCCGACATTTCCTTTCAATCTCCCACCGGAAACGAAGCGTAATGATGGCAACCGAAGCTTGGGATTGCTGATCGAAAATTTTGGAAATCCGAAAATTTTGTGCATTTTTTCGACTATAATCTGAAAAAATGATATGGACAAACTAAAAGTTATTATTACTGGCTCAACGGGCATGGTTGGTGAAGGAGTTCTTCATGAATGCCTGCATCATCCCGGTGTGGAATCCATCCTGGTGATCAACCGGAAAACCTGCGGGGTTACCCACCCTAAGCTCACCGAGATCCTTCACACCGATTTTTTCGATATTTCCCCTTTGAAGGAGCAAGTTGCCGGATACAATGCATGCTTTTTCTGTCTGGGCGTCTCCTCAGTTGGCATGAAAAAGCCGGAATATACCCTGCTAACGCATACGCTGACAATGAGTTTTGCCACCACCCTGGCCGGTCTGAATCCGGATATGACCTTTTGCTATGTCTCAGGCGCCGGAACCGATAGCAGTGAGCAAGGCAGAATGATGTGGGCCCGTGTGAAAGGTAAAACTGAAAACGACCTGATGAAGCTGCCATTCAAGCAGGTATACAATTTCCGGCCCGCATTCATTATCCCCACTCGTAGCCTAAAGAATACCCATGTCTATTACAAATATTTTGTTTGGCTCATTCCGGTCATTCGCCTCTTATTGCCAAACTATATAACCACCCTGAAGAACCTGGGATTAGCCATGATTAACTCAGCTTTGTCAGGTTATTCCAGCAACGCACTGGAAGTTAAGGACATCAAACAGCTGGCCAAGAGGATTTATTAGATTCGAAAAGAGAGTTTTGAATTTTGAAGAACAAGATCCAGGCAGATCCAGGTTTTTTGAAAAAAAATATTTACCTTATGTCTATGAAAAAAATGTCCGGCATACTATAAACTTTTGGAGGAGTCAAATGAAAACTAAAACAAGCAATAAAAAGTCGGCTGCTGATACAAAAAGTAACATCACCGGGAGCAGGAAAGACAAAGAATCAAACAACCGGCTTAAAACTGCCTTCTTAAATACTATTTCGCATGAAATAAGAACTTCGCTAAATGGGATTCTTGGATTTGCCTCCCTGATGGTTGAACCCGATATTACTGATGATGAAAAACAGGCTTTTCTGCAAATACTAAACTCCTGTGGCGAGAACCTGATTCAAAAGGTTACGAATAAAATGGACATTTCTCTGATCTTATCGGGGAAAATGGAAGTCCGTAATAAGCGGTTTGCTCCTGGACTAATCATTGAAGAACTCATTAAAAAATATCGGCCGCTTTGCCTAAAAAGGAATATTGAATTTTCAGCCGAAATACAACCGGAAATCCGTTTAATCCAACTGGATTCTGACAGGGAATTGGTGGGCAAGGTGCTTGATCATTTTTTGAATAATGCAATAAAATTTACTAAACAAGGAAGTATTTGCGCCAGGGCTGAAATTAATGGCAACTTTATTGAATTTTCCATAAAAGATACCGGCAATGGAATCAGTCCGGAAGCTCTGGAAATCATTTTTGAACGCTTTATGCCGGATGATGTTTCCAATACTGGTGTTATTGGTCGCTCCGGACTTGGATTGTCTATCGTTAAAAGCATAGCTGATTTGCTGGGAGGTAAAGTTTGGGTTGAATCCATCAAAGGTGAAGGCAGCACCTTCTTTTTCGCTCTTCCCTGCGAAATGCCTTCAGAAAAGCCCATAGAAAAAAAGGCTTCTGAAAAGACACCATCAAAAGCGAACCGACCGGTCATTCTTATTGCCGAAGATGAACAGTACAATTTCCTCTATCTTGAAATAATACTTAAAGTTGACTACGTTCTATTCAGGGCAGAGGATGGTGAAAAAGCAATTGAATTATGCCGGAATCACCCCGAAATTGCGCTGGTATTGATGGATATTAAAATGCCAAAAATCAATGGACTGGATGCTACAACCGAGATCAAGAAATTCAGAAATGACCTGCCGATAATTGCCCTTACTGCGTATGCGCAAAGCGGAGACCAGGAGAAATGCCTTGCAGCAGGATGTGATGACTACTTATCTAAACCCTTTACGAAGAGTTCACTACTCTCGAAACTTGAACAATTTGTACTCAGATAAAATAGTAAAATACCCGGGCATTATTGAATGTTTAAATTCGACAAAATGATATTTGGATTGTTTTTGGGAGGTGCTTTCCCAATCCTTTTGACTGCATTGTCAGTGATTATGTGGTACTATTTTTTCCAAAATGACATTGTATTATTTTTTGTTTCTGCAGGTTTTCTGACAGGAGTGATAATAGACTTGCTTTTTAAAAAAAATGGATTGGAAAAAGCATGGATCTTCCCATTTGGATTCTCCTATTGATTTATTTGTTTTACAACATTGGCATGTTTGGATTATTTATGGGATTTCCTGTTTTTAATCTGACGATGGGAATAATTGCACAATACTTTTTGACAAAGACAATTATGATTAAAACAATAAAACCTAATAACATAAACTAAAACCAAATTTAATCCTACTAAAATCACATGATTGAATATTGGGAATTACAGGAACCATTAAAGTGTATATTTGTGATATGCAAAAAGAGATAAAATACTGGCGGCAATAAGTGGTAATACAGTAGCATACCCATGAGAAAATACATCTCAGTAATACTAATATTAATCTTTCTGTTCGACATCGGAGGATATTACCTGTGGTTTTGGATCTGGCAAAAACGTCAAAAAATTTCACAAAAGTATCTGGCCGTTTATGAGCAAGTTACTCTTTTACCGATGCTGTAACAGGGTTTGCTAATTGGAGTCAGGGTTTTATGCCACCATCTACTGAAGAATTAACAAAAACTTTACGGTGAGTTTAGGTACAGAATACCAGTCAAAATGGGCTATTTATACGGATGCAAAAGTTTATAATGGTGAATTAGACCCAACTATCTATCAGAATTGGCAGGAAGGGTTTAATTTATACCATGCACGCATTTCCTATCAATGAGAACGAAGGATTTTGCAATAAGCATTATTGGTTTATCTGCATCTTTACCGAACACACAGGAAGGTAAAGTAATTAGGAATCAGATTACAAAATCAGTAACTAGTATAGGGGCAAATTATAGGGAAGCTAACCGATCCCGAAGTAAAGCTGATTTCATGAATAAAATTACAATCTGTGAAAGCGAGGCAAGTGAGACAACCTATTGGCTCGAGATAATTATGGAATTAAATTGGGCTGAAAATCAAAAATTGCTGCTAACTCTTACTGAAGCAAATGAAATTCTGGCTATATCCATTGGCACAAAACTAAAACTCTAGGCACTCTGGGCACTCTTAACTTTACCGCACGAATCGGTATCCTTCCAATACTCCATTTTTTGATAGAACGATCTGCCAGAGCTGATTCCTTACTGCCTTGAATCCGCCAGCGGCTGAGAGTAAATAGTATTTCCACATTCGGTAAAAATGACAGGGATATTTGCTGCTTATTTTTACCCAGTTTTTATCAAAGTTGTTAAACCAGGCAAGCAGCGTCTTATAATAATCGGTTCCGAAACTGTGCCAGTCCTCCATCACGAAAAGATGCTCTATCGCTTTGCCAATCTGAGCAATTGAAGGAACCATTCCGTTAGGGAAAATATATTTATGTTCAAAGAGACTTAAAGAATTTACAGATTTAATATTTCCAATAGTATGAAGTAAAAATAAACCGTCATCGTTCAGACACCTATTCGCGACCTCAAAAAAAGTTCTATGATTTTTATAACCAACGTGTTCAATCATTCCAACACTTACAATTCTATCAAATTTTTCATTCAGGCCACGGTAATCCAACAGCCGGAACTCTACCGGAAGTCCTTGACATAATTTTCTCCCATGTTCAACCTGCTCTTTGGAAACTGTGATTCCGACAACTTCAACATGGTATTTCTCTGCAGCGTATTTGCCAAAAGCGCCCCAACCGCAACCGATATCGAGCACACGCATTCCGGGTTTCAGATACAGTTTTCGGCAAATTAATTCAAGCTTGTTTTCCTGGGCTTCATCTAAGTTTTGGGCATCTTTCCAATAAGCACAGCTGTAATTCATTCGTTTATCGAGCATATGTTGAAAAAGATCATTTCCTAAATCATAATGTTTTTCTCCTACGATGAATGCCCGTCGCCTGGATTGTAAATTTAAAAGTGCGGCTGGAATAAGCCTGATAAGAATCGAAAACTTACGCTGTATCTTTTCATCGAGCTTTGCTCTTAAAATTCTGAAAATTAATTCGTCAACTTTTTCGGCATCCCACCAATCAGCCATATAAGATTCACCCATACCCAATTCGCCTTCAGTAATTGCCCGCTGATAAAAATTATCATTGTGAACCTGAATATCCCATGGGTTGCTGCCGTTAATTTTCACATCGGCGAGTTCCAAAATTTCTTCTGCGATTTTTTTGTACCTATTTTTCATGGCTAATCCTTTCATGACTTGAAATATAACGAATTTAAGTGAAACCGCCAAATTTATTACCGTTAGTAATACATCCAATATCCCCTGATTTTTCCCAATGAGTTGAATTCTATTGCCGGGAAGGGAAGTTTTATAAAAACCATAGAATTAAGGACCGCTTTAAGGAATTTAGAGCGGGTTTTGATCTTTGTCCAGTCAATATCCAGTGAAAGCAGGTACTGTCGGTATCTTTCGGTAGGAGGGATAGGTATCCCGTTATAAGAAGTCTCATTTTCATATTTGCCAAACATGCCGTTGGCGCCGTAGCCCAGGGATAAGTCCAGCCAAGAGGGTATTTTGCTGACCGGAATGATTTTATTCAAAGGAACCGACAGCCAGTATGTTTGTGAGTTGTAATCGAGGAAGGCCCGTGCTAACGGGTTTTCCACTACATATCCGCTGGCAG
This sequence comes from Porphyromonadaceae bacterium, assembly GCA_007280905.1. Classification (GTDB taxonomy): domain Bacteria; phylum Bacteroidota; class Bacteroidia; order Bacteroidales; family UBA12481; genus UBA12481. Next base: position 17,329 of record QYQM01000018.1, on the reverse strand, counting down.
ACAATGGAAATGGGGATTGCCCAACACTCAATTTATATTTTAATAGCTGATCGTCGAACAGCAGCTCCTGGCCGATAACGAAACAGGTTCCCACCGTATTTGCAATCATATCACCCCACGAAAATCCCCAGCCGTCATACATTCCGTCAAACACCTCGATCGGTGTCTGGAGGATCAGGCCAAGTGTACCTCCGTACAATAGAGCCGGGCCCTTTTTGACTCCTGCGTTTCTGAGCAGTTTATAGCCGATGTAGCTTTCAATATATGCGCCATATACATGTCCGAATTTATCACACTGGAGATAGGCTTTATTGTCGTTATCGAAATGGAACGGAGCCCTGTTGTGATCCTTGTACCATATAAACCGTAGGTAGGACATGCCGCCGGCGTAAAATGCGCTCTCCAGAGCTATTGCTGTAAAAAGCTTTTTCTTATTGATCCCTTCGGATGGTGCAAGGCCGACAGAATCCTGGCAGTTAGCCGGTGATAGCGTGCAAAGACTGATACCGGCCAAACAGATCACAGCTTTTATCAAGGATCCGGGATTCATAACCGGGTAATTTCGTTTAACCAAATAAAGATCAGATTTTTTTTAAGAGTTTTTGCTCATGTTAAAAACATACATCCAGGCTTAATACATAGGGTATAAATAAAATATCTTCTGTCTCCAACCCAGTAAAAGGGATGCTTCCAAAAATTCTGAAATTGACTCTATTCATTTTCCGGCGGGTGGTCATTAGTTTATTCAAGTGTTTTCCGGAGCTTTTTTATTGATTTTTTGGTTGTTGTAAGAGCTTTCATGGCGCATTTTTCATATAACCTGGTTACCGCTTCCCTGCATTTCTCAGGTGATTCTTGTTGCAGCCTGATGAGCTTTTGTTCAAGACTGGGTTGTATTGCCAAAAGCTTCCTTTCAATTTTTAAATTACTTTTCCTGACAGCATCAATATTTTCACCATAATTGTTACCCATCAGCTCGGAGAAAACAACAAAAGCCCAGAAAGCATGCTGATCATTTCTCACATGTATGTCGGTCGGCGGATTATAATGATCAGCCAGAGTATTCAGATAACCCGGGCGACAATAGGCCGAAGGGAATTGGGTTGTGCCGGCATAGAGTGGAATAAAAGGCTGAATATCGGGCCATTGAGGCGCAAGCCACATCAGGCAGCCAATATCAGCCGGCATCCAGTTTCTGAGTTCCGCAACGAAGCCATAAACGGAAGCTCCGCCGCATATCATGGTTCCATTTAGCTTATATGGACTGCCTTTGGTATAACCTTCACTTTTATCGAGGACTGTACCTTCATAATGATCCCTGAGCAATTTCATCAGATCCTGTTTGGATACCTTTTCTGCAGGTTTGAAAGAGAAAGGAAAATCGTTATCTATATTAAATCCGGTGTTTAAAAGGTGATAGGCTCCCCAGGCGCGATTAACGTTACCTGGATTTTTAATGCTATTGAGACCACCATAGGCATTCCTGAAATTAAAAGGGTCATCCGTATCAGGCTTGTACCAGCTTCTTTTAATTGCATAATCGATCAGGTCAGGACAACTCAGGAAGTTTTCCCTGTCATTGAGGTTTACCTCCCGGATGGTATAATTGTTGGGTAAAACCATAACTTCATCATCCGGGATCCGTTGAGCGACCCAGTGTTTGCCGTTGACCACTGCAAGGGCCCAGGCTTCATTCGGATCGGCGATGCAATAGGTCCGGCCGGAACCGGTGTATCCAAACTGCTCTATCAGTCGGCCGGCAAGAACTACCGCGTCTTTCGCATTGACTGCTCTCCCGGCCATGAGCTGCCTGAGATTGTAGCCGATTCCGCCGTTGGAAATCTCAGGTTGGTCCTCTCTTGAGGAGCAGGAATTAGAGCCGATGCAAACTCCATATTCGTTCAGATACGAATCTGAAAAGTCCATCCCCGGCATTTCAAGCCAGATGTACCTGCTGGTAAAAGGTACCTGCTCCACCTGTCCACCGTTTTTCAGAATAACCTCAGTCCCTTTCTGATAGGACTGTTTTGGAACCGCAATCCAGTTTACCATCTGCTTACCATAATCGTCTTCATTATGGGCAAACAGGACCGAGCCATCCATGGTCGCTTTTTTTCCAACCAGAACCGAAAAGCAATTGTGCTCTTCCTGTGCTGAAACTAAAACAGCAGAGAGGAGAAGGACACTGGTCAAAAAAGTCTTAACATTCATTTTCGCAACTGTTTAGCATATTTTCAAAGATAACCTTTTGATTAGTCAAATTCAATAAGTTCCACTTAGTTTTTCAAGCATGTTTTTCAGTAATGCGGGATGGTTTACCTGCCGCCGGGCGAATGGTGATCGACGGGCGGTTGCTCGATGGCTTCACTGCCACCAATGCGCCAAATAAACCGGGCATCCCGGCGATCCGGATGGAAAAGGTTTCACATGCACTCGTAAACGGAAAATAAACCAGTCTTTTTTTTCAAAAATCTGACCAAATTTGGAGCAATATATATGCATACATGTATATATTTATAGCGGATGCAAAAAATCTAAACCTATGAAGAAATTTTTGCTCTTCTCATTTTTAGGTGCCATTTGTATTTTGCCAGGCCATTTAGCTCTGGCTCAAATTGCGCCGGAAGGGAAATTTCTCAAGTTGAATGGCATTGACCAGCATCTGGCAATACCAAATCATTCCGATTTTAATATTGCGAATGGCGAAAGTTATACCCTGTCCTGCCGTATTATCCCGGATGATTTTAACGCTCAATATAGCATTGTTTCAAAGGGGAATTTACTTATTCCCGGTGGCAGATATGAACTGTTTACCTACAATACGGCTTCAGCCCCCAATTTTGCCCTTACCTTGCGAAACGCCGAAAATACCAATCTGGGAGCCCCTTACATTACAAACCTTGAAGCCGGCAAATGGGTTCATTTAGCCTGGGTTTACAACGCTGCCGATAAAAACTCAAAAGTCTATATCAATGGGGAGTTGCTTAATACAGTTGCCAACTCTGCCATTGGCCGCCGTACCGTGGAAAATCTCTACGATTTAACAGTAGGGTGCGGCTGGACCGATGCTTCCAATCCAACCTTATTTCAGTTCTGGCCTGGCCAGTTTGATGAACTGCGGATATGGAAGAGGGCATTGTCCGGTATGGAGGTATTGGCTGACCGCACCGCTGCCAGGGCCAACAACAATGGTCTGGTAGCAGCTTACGATTTTGAAAATATAAATAACAATAACGTTCCCGACGTATCGGGCAAGGGCCACAACGGACAACTTTTCGGTTATGGAATCCGTGTAATAAAAACCCGGCTGCCCGTTGGAATTGGCAATGTTAATGAACGATTGATTGCTTTCCGGATTAATGCCGAATCTTAATCCGAAAGCGTAAAAAGCATTACTGTCGTTTTTTCGGGGACCCGTGATGTTTCAGATGTTTCAACCCTGAAAGTCTACCATAATGGTACATCCGAAAGGTTAAATCTGAAAACGGCCACGCTGTTCGGATTTTCAACTCCCGTCAGAGTTAAAACAACCGTTACCGGCGACATGAAGCTGACATCAGGCGAAAACTATTTCTGGATTACAGCCAATATCAGCTCCCATGCCCGGGAGGGTAACCAGGTTCAAGCTTCGGTTATATCCTATACCACCGGTGATGGCTCTGTGGTTTTCGTGCCCGACGTGCCGGGTTCGCGTACGATTTTGTTAACCAATAAGTTGCTTTTTTCAGGTGGTGACGCAGGATCGAACTACTACCGGATACCGGCCATTGTTACAGCCAGAGATGGTTCTCTGGTTACAGCTACCGACAAGCGTTGGAACAGCCCATTCGACCTGCCCAGGCATATCGATGTGGTAATCCGGTGCAGTATTAACAAAGGCCAGACCTGGAGCCATGCACTTACCATTGCCGGTGAGGGAACCGACATCGGATTTGGCGATCCGGCCCTCGTGGTAAACCGGAAGAATGGAGAGATCATTTGCCTGTTTGCTGCCGATAAGGGATTCTTTTCTTCCACTGCTTCGGCTCCGATTCGGGTGTATCAGTCGAAAAGCGCCGATAATGGCATTTCCTGGAGTACTCCGCAGGATATTACCCCGCAGATTTACGGTGCCGAATCGTCCAATCCGGTAACCCAAAACTGGCAGGGCGCATTTGTGACTTCCGGAGCCGCAACCCAGTTGAAAAGCGGCCGTTTGATGGCAGTTCTGCCGGTCAGGGAGACCAGCGCAAGAGCCATTTCGAATTTCGTAATCTATTCTGATGATAATGGTCAGACCTGGAAAGTTACTGCAAACCGGGCTGCAACCAACGGCAACGAAGCCAAATTGGTGGGACTGGAAAATGGTAATGTGCTCATGAGCATCCGCAATGCGGGAACAAGAATGTTCAACATTTCCAAAGATCAGGGGATGACCTGGGGTGTACCTTTCCCTCAACCTGCTATTACTGATCCTTTCTGTAATGGGGATATGATCCGGTACACAGCGATTTCCGATGGGTACAATAAAAACAGGTTGCTGCATTCCATTCCGTTTTCCAACTCGCGCAGTAATATCAGCGTTTTGCTTAGTTATGACGAAGGGGGATCATGGCCGGTAAAGAAAACCATTTATCCGGGTGTATCGGCCTATTCTTCCCTCTGTATTCTTAATGACGGAACCATAGGAATATATTACGAAGTGGGAGAATATGAAACCTACCAGATGTACTTCGTTCGTTTCTCACTGGATTGGCTGACCAACGGCGCCGATACCTGGATCGATAAAAGAAACTCCAACATCAATACCTTTGCCGGTTTTGTGGAAAACCCCTCCGCTTATACAGTTTATCCTAATCCGGCCGAAGGAGTCGTGAATGTTTCAGGGACATTTGAAATGAATACGCTGGTTGAAATTTACAATCCACAAGGGGAATTGATGAACTCAACCCGGATTAAAAACTCTGAAAGCCACATTCAGCTTTCCCTGCAGGGATTTTCTTCCGGAATCTATTTTTTGAAAATCGGAGGAACTGTCGAAAAAATTATAGTTAAATAGTTAACGATACAGTTCAATCGGGTCTGAAAATAAGTGTTATTTTAGAAAATGGTAATAATCTAAAATAAGAACGTGGTTTATTTCAGTTTCGCTTCCTGAATTTTTTTCATTTCCCGGCTTTTTCCGGTTGGCTTTCAATGAATCGCACGTTCACGCTGTCTTTCAGGATCATGCCGCTGAAATTCTTGCCTCCTTCCGGCTTCAGTCCGGATGCATCGACTTGTCCGATGTAAATCAGGTTTTTACCCTTATTGACGGATAACCCTGCACTGCCATCGGCATCATCAACCGACAGGGTAGCTGCCTCGGTCCCGTTTTTCCCGTCGAGGCCCAGGACAATCCGGTTGAATCCATCCACGTTAAGAACACCATAACCGGTTCGTTCAAAGCCCTGTTCATCATTGATCTCAATTCCGGTTGCCGGACCGATTCGCTTGCCTATATTGGGATCCGGGGTCGGGTTACCGATGGCGATCCGGTCGAAGCCGTTGTCATCCAGAATGATGATCCCGTTGGCCGAGTGGTTGTATCCCTTGTACCATTCCATGTATTTCTTTGGGAAATGAGGGCCCCAGATCGCTTTAACCCGGGAGATATCGGTTCTGACCCGGTTCGACGCAGCGGGCACTGGTGCACCGATCAGTATCCTCTCATGACCAGCTGAATCCTCAACAATAATACCTTTCACACGCAGGATGCCCTTATCGTCAACTTTTGACGGATTTGCCACCAGTGCCAGCACAACGGCTACCAATAAGATCATGGACAAGCCGGCCAGCGCCTTAACTTGTTTCTCGAGTTTATGAATTTTTTCTTCCATGGCTATTTTTTTATTATCCGGATTAAAGGTAATTGAACAACGTATTAGCCAGTTATCCGTTTGCACCAAAATTTTTACAGGTTCCTGAATCGACCTACTCCAAAGAGGCAACGACGGACAATTTATTTTTAGCAGATACGTTAACAATACAGATTGTCATGTAAATAAGCAATTCTTTGATCTTTAACACCTGAATTATGCAGCACAAAACAATAACAACGGTTTTGTTTTTTGCATCCATGCAAATCACTATGGGTCAGATTACGACTCATGATCTATCCGGAACCATCAATCTCCTAACAGTTGCCGTACCCTTCCTCACGATCCCTCAAAGTCCATCTATCAATGGTGTTATCACTTCGGTTCCCGATGGTACGTCAGGGCCGGGAATTTACGGGAACCCGGGTCTTTTAGCATTGGATCATGCCAGGTTCCAATCAACCATTGATTTTGTACCCTGGTTAAGAAACCGGATTCCCGATATGAACCTTTATGGTCTGGGAGGGTGTTACAGGTTGAATGGCAAGCATTCTATCGGCATGAACTTCCGCTTTTTTTCATTGGGTTCTTATACAGCGGTTGTTGGCAATACTACCCGGCATTTTAGCCCATCGGAGTTTGCAGGTACCATTTTCTATACGTATAATATTGATCGGCTAACCGGTATCGGAATTGGTATTAAGTATATATCCAGCGACCTGGTTGGTGGACAAAACGTCGGCAGTATTTCAACACATCCTGTTAGGGCAATTGCCATAGATTTGGGTTTTGCCAAACAATTTCCCGGCCGAAATGGCCAAATGGATCATTTTTTAGGCATCTCCTTAAAAAACGCAGGCAGCAAAATTAGCTACACCCAAAATTCGGACAAAGATTTCATCCCGATCACCCTGACCGCGGGTTATGGCCTTCGGGTCAATTTAAAGGAACAACAGAGTATTTCTCTTTCTTATGAGGTTTCTAAACTCCTGGTTCCTACCCCGCCTGTGTATTATTCTGACTCGGTTGACCTCAATGGCGATCCTGTTATTCAGGCAGGATACGATCCAAATGTCGGTGTTTTCAGAGGGATGATACAATCTTTTTACGATGGCCCGGGAGGTTATCAAGAGGAGTTCAATGAAATAACCCATTCAGTTGGTATTGTGTACAAGTATCATTTTATTTCAGCCGGACTAGGTTATTTCAGGCAGCAACCCACCAAGGGAAATCACCAATTCTTTACAGCTGGTTTGTCAGGCAGGGTTAAAATCGGCCCGGCTGATACTAACCAGTGCCGGATCAGCATTTCCTACCTGATACCTGTCAATAAGTATCCGAAGTCGGGTAATACCATTCAGTTTGAAATCAACTTATCTATCTGATGAAAAAGTCACAGTTTTATATCCTCCTCTTAGGAGTAGCCGCATGTGCATCATGTGAATCCAGATTCGGGACTGCCATGCAGGCAAACCAAGACCCGGTAAGCGGGCAGATTACCATATCCGATAAAGGCAAGCCGGTGCTTCGCTACAACTACAAGACCGTCTGCGAGAAAGACGCTTTTGATACGTTAGCTGCGAACCGCTACATTGTTGCACCTAATGACACTTTTATGGCGAATCCAAGCATTTATGCTGTCCCGCGCAGCAACTACATCCACCCGCTTTACGGACCGGGTGGGGAGGTTTTAACACGTGATTGGTCCAAGGATCATCCCCATCATCGTGGTATTTATTGGGCCTGGCCTGAGGTGAATTTCGGTAGCAAACGTGGCGATCTTCACGCGTTGCAGATCGTTTTTGCCCGGCCTACCGGCAAGATAGAACTTCAAAACGGACCAGTATTTGCCCAAATAGAGGCAGAAAACCTATGGATGTGGGAAGATCGTGAACCAATCGTGCGGGAGGTGGCAGTCATCCGGGCCTATCGCTCAACGGCGCAGGGCAGAATCATTGATCTTGCGTTCCGGTTTGTTGCACTAAAGGATAGCATTACAATTGCCCGTCGTGAAACTTCTTTATACGGAGGTCTGAACGTGCGAATGCAGACACCTAAACTACAGGAAATTTCCGTTTTTTCCGATTCGTCAAATGTGGTCCCCAGGCGTGCATGGTCGGACTTGAGCGGATTATTTGCCGGAGCCGACACAACGTCCGGGCTCATGGTTTTACAGCATAAACAAAATCCCGACTATCCGGGCCAATGGGTTCAGTATCCTGAACTATCCTGGTGTCAACCGACTTTTCCAGCTACTGGCACGCGTTACAACTTGGTTCGCGGCAAGCCACTGATACTGCGTTACCGACTTTTTATCCATGCCGGGATCAAACCTGACCGTAATCTGCCCTCAAAGTTGTGGGATGCCTTTAATTCAGAGGTGACGCTTCAGCCGACTTTCACATTTCCGGAATCGGAACCGACAAAATAGCATTAACTATGTCCCTATTTGTGAAAACAAACCATACTAATCCATCATCACTAAAACCAAAGTTATGAAAACGAATACGACCAAACCACCCTTAACACGTCGCCAGTTCCTAAAAACCACAGGTACCGCAGCCATCGCAGCACCCATTATTATGCAATCTTCTTTTCTTAACGGACAGAACGTCGCACCCAGTGATCGTATTAATCTTGGGGTTATTGGATGTGGCGGTCTGGGCAATGCGAGTTTGAACGTCTGTGCATCTCAACCTGATGTTGTAGTGACCGCTGCGTGCGATGTTTGGAAAGAACGATTAGATCCCGTCGTTGAAAAATTCAAGGATACTTGCACCGGTTATACTGATTTCAGGGAAATGCTTCTCCAAAAAGATCTTGATGCAGTGATTATTGCTACACCGGCACATTGGCATGCCATCATGGCCATCGCCGCTTGCGAGGCAGGCAAGGACATATACCTGCAGAAGCCGATGACGATGCACCTGGGAGAAAGCCTTGCGGTGCGTAATGCGGTTAAAAAGCACAATATCATCTGTCAGATCGGTACGCAGATTCACGCCAGCGAGAATTACCGTCGTGTTGTTGAGTTAATCCGCTCCGGAAATCTCGGCGACATTGGTACTGTGCGAACATTTTTTGTTATGAACGAAGCTCCTGATGGTATTGGCTTGGGTAATAACACTAATAAGGTACCCAATGGAATGGACTGGGATATGTGGGTGGGACCGGCACGGATGCAACCCTTCAACCCTAATCTGGTCAAAGATGCCTTCTTCCATTGTTTCTGGATGGATTTCAGCGGTGGCTGGACGCCCGGCATGGCTCCGCACATCATTGATTTGCCAATATGGGCGCTTGATCTGGGATTCCCAACAGAGGTCAGTGCATCAGGCGGACGTTTCATCATCAAAGATGACGGTGATGCTTACGATAACCATGAGGTTATCATGCGCTATCCTAACCTTACTATGAGTTGGATGCAATCTTCGACGAACAGTTATGGGTTCGACTTTTTACGTGGTCAGGAGAGCAGGCGCAGGCTGGGAATTTATTTCCATGGCGTCAACGGCACACTGCATACCGACTACGACAATCATGTAATTTTGCCGGAAGGTGACCGGATGAATGGAATGCAGACTCCGCCGAAATCTATCCCGCCATCACCTGGTCATGAACTCGAATGGCTCGAATGTATCCAGTCAGAAAAGCAACCTTCATGCAACCCGGGTTACCATGTCCGGGTTGATGTTCCCCTGGCACTCAGTATATTATCCCTCAAACTTGGACGTTCGATCCGGTTCGATCCAGAAAAAGAAACAATCATCGGAGATAAAGAAGCTTCTGAACTAGCACTACCGGAATACCGCTCACCCTGGAAATTCCCGAAGGAATACCTGTAACCGGATGCCAATTAATCAAGGGTACCGGAGTTTTTGCGTTAGTCGGGGTTTTTTCTTTTAAGGAGGTAGCTTCAGCCCATACCCATCAATCCGATTAATATGCCGTCTGATGCTTGTAAAATCTTTCTTTAATATACGATTAATTGCCTCCCCAATAATCTCCAGATTTCGCTCGACAGCCCGTTTTGTTTTAATATCTTTTTTGTAATCCTCGAAAATCTTCGCTTTGTCATCAAAATAACTCTCAATTTCTTTTGCCGATTGCAAAATGTCGTACAACCAGGTATTTATTTCATTATCCATAGATAAGCTGTTTTGATGAATCAATGGATTGTCGTAAGTATGGATTATTTATAGCTTTTTCTTCTAGTAAATCTCTATCTCTCTTTTAAATAAAAGCTCCAAGGAATATTTTAAATCAAAATAGTTATCAGCATAATCAAACAAATCCACCCCGGTGAAATCAACGACAAAATCTATATCACTATTGATTTGAAATCTATCAGTCAGAACAGAACCAAAAACGTATAGCCGCATTACATTGTGTCTTCTGCACAAATCATGAATGATGTCAATGTTTTTTTTCAATAATGCTCATAAGGCAAAGGTAAGAAATTCTGTTGCAGAAATCACTTGAGCAAACCAATCTCCACCGTTGTCTTTCTTAACGCTTTTCCTCTGACCCGCCAAATAAGATCCTCTCCTGTTTGTTTTTTAATTAACAACAACTATATTTGAGATATAATAATACCAAGAGGTATCATTTATGGATTTAAGTAAAACAAGTCAATATGCTTTGCGGGTCCTGGGATTTATGGCATTGGATGAAAGTGCATTATATATTTCAGAACAGATCTCCACAGTATTGAATATCCCGCCACAATACTTGCGAAGGTTGTTAACCAACTTGTCAAAGGCGGGGTTATTAAACAGCGACAAGGGCAAGGGTGGAGGGTTTAAGCTAGCAAAAACCGCCGGCTCCATTTATATCATAGACATCCTGGCTGCGACTGAAAAAAAGGAGCTTCTGAATTCCTGCATCTTCGGATTGGAAAATTGTATCCGCGACAATCCATGTGCAATGCATGAACAATGGGCAGAGGCAAGGGAAAATATTTTAAAAATCCTGCGAACGACCAGTCTGGCAGATATGATTAAGAATCCGCCCGATAAGGGATCCTACGAAATTTCAAACCAACAATAATAACTTAAACTTAAAGCTATGGTAGATTCTCAGGTTGTACTAAACGGACAAACAATTGCCTATACATGCTATGCAATTGTAATGATCCTGCTGGTCGGCTGGTTTGGCTTTAGAGTCACCCGGACCGGCAGGGGTAACAAAGTGAGCCACGCTCTATTCTATTCTTTCACGGGGCTTCTGGTGGTATTGGGTGTTTCCCTTCATATCATAACCTTTAACACTATTCCGTGGGCATCGATGGACATAAACCGCGATGGGATCAAACCGGATAAGGTATTTGATATCTCGGTTGAAAATCATCAGTTCAGGTTGCCATCCGAAAAACTGGTCGTAAATGTTGACGACAAGGTCCTTTTTAATGTGACCTCGGCTGATCTGACCTATGGTTTCGGATTATTCCGGACCGATAATTCCATGCTCTTTCAAATGCAGGTTGTTCCCGGGCACCGGAACGATATTCTCTGGCAATTCAGTAAACCGGGGGTGTATACGATCCGGTCGACCGAATATTCAGGACCTAAAGGGGCCGCTATGATCCTGAAAGATGCTGTGAAAGTTGTTGCCCGGTAACAGGCAGAATATCTGATAAATAATTAAAATCTTAAAATTGAATAACATGAGTTTTAAAGATACTTTTCTCAATGGTGAGCAGGGCTTGTTTAAGGCTGGTGGTTTAACCCCGATGCAAAAGCTGGTTCTCCGGTTTGTAGTTTTCGGCTTGCTGTATTACGGTATTGTGGTGATCGAAGGAATGATCATGAGGATATACCAGGTTGAACCCATTTCATCCATTCCCAGTCCGCAGTATTTTGCCATCCTGACTGCACATCCGCTGGTTGGGATTTTTGGTTCCACCTATTCAATTGTGTTTGGCGCCTTCCTATTCCTCGTTCCGTTCCTGATGAAGAAACCCTTATGGAGCTTTAAACTGGCTAACTGGACCTTTATCCTGATTGCTTCGGGCACTTTCGTTTTTTGGCTTTCAGGATTTCTCTCGCATTATGCACCATTATATACGCTTTACTGGCCGCTACCGGCTGATTTCTCCCAGTTCAATCCATTGGGGGGGACCTTTTTTGTTGCCGGGATAGCCCTCGTCATGACAGGAACTGCGTTTTTTGTTATCAACGTATTTAAAACAATCACCTATACTCCGGATGGCTGGACAAAACAGCCATCCGGTGCATTGCTGGGTTCAGCCCTGGGAGTCACCGGACTTTCCAATTTATTCAGAAAGAAGGATGAACAACAGGAACATCTCGTGCCTTTGCCGGTTGCAGCCATTGCGCGGGGAAGTATTGATACCGCACTGAATGCCGGTATTATTTTATTTACCGGAGTTCTGATTTTAGTATACCTGATCGGTCATTTATTGGGATTCGATCTGAAAAACAGCGCTGTGGATGCTTTGTTGTACAAAAACTGGTTTTGGTGGGGTCTTGATCTGATTGCTGACGGATTGGTGCTCATCTTTGTTGCGGGAACGTGGTATCTTTTAGCAACGCTGATCACGGGGAAGCAACTGTTTATGCAAAATATTGCCCGGGCGGCACTCTTGGTTGAGCTGGTCGTTTCCTGGACAGTTTGGTCACATCACCTGCTCTCCGATCAGGCACAGCCGAATATGCTCAAGATAGTATCCGGTGAATTAGTCACGGCTTTTGAATTGATCACACAAGGCTTAGCATTCTTCATTACTCTGGCGACCTTGTGGAGCGCCCGTCCGCTGAAAATGACCAATCCGCTTAAATTTTTACTCGGGGGTCTTCTCGGTTTTGCTCTGGCCGTTCCAGCCGGAATCATGCAGGCTGATATCGGATTAAACCGGATCTTGCACAATACCCAGTGGATTGTCGGGCCTCATGTTCATGTAGCTATCCTGGTTGGATTAACCATGACTCTATACTCTGCCATTTATTTCCTTTTCCCGATACTTACCAATGGCGCCAAGCTGTACAGCCAGAAACTGGCCAATTTTCACTTTTGGGCTCACCTGATCGGAGGAATTGGAATGGGAGCATTCATGGGAATGGCCGGATTGAAAGGCATGCTCAGGCGTACCCTATATTTCAATGGCGAATTTAACCTCTACATGATATTGGCAGCAATATGCGGATCGCTCCTGCTATTGGCATTTCTCGCCTTCTTTTACAATATAGTTATGAGTGTAGGAATAAAAGGGGTAATCGGAATCTTTACCCCATCCAGATTGGACAAGAAAGAGCTGTTACCGACAGAAGCAAAATAAAAATTCAGTAGAGTTTTGTTATCGGATTAAGCCCGGATCCCAGGTCCGGGCTTTTTCGTTTTAATGCATCGAAGAGACGTTTTGTTTCCGCTTAAAAAGGTTATCTTTGGGTAACCGGCATTTAATCTTGTATTGAGCATGTAAAATCAATTGTCGATAAACTTAAATCATCAGAATTATGATACCAACAGAAGATTTAATCAATGAACACAAAGCGATTAAAATAATGCTCGGCATTATGAGTAAAATTGCTGACAACATTCAAGCAGGTAAAGATTTTGATACAAAAGATATCGGGGAGATTGTTGATTTCCTAAAAACATTTGCAGATAAATGCCATCACGGTAAGGAAGAAACATCCCTGTTTCCTGCACTCGTATTAGCTGGAATTCCCAAGGAAAATGGCCCGATAGGGGTTATGCTTCATGAGCACACCATTGGTAGGGGTTATATTAAAGAGATTAGTGATGCGGTGGAAAAATGTAATACGGACACCATATCGTCAAAACAGGTTCTCGCAAAGGGCTTGGTAAATTATGTAAACCTGCTACAGAATCACATTCAAAAGGAAGAGAATGTTCTTTTTCCAATGGCCAACAGAGTATTGACTGAAAAGTAAATATCTTAGTTAATTCTGACAATCACTTCCATGGCCATGGGCAGCATGTCCTTCTACCTCCCCTTCTGCGAACTTGAAAAATTGTACATATGCTTCAATATATTCTCTTCCTGCCTCAACATTGTTGACATTGAAATTCTTCAACGACATCACTTTTTCAAATCGTTCTGTCAATTCCGGCATGTCCTTTTCTGACACCAGGCCTTTAAGTGGAGATAGGTTCCCTACTTCTATTGATTTGTCAGCAGCCAGTACTTTTTCATCGATAGGCGTTCCTGATGGTTTCACTCCGGTAAAAGGTACTCCTTCTCCACTTCTGTGAATTCTGACCAGCGTTTCAAAAAAGTACTTTTCCGCAAGCGCCTTTGCATCAGGGCTGAATCCCCTGACTTTCATCATAAGGGTAAAAGCATCTTTAATCTCTGTTTCATTTTCAACCTGAACCCATTTGAGGGCATAGTTTACATTGTTTTGCACGATTGCTTTCCTGGCATCTGCAATTAACGGGCCATCCATTGTATCGCAATGAGCGAGTGTCACATTTGTTGAAAGATTCAACAATGAGAAAATGAATAAGGACGCTAATCCGATTCTTAGAGAACTTTTCCTTTTTTGACTGCTTTTTGAGTGGTCAGTCACCATGTTCATTTCACATGTTTTCATAAAATAAATTTTTCAATTAGTTTTTAATAAATGGATCATCAATGAATCCGGGGTCAAAATTACAGCGTGAAACAGGAGCAATCGCCCCAACTTATAAAGTGGGACTTGTCAGATCGTATTCATAGTACCCGGTTCATAAAGTGGGACGCGCGGATTTATGAAGCGAGGTATGTAAAAACCCTTATATGGCGGTTCCTTTATATTGAGTGGGGGTAAGACCGGTAACTTTCTTGAATATCCTGTTATAGGCCGATTTTGAGTTGAAGCCACATTCCAAAGCAATGCCCAGGAGTGAAAAATGTGTATAGTTGGGATCGACCATTCTTATTTTGAACTCCTCAACCCGGTACTGATTGATAAAATCAAAAAAATTGAGTTTGACCTGTTCATTGATCACCTGCGACAGCAAATGACTTGACATATTTGTTTCGGTGGCTAATTGAGAAAGAGTCAAATCCGGGTTCAGGTATGATTTTGATGACTCAATGTGTTTTTTTAGCTGTTCCGCAAGTTGTTTTGCCTCCGGATCACTGAGCCTGGATCTGGAGTATTTGGTCTGGACCTTGGTGATATCACCGGGCACCATGACACCCTCAGTGCCATAAATGATTTTCTGCTTTAGCCCAAAATATCCGATCAGAAGCACAAAAACAGATAACGACAGGAATAAGCCATCCGTACAAAAGACCATCGAAAACATATGAAAAACATGGTGTATCACTGTAACTGAAATCAAGGCAGTCCATACGACACCAAAAACAAGTACCAGCTTTCTGATCCAATTAAGATCGATGTCTGTGGCATTGGAGAAATGGTTGAAAATCTGTATGTCGAGTTTTTTGAAGAGTTTAATGGTCAGTAAAAAATATACAGTGCCGGAAATAGCGGTCATGATCAAAAAGAATAAAAATAGTAGCGGAGGATTGTTCTCCGGAGCAATCTTTTCTATGTTTAACTTTTCCGATAAGCCGGGAGAAAAAGAAGCCATCAGTATATAAAGGTTGAACAACACAAAGGGGACGACATGTAGCAGGTCTTTCTTTTGGACCTGCCGTTTATCAGATACCAAGGTTAAAATATAGTAGTACAAAAAGGGCCCAAACAACATCAGGAGAGAAATCAGACTGATCGACAGTAAATGAAAATGGGTGAACAGTTCGTGTGAGTAAAAAGCGTACACTCCGATGTAAAGTCCCAAAAATATTAACCAGAAAATCAATATTTTATCATGAAGAGCCTTGGGTCTTTTCTGAAGTAGTAAAACCGTAAAAAAGATTGCATTAAATGCTGCTATCAGGAAGATGAATTTCATATATACAAAATTACCATTCTTTTTAATTCCGCCTTATGAATGGAGAAAATGGCAAGTGAGCTGCTCAATCTGAAGTAACGCTGAATTAGACACTGAAAATTCAGATTGCCAGGATTAGCTAACATCATTAACTTCGTACCATGGCAAACCACGAACAAGTTGAGACAATGAAAAAGATTGAATTCAATGGCACTTCACATTAACTTAGAGGATTTACTATCCGCACGAACGGTTGAATCTGACCGCATCGAGTTTAAAGAAGGCTGGAACCCGGATGCAACCTATCGTAGCATTTGTGCTTTTGCCAATGACTATGACAATACCGGTGGTGGCTATATTCTTTTTGGGGTAGCTGAAGATCCTGTAACAAAAACTGCTTCTCGTCCTATTAAAGGACTTACTACCAATGAGATCGGTGAAATTCAGAAGGACATGATAGGTTTTAATAACCTTGTCAAACCTTATTATGCTCCCAGGTTATTTATAGAGGATGCAGAGGGTAAGCGCATAATTGTTTTATGGGTGCTTGCCGGTAACGAAAGACCCTATGAAGTACCTGAAACCATTACAGCCAAACATAAAATCTGGAAATACTTTATACGTAAATATGCCAGTTCGATCGAAGCCAAAGGAACAGACAGGGAAGAATTAATTGCTTTAGCCAACAATATTCCGTTTGACGACCGGGTTAACACACACGCCGCCATCAACGATCTTTCAATGCTTCTGGTTCAAGACCATCTCCGCTTTCCCATACACTTATGCAGAGATAGTGTACTTCCCCAACGGTGCAGATTCCAAAGAATTTATCGAGAAAACAATCGAAGGTCCCGTTCAACAACAAATAACTGACTCTCTCTCCTGGTTGAAAACAAACATCTTACAGGAAAAAGTTATAAAGGTACCCATGCAGGCTGAAGCGGTAAGGGTATGGAACTATCCCTATATAGCCTTAGAGGAAGCCGTGGCCAACTGCCTGTTTCATCGCAATTACCTGGAACGGGAGCCGGTTAAAATAAGGATTGAACCCAATGCTATTTTGTTGTACAATTCCGGTGGCCCCGACCGCTCCATTAAGAGAGAAGATTTTACAACTGGCAGGGCGATTCCCAAGCGTTACCGAAACCGGCGGCTGGGTGATTTTTTAAAAGAACTTAAGTTAACTGAGGGAAATGCAACCGGCTTGCCTGCGATCAAGAAGGCAATGCAGCAACATAACTCCCCAGAAGCTCTATTCGATTTTGATGATGAGCGGACCTGGTTTCAGGTAACATTACCAATCCATGAAAAATTTAAGCAAAAACCACCTTTTCCGCTTCCGAAAGAACTGATAATCTTATCCCCTGCAGGCATTGATGAAATACTTGATAAATTAATTGCTTATGTCGATGTAAAATATGCTGAAATTACCGTGAGTGCCATAGCAAGTGTACAAGCTGGTGCCATAATAATCATTTGGGTGTGCCTGATACCCGTATTAAGTCCGAAAGGTCCTATGTTTGTAAAATGAAGCATAAGTCTTCGGATTTATTAAATTTAGACTACCACGGTATAAACAATAAAACTCTGACTTATGCTCACACAAAGTAACAAAATTGATT
>QYQM01000147.1 GCA_007280905.1 Porphyromonadaceae bacterium | reverse complement strand
TTATAGGTATAGGCGCTTAGGTATCCCAATTTTGATACCTTTGAACCATGGAAAACAGAGAAATATTCGCCGGAGTGAACTCAATCAAATTCAATCAACGATTTAAAACGGATGAAGATTGTTACTCCTATATTGCAGCAATCAAATGGGAACAAGGATATGAGTGCAAGAAATGCGGAAATACAAAATTTATTCCCGGAAAGAAACTATTTTCACAACGGTGCTCAAAATGTAAGTATGATGAAAGCCCTACTGCAGGTACAGTGTTTGATAAAATCAAGTTTCCCATATTAATTGCTTTCCATATTGCTTTTAAAATTAGCACTAAGAAAAAAGGAATGTCATCACTAGAATTAAGTCATGAATTCGAATTGAGACAAAAAACTTGCTGGGAGTTTAAATGGAAGATACAACAAGCGATGCAGAGTAGTTTAAACTATCCTCTTGAAGGTGAAATCCATGTTGATGAATTGTGGATCGGAGGACCTGAAGAAATGAAAAGAGGTCGGAGTAAAGGATCAAAAAAATTAGTGGTTTTGGCTTTAGAAAAAATACCAGAAGGAGTCGGTCGGGCTTATGCACAAGTGATAGAAAGCGCATCAGCAAAAGAGTTTCGTGTTTTTTTCTCAAAACATATTTCAACCCATGCAAAAATAATTACCGATGAATGGAAAGGATACGGTCCATTAAAGAAAGAGTATCCAGGACTTGAACAACGGAAATCAAACGATGGGAATGCCTTTATAGACCTGCATGTTCATATCATGAATTTGAAAGGCTGGCTGCGAGGAATTCATCATCATTGTAGTAAAGATAGATTGCAAGGGTATCTAAATGAATATCACTTTAGATACAATAGAAGAAATAATATGAATACAATATTCGATTTACTCCTTAAAAGAATGGTATTAAATAAACCAATTCGTTTAAATATGGGCATTTCGAAGGGATACCTAAGCGCCTATACCTAAAAGATTAATTGACCATTAACCGGATCCAGAGTTGAACAAAAAGCCGAAAAACAAAATGTTTCAGATAAAGCAACATAGGTGTCATCGGCATTATTCAATGTTCCAACAGTTAATCCGGTCGGATTATGAAAAAGGGTATACAGAATTCCCGATTGACTAAACCCGGCTGAAGAAATTGCTAATCCACAGATTAACAAAAAAATCCTCATTTTTCTAATAGTCATATGGCTTGCGCATCCCAATGCTGCGGCGTTATTTAAATGTTATCTCTTTTGTCCAGGTAGCTTCAATGGCATCATTCTCATATGCCGTAATCTTAGTTTTATTCGACATTGTGCTATCCGGTAAACCTCCCAGGAGAATTTCAAAATCAATCAGAACAATAATCTGAAGGAATTGAATTATTTTCATGTCAATATTTTTAGCTAATTTTTGTTCTCATTAATAGTAGTTAGCCTCTTGTATTTGAGCAGGCATAGTGGCATAAAGATAGTCAATATAACCGGTACTTCTTTAAAGTGTTTCCTGCCAGTTACCTCGGAGTAACGTCACGAGATCCCCGCGAAGGCGGGGATGACAATAGCTCCGGCGTAACTCTGAAACTCTGAAACTCTGAAACTCTGGTTTGCCCATCAGCGCGAAAATTCGTTCCTTTGCGATCAATCTATTGGAATACTTTGAATCAAGAAGAAATCAGCAGAAGACGAACATTTGGGATCATCAGCCACCCCGATGCCGGAAAAACAACCCTGACGGAAAAAATCCTTTTATTCGGTGGAGCCATCAAAACAGCAGGTGCTGTAAAAATGAACAAGATTCGCAAAACCGCAACTTCCGATTTTATGGAAATCGAGAAGCAGCGCGGTATTTCTGTGGCTACCTCGGTGATGGGTTTTGAATACGACGGCTTCAAAATCAACATTCTCGATACTCCCGGTCACAAGGATTTTGCCGAGGATACCTACCGTACCTTAACGGCTGTCGACAGCGTGATTCTGGTGGTTGATTGCGTGAAGGGGGTTGAAGAGCAGACCCGCAAACTGATGGAAGTGTGCAGGATGCGGCATACTCCCGTGATCATTTTCATCAACAAACTCGACCGCGAGGGAATCGATCCGTATGATTTGCTGCATATTATCGAGACAGAGCTGAGCATTCACACCCGGCCGCTTACCTGGCCCATCGGAATGGGTGCGGGTTTTAAAGGTGTTTACAACCTGTTTACCAAGCATCTGCAACTGTTTACTCCGCATATCACCCGGATCTCCGATGATAATTTTGCCATTGACGATCTGGACAGTCCGGAACTCGACAAGCGGGTGGGAGCCGATTCGGCCAACCATCTCAGGAAAGATATCGAATTAATTGACAGCGCTTATGAGCCTTTCGACAGGGAGCTGTATAGCGAGGGCTACCTGGCACCTGTCTTTTTTGGCAGTGCCATCAATAACTTCGGGGTAAAGGAATTGCTCGACACTTTTATTTCGATAGCCCCCGCCCCACTGCCGCGGTTGACGGATATGCGGGAGGTGAAACCGGAGGAAAATGATTTCACCGGATTCGTTTTTAAAATTCATGCGAATATTGATCCCAAGCATCGCGACAGGATTGCTTTTTGCCGGGTGGTATCGGGGCAGTTTGAGCGGAATAAGTTTTTTTATCATACCCGTTTAGATAAGAAATTGCGCTTTTCGAGTCCGACGAGTTTCATGGCCAACGAAAAGAGCATCGTGGAGGAAGCTTTTCCGGGTGATGTTGTTGGTTTGTATGATACGGGAAATTTCAAGATCGGAGATACCTTAACCGAGGGTGAAAAGCTTTCATTTAAAGGCATTCCGAGCTTTTCGCCGGAGATATTCAAAGAGCTGATCAACAAGGATCCATTCAAGACCAAACAGTTGGAGAAGGGCGTAAGGCAACTATCAGATGAAGGGGTTGCACAGTTGTTTATCCGTCAGCCGGGAAACATCAAGATTATCGGAACCGTTGGAGAATTGCAGTTTGAGGTGATACAGTTCAGGTTGCTTCATGAGTACGGGGCATCCTGTTCATTTCAGCCGCTGCGGTATTTTAAAGCTTTCTGGTTTACATCCAAAGACAAAGCCCAGATCACCAAGTTCCTGTCGATCAATGTCCAGCATATTACTTTCGACAAAGATGACCGTCCGGTATTTATGGCCGAAAGCGAATGGCACTTTAAGATTACCAGGGAGGTTTATCCGGCGCTGGTTTTTCACAGCACGTCAGAGAATAAGGAGTAGACGTGAGGACGTTAAGGGAGTGAGGACGTATGAAGGAGTTACAAGGCTGATGCGGAGATCTCGCCCCTCTCCCGTGAGCGGAGCGAGCGCGGGAGAGGGGACGGGGGTGAGGTGGATCTCGTCTTAAGGTCTTCTCATCAGTTCTTCCAAATAATGCTTCTCTATGCCAAAAACTTCCCTGATTGCTTTGATATCGTTAAAAATCTTCTGTTTATCGGGGTTTTCTTTTGCTGTTTTCCGGCCGATTATCATCACATTTTTGGGGGTATGCTCGGTTGAAATGAATTCGAAGACTTTAGTTTTATAACCAAATGCTTCGAGGATCATGGCCCTGATGGTATCGGTAATTATTTCAGCCTGCCGCTCCTTTAATATCCCGTATTTTACAATATTATTAAGCTCATTGGTTACATTTAATTCTTTTCTGATTTGTTTATGGCAGCATGGAGCGCAAACAATTAAGGAAGCATTGGATGTAATTCCTCTGTAAATAGCATCATCAGTGGCAGTATCGCACGCATGCAAGGCAATTAAAATATCGATTTTATTTAATTCAACCTTTTCTATAGTGCCGGAAATAAAATTTAAATGATCGAATTTTGATTTTTCTGCAATTAAATTGCAGGATTGAACTAAATCTTCCCTGAATTCCACACCAGTCATTACGGGGATTTTCCCCAAGCTATTTGCCAGATAATCATAGAGGGCAAATGTCAGGTACCCTTTGCCCGATCCCATGTCAACAACATGATAATCAGAAGGTAGTGTAATTTCTTTTAATTCAGGTTCTATCAGTTCGATGTACCGGTTGATCTGTTTATACTTATCGCTCATTTCCCGTCTGACTTCCCAATTCGCATTGGTAATTCCCAGTTCTCTTAAATAAATATTGCCGATGGTATTAATCAGCCGTACTTTTATTCTATCATGATGGAATGCGGTAAAAGGTTGTAAAGTAGGTTCATGAGTGCTCGTCTTTACTTTCCCGGCAGGCGTGGTAACCAGAGTTACGTTTTCGTGATTGGAAAACAGGTCGGCATTATTAAAATCAGTTGCCAGGGCTTCCTTGAGCAACTCGATACCTTCGGTAAACTCATAGTTTTTGGTAATATCTTTAGTAGTATGCCGATAGACAAAATTCAGCCGGTATCCGCGTTTCAGCTGCGCAATGGTTACAATGATACTAAGCAGACCGGATGATTTGTTTTTTTGATTGCTGACGATCAGTTTAATAAGTTCTTTGCTGTCGATAACCTGGGCAAGCTTATCGAAGAATATGCCGTTTGGATTGTTTTCCATCTTTCAAAGATAGGCGTTATTCCCCAGACGGGTGACAAGTGCTCCTGTCATCCCCGCGGGGGCCCCGTCACGCTACTCGGGGTTGTCCGGCACCCAGTGACGCCAGTGCTGCCTGGTAATTGGGTTCGTTCACGATTTCAGGAACCTGTTCGGAATATAAAACTTTACCGCTGGCATCGGCTACGACTACTGCGCGTGAAAGCAAATGAGCCAATGGTCCGGTAGTGATTTCGACCTGGTAATCTTTACCGAATTTGCCGGTTGCAAAATCAGAAAGGGTAATGGCATTGAAAATACCTTCGGTTCCGCAGAAACGGGCCTGGGCAAATGGAAGGTCACGTGAAATGCACAAAACCTTCGTATTTTTCAGTCCGGCAGCAGCTTTATTAAATGCTCTTACCGAAGCGGCACAAGTACCAGTATCCAGGCTCGGAAAAATGTTCAATACCAGTTTATTGCCTGAAAAAGTTTTGAGAGAAACGTGTGATAAATCGTTTGCGATCAGGTCAAAGTCCGACAATTGCTGTCCGGCTTTGGGAAGTGATCCCATAGTATTGATTGGATTCCCCTTTAAGGTAATTGATGCCATACTGTGTTTAAGTTTATTTGTTTGGTGTTTTATTGGTCATTATACGATTGAAACGGCAAATTGTTTAATCGATAGTGTAAGACGTAAAGACGTAAAAATCTTAATAAATTCAACATCTCACACCAATGGAATAATATTAAAAATGAAGCTTTACAAAATATTGATATATAGTGCATTTGCCTTGCTCTTTATCCAATGCAATGAAAAGAGAAACCCTAAAAACTCCCCGACAAAGCTTTTATTCGATAGTTTATCGGCTGGAACCTTTGCTTACAGAATGTGCTGGAAGGCATTTTGTTCGATAAGTGGATGCTGCTCCGACTGGATCAATAAAATGGAGGCTGCCAATTTGAGACAGCCCCTTTTTGAAGCTGTTTCATTATTTATTCATACTAAATACCAGTTATCCTTGAAAAGTTACCAACTACACAGTAACCCCTGCAGTTTACACAATCCTGATATACAGGAATTTTGTTTTACATACCTTTAGGAAATTTGTAAAATTATTATGATGTTGATATTTTCTATAAGAAAAAGGAGGTTATCCGGTAAGAAAGGGTCGGAAAACGACAATGAAACTTTTGGCCCAACAAAAACGAAGACAGCATTTGGAGGGATTATTTGCAAAGGTGTTCAATTTGTTACCCCCGTTTCATATTTCTAATGAATAAGTAATAACATATTCTATGAAAAGGAACCTTAATCTTTGCTGGTTGTTATTATTAATTTTCGTTCCTGTATTGATTTATTTATCCTTTAAGTCAAGACAGACTTTTAAACATTATGAAGAATTAAGAAAGGATTTAATACTATCTGAGTATAGAATTAAGAAGTATGTCTACAGGTTTAATAGGGAGTTATATACTGAAAATCTGACATTACGAGATCTCTATTTAACTGATTTGAATAATGATACTGTTCCAATTAAGAGTTTAGTTACCTCGTCAAAACTCATTTACCGATTTTCAAACCAATCCTGTAGCGCCTGCGTTGCTGATGATATTAAGTACTTGAGAGAACTAGGAGATAGCATAGGGTACCAAAACATTATTATCATTTCTGACTATGAAAATACTCGCTTATTGAATATTTTCAGAAATAGCACTGGAATAAATTTTCCTTGTTACAATTTTACAGGAAGTTTTAATCTAAGTATTGAAACTGACTCAGACATAAAGAAGACACCCTTTTTTTTCTTATTGGATGAAAAACTTAAGATTCAATATGCTTTTTTAGCGGATGAGTATCCAGAATTGAATGAAATCTATTTTAGTAGAATTCGAGCATTTTTTAGAAAAGGATTTTAAAAACATTGTATATCAAACATCCAGAAACAAAACCAAAATCTCAACTAAATAGCCATTTACCTTATGAAATATCCAATTACTATTATTACTGTTGCCAGCATTCTATTTGTCCTTCTGGCTTCTTGTGCGAATCGCGAATCGGGAATGGATAAGAGTCCAGAGGAAATAATAATAAACATAGATGACAAAAACGGAGCTTTATTAAACGTTAGCATTAAGGATGTGATCCCTCTTGAAACCTCTCAAAATAGCCTAATAGGTTATGCATCTCAGGTAAAGTATTTTAACCATCGGTTCTATCTTATTGATAAGAACAGGTTTCAAAAACCGACTTTTTTTGTTTTTGACGAAAAGGGAAAATTCGTTTGGAAAACCATTCAGGGGAAAGGACCAGGGGAAGTAATAGAACCATATGCATTTGCCATCAATGAAGAAGATTCAGTAATTTTATTACACGACCAGGCATTAAGTGCGATCAACACGTATGATTTGAATGGCAATTTTATTTATTCCAAGAAACACCCGAATGTATTTATTAAGGACTTCTACCATATTAATCGAGACACATTTCTTGTATATAATTGTGCTACAAGCCCTAACCCAAGTCCAAAGGGAAAGACCCAATTTCTAACATATACCTTATTCACTAATAGTTTTACAAAGGAAAAACATTTTGACATTCTTTTGAGTAACAATAAAGTATCCATGGATTTGTTTACTCCCGTATTTATTAATCGCGATGAAATTTTATTTGTCGCTCCGTGGAATTACAACATCTATCACCTTGTTGGAGACAAGGAGAGAATCCGCTACCATCTGAGTTTTGGAAAGTACAATTTCTCATCCACCGAATTAGCAACGCTTTCGAGTGATGAATTGAGAGAGCAAATTAATCAGGGGAGCAAAGTAGGATCCTTATATAGCATTTTCAAAACGAATCACTTTCTGGTATTCATAGTCGAATATAACAGGAAGCTAATCACCTTTTTCCAATCAATTAAGAATAAGAAAATCTATAGTCTCAATGATTGTATTGACTCTGGTTTAATTCCCTTTTGTTTTAATTGGGGCATTAAGAATGATAGCACCTTTTACGGACTGGTTGAACCGGAACAGCTTGTTCAATTTCAGAAATCTAGTGATCAGTTTAAAGAGTTAGACATTAATGATAACGATAATCCATACATTATTATATTCTCTGTTAGTGAGCTTTAATACAATTCTTATAATGGTAATATCGAAACCAAAAATTCCGACGAACTAAAACTTAAATAATTATGAAAAGAAAAACTATTTTATTTGGAACGGCATTAATTGCTTGTTCCGTCTTGGTGTTTACGACATCTCCACCCATAAAGGTTTATGCAGACGAAGGTGGACCAACTACCTGTAGTGGTCCACAATGTGATACCGCAAATGGACACTATTACAGGACTCATGATACTTGGGTATATGGTTTTTACATTCCTATATGTTGCGGAGAAGCAACTGACATTAATCATGTGGGATGTAAAGAAGCCGTTAATCCTGAATAGAACCTATATCCTGATTCGGGCAGATTGCTCTGTATTTATCTCGGAGGACTTTCAGGATGCGGGTTTCTGCATCTGAATTGTAAGAATGTGTAGAGTGTGTATTAACTGAAACAAAAAGAGGCCGCCTCGTTTGTGAGGCAGCCTTTTTTTACCATTTTATCGGATGATCATCCGTCTCTGTGTAATGTCTGTTTATTGCAGCACAACCGGTTTCGACAGAACTTGTCCGTCCGAAACCAGTCGTATAAAATAGTTCCCTTTCGGCAGGCTTGAAGCATCCATGCTGACCGTATGAATGCCGGGCAAATTGAAATCCTTTAAAATAAACATACCTCTTAAAGATTATTGTCCGCAGATGGCACTGATAACCCAGATAGTAAAAGCGAAAATCTGTGTTATCAGGGTCATCAGGGGATAAATTCGAATCCTTTACCCTTGTGCCTTGAGCCTTACTTGCGCCCTGAGCCCTGAGCCTTATTTCTTCACACTCCAGCCGAGTTTCAATCCAAATACAAACCAGGCCAGGCAAACGGCACCGGCAGAAAAGAGCATATCACCAAAAATCCTCATCCACCGGAAGGTTGCAATCATCGGCGTATCGAGAAATTCGGCAGAGCGTGCATACCAGAGGCCATGTTTAACAGAGGCAATGGTTTGGGCAAGCCCAACCGGCAAAACACTGATTAATACCATCGCCAGCAGGCCAATATTTATAAGCCAGAACGACCATTTGAGAGCGCCTTCCTTCCAGATGACTTTTAGATCCATTTCGCGTAATACAAACAGCATTAGACCGATACCGAGCATACCATATACCCCGAAAAGGGCGGTATGTCCGTGTACCGGGGTGGTATTTAATCCCTGCATGTAGTAAAGCGCAATTGGGGGATTGATGAGGAAACCGAAAATTCCGGCACCGACGAGATTCCAGAAGGCTACCGCCATAAAGGAATAGATAGGCCAGCGGTAAATTTTTATCCAGTCGGATGAGCGGCTCAGCCGGAGGTTATGCCAGGCCTCAAACCCGATCAATACCAATGGCACGACTTCCAGTGCGCTGAAAGTGGCACCGAGGGCAAGCACTCCCGTTGGTGTTCCTATAAAGTAAAGATGATGAAATGTTCCGAGGATCCCGCCGGAAAGGAAAATGATGGTCGAAACAAGAACCGCTGTTGTGGCTGTTTGTGCCCGAACGAGTTGCATCCTGACAAAAAGGAAGGCGATGATCACCGTGGCAAATACCTCAAAGAATCCTTCCACCCAGAGGTGAACTACCCACCAACGCCAGTATTCGGCCATGGCCAGATTGGTTTGACGGCCCCACATCAGACCGGCTCCGTAAAAGGCGGCAATGGCCAATGAGGCTATCACAAACATTATCAGCATACTGCGGCTTTCGGTTTTCTTCTTTAAGGCCGGTATAATGGCCCGGGTAATCAGGAAAAGCCAAATGAACAGACCTGCGAATAGAAATATTTGCCAGAACCGGCCCAGATCGACATACTCATAACCCTGATGTCCGAACCAGAAGTTCTGAACTAATCCGAGTTTTTGCATGATAGCTAAAAACTGGCCGGCCAATGAGCCTACAACGATAACCAGCAGCGCGCCAAAGAGGAGGTTTACACCCAGTTTCTGGTATTTGGGTTCATGACCGGAAATGATTGGTGCATAGAACAAGCCGGTTGCCAACCATGAAGTGGCAATCCAGAAGATAGCCAATTGAATATGCCAGGTACGGGAGAGGGAATAGGGCAGGATTTTCGAAAGTGGCAATCCATAAAAACCCTGTCCCTCAACACTATAATGGGCGGTAATTACTCCCATCAGGATCTGAACCAGAATCAGGGCGGTAACAATCCAGAAATATTTGAGGGTAGCCTTCATAGAAGGGGTCATCAAAGTTCCGATGGTTGGGTTCTTGTCGGGAATGAAGTCCAGGCTATCTTCTTTAACCGATGCCTTATACCAGGCGAGCAGCCCGATACCGGCCAGCAGAATGATTACACTGAATCCAGTCCAGAAAATCAAAGAAGGAGAAGGTACGTTATCGATGAGCTTTTCAGGCGGCCAGTTATTGGAATAGGTAATATCCTGACCGGGGCGATTGGTTGATGTTGCCCAGGTTGCCCAAAAGAAGAAAGTATTCATCAGGGCCATCCGGTCGGGATCCTTAACCGTATTATCCATCATGGCATAAGCATCCCTAAGGGAGGCCATCGAGGGGTCGTTCATGAATAACTTTGCATAATAGCTGCTGTTAGCCCTGTAGGCTTTCGCACGCATCTCAGAGATTACGAGGTTGCCGGTTTTCTTGTCATAGGTATTGGTCCGGATCTCCTGTTTAAGCCGGGCTTGCAAGCCTGCCTGCTGCTCCAAACCGAGTGCCTCAAAATTGTTGATTGCCATACGTTTTGGCCGTCGCGGATCTGGACCCCGGTAAATAATACTTCGCCGGAAGTGGTAACCACTTGTTTAGGAATCGGCGGGCCCTGCCGGTAAATCTCGCGCCCAAAGAAGAGCAGCACCGCAAAGGAGAGGGTCACTACTATCGTAAATCCAATCCATAATGAACGTGTTTTCATTCGTTTTAGGTTTTTATCAGTGTTAGTGTGCCAAAGGTAACAAGTATTTAATAAAACACCAAAAGGTCTTTATATCTTAGGCAGATATTCAATGAATAAAAAGTTAATCAAGTTATACTATTTTTGTAACTAAAACACAATTAATTATGTGGTCGAAAACCACCGAATACGCGATTCGGGCATTGGTTCAGGTTGCAGTGTGCAACATCGGGGGGCGCAGGCCGGGATTTCGGGAAATTGCCGAATCGATCGATGCACCGGTTCAGTTTACTGCCAAGATTTTGCAAACCCTGTCGAGAGCAGCGTTGGTTAAATCCGTGCGGGGCAGGGGGGGTGGATTCTTTTTTAATTCGAAGAGCCCTGAACTGAAGCTCGCTGAAGTGATCCGTACACTTGAGGGCGACAAATACTTTACCGGATGTGTGGTTGGATTGCTGAAATGCGATGAGGATCATCCCTGCCCGCTTCATAGTGAGTTTTCACGTATTCGTACCGATCTGATAAACCTTGCTGAACAGGAGACGATACAGGGGCTGGCGAGGAAGACGGTTGAAGGGGAGGGCAGGCTAAGGAGGAATTCATAGATTCGAAGACCAATTCTGAATTCTGAAGTACAAGATTTAAGTGTGCACGGAGGGATGAATTCCTCACGTCCTCACGCCCAGCTCTTCAACTTCCGGATCTCTTCGGCCCAGATATCCTCATCAGGTGTTTCGAGGATGAGAGGCATATCATTGAAGTTGGGATCTTTCATAATCCGGGTGAAAAGATCCCAGCCGAGAGTACCTTTTCCCAGACTTTCATGGCGGTCGACGCGCGACCGGTATTCTTTTTTAGAGTCATTGATATGCATGCCGCAGAGGTATTTAAATCCGATTATTTCATGGAATTTCTGAAATGTTTCATCGAATCCTTCCGCCGTTTTCATTTCGTATCCGGCTGAATAGGCATGGGCCGTATCGATACAAACCCCTATACGCGATTTGTCATCAATACGGTCGATGATAAACCGCAGATGTTCAAATGAATATCCCACGCTACTGCCCTGACCGGCAGTAAGTTCAAGGACCGCAGTAACCCCTTTGGTTTTACCGAGGGTGATATTCACGGATTCAGCAATGGTTTTCATACACTCCTCTTCCGACACCTTCTGAAGATGACTTCCCGGGTGGAAATTTAGCCGGTCGAGACCCAATTGTTCGGCCCGCTGCATCTCATCGAGGAATGCTGCCCTGGATTTTTCGAGCATCTCCGGATCGGGACTGCCCACATTGATGAGATAGCCGTCGTGCGGGAGAATCTGCTGCGGGGTATAGCCATATTGCTCGCAATTCTTTTTAAAGGCTGATATACTCGCCTCGCTGAGCGGCTTGGCCACCCACTGACGCTGATTTTTCAGGAATAATGCGAAAGCCGTTGCCCCGATTTTATGGGCATTTACCGGGGCGTTTTCCACACCGCCTTCGGCACTGACATGGGCTCCGATGTATTTCATAACTGGGTTATTAAAGCTCTAAAGTAAATAAAAATAGGTTACTCGTCTCGAAGCGTTGTCATCCCCGCGAAAGCGGGCCCCGGCTTACGACGGGGTGACAATCGCAACTTTTGGCCGGTTTAGTTTTTTTCCGACTTTTCAATAACTTTCCGGCACCTAAACTTTCCGGCAATGGTACGACCTAATAATTTTGTTCTTCGATTCGCGGTCTTTGGTTTGATGTCTGCGCTCATCTCTCTTTCTGTACATGCCCAAACCCGCTATCTTCCCAACTGGGAATCCATCGATAGCCGGCCCACCCCGCAGTGGTTCACCGATGCCAAATTCGGCATCATCGTATGCTGGGGAAATGACTCGCGGCACAAGCATGGCGGATTTTATACCACCGAGTATGGTTCGGGCCTCGACAACGATGCGCATCCGTGGGAAGAGAATCGCGGCGAATATATGATTCCTTACAATATCCTTAGAGAAACCATCCAGCCCGATTCAGGTCAGGCTGTAAAAGAAATTTTCTTCACCGCGAAAGGCAGTTCTGTGTACGCCACAGTACCTAAATGGCCCGGAAAAATCTTGAAGATCAAAGATATAGGTGTCACTCGTCGCATGAGCCTGCCCCCACGAAAGTGGGAGTCACTTTTCTCCAGACTGGCCAAAAACTCAAAACGCGCATCAAGGGCAAAGATCTGCTCATCGAAATACCACCGTATGATCCCAACGGCAGATGGGTTAATGAGGCTTTTGTGTTCAAAATAGAAATGTAAGAAACGCAGAAAGATATGGAAGAAAAAAAGTTTTATCCGGTTTTCGGATACCGATGGGTGATCCTCGCGGTTTACATGTTTTTATCTATTACGATTCAGATCCAGTGGCTTGCACATGCTGCAGTAGCCAGGCCGGCCCAGGTCTTTTATCACGGACAGTTTAATCCTGATGGACTGTTTAATATCGATTTTCTGGCTCTTTTGTATATGCTGGTGTACATTGTAGTCAGTATTCCGGCCTCGTATGTCATCGATACCTACGGCATCAGGATCGGGCTCGGCATCGGTGCCGGCATCACGGTGGCAGCGGGCCTGTTAAAAGGCTTTCTGGCCAATAGTTATATGGGCGTTCTGATTGCTCAGATCGGGCTATCTGTTGCCCAACCATTTATATTGAATGCGGTAACCGCCATCACCGTTCGCTGGTTTCCGTTGCGGGAACGTGGCATGGCTGCCGGACTTTCAGCACTGGCGCAGTATCTCGGGATTATCCTAGCTATGCTTGTAACTCCATTGATGATCGGCATCGATCCTGACAAGCCGGAGTATGGCAGCGGGTTTGGGCATATGCTGATGATCTATGGTGTAATCACAGCAGTTGCGGGAATATTATCCCTGATCCTGATCCGGGAAACCCCACCGGAACCTCCGGGTGATGAATTAGTCGTGCGGATGAGCTTTCGTTCCGGGCTCAAACATATTCTCGGTTTGCGGGATATGCGTATCATATTAATAATCTTTCTGATAGGGCTTGGAATTTTCAATGCGGTCAGCAGCATGACCGATGCCATTGCCGAGCACATGGGTGTCAAGGATTCTGAGGGTCTCATTGGTGGGGTTATGCTGATCGGCGGAATAATCGGGGCTGTCATAATACCATGGTTATCAGATATATATAAAAAACGCAAATTTTTCCTGGTCATCTGCGTGATCGGCATGGTACCCGGTATGATTTGCCTCTCGCTGGCTGATCATCTTTCCAGTAATCCAGGTGTTATTTATGGCATCACCCTGGCCGGGTCGTTCATAATGGGATTCTTCGTTATGAGCGCCGGTCCCATTGGTTTTCAATACGCTGCGGAAGTCAGCTACCCGGCACCCGAATCTACCTCCCAGGGCCTGCTGCTCCTGATCGGGCAGATTACCGGCATGATTTTCGTAGCCGGAATGAGTATCCACCAGAACCAATACCTTGGCACCTTTATGACCCTGTTCGTAGCACTGACCTTCATCACGATGTTGCTGGGCATGATGCTGCGGGAATCACCGCATTTCAGGTAGGCCTTTATGGGCAGATGCTCCGATTGTGACAGTAGCCTTAGGCGAAACCGGTAATCCCCCACAGATGTTCTAAAAACTTATATATGAAATTTATAAAATAAGTATTCTTAATTTCGTTGTACATGGTTAAAACTTTTAACTGTGTCTTCATACGCCTTCGTTTGTTTTGGTTAGCACCATAAAACTACGAAGGCTATGATGTTTTATACCATTACCTGCGGAATGCGAGGCGCAGCCGAGCGTATGATAAGCCTGAGCGATTGATCATACGTAAGGTAGTTCCATGCCCAGTTTATGAAGATAAAGAAGCGGTTTTTGGTGCCGACGATGGCCATCAGGTGAACGAGTATCCAGATGAGCCAGGCAATAAATCCTCCGATGTGGAGGTGGCCGATGTCGACAACCGCTTTATTTCTGCCCACGGTGGCCATCGACCCTTTATCATGATAGGTGAATGGTACCATTTCCAGGTTCTTTTTGCTGCGTAACAAATTATGAGCCAGGAGTCTGGCTTGCTGAATTGCCGGTTGGGCAACCTGCGGATGTCCCTGAGGAAATGCATCCTCGGTCATGATGGCCTGGTCACCTATCACATAAATATTTTTATGGGGTGAAAGGCGGTTGAACCGGTCCACCACAATTCGTCCGCCGCGTCCTCTGGAAGCATTTTCGAGTCCGGGAATGTCAGGCACCTTAACACCTGCTGCCCAGAGCACCGTTCGACTGGCAATCTTTTCTCCGGTATTTAAGGTAATCGTGGCTCCGTCATATCCTTCAACAGCAGCCCCGGTTTTCACGGTAACACCCATTTTTATCAGGTAACTTGTAGCCCTTTTGGATGCAAAATCCGACATGGGTGCAAGAAGCCGGTCGGCAGCTTCCAGAATAAATATCTTCATCCGGGTAAAATCCAGTTCAGGATAATCCGATGGAAAAACGAACTTTTTCATATCAGCAATAGACCCGGCCAGCTCAACACCGGTTGGACCGCCTCCGACAACCACTATATTCATGATCCCCTCCTGATCGGCTTCCACAGGCAGGTTTAAAGCCTCCTCGTAATTCTCAAGCAGGATATTCCGCAGCTGGATAGCCTGAGATACCGACTTCATAGCCAGGCTATTGGCTTCGATTTCCTTATTTCCGAAATAATTGGTAACGGCACCCAGCGCAAGCACCAGGATATCATATCCAAGGGTACCGATAGAAGTCTGGATCTGGTTATTTTCAACATCCACCCTCTCCAGTTCAGCCATCCGGAAATGAAAATCCGGAATCCCCTGGAAGAGTTTTCGTAAGGGAAAAGCAATCGAACTCGGTTCCAGTCCGGATGTAGCAACCTGATAATAAAGAGGTTGAAACTGATGGTAATTATTGCGGTCGATCAGCACCACCTGGAAGTTGCGCTTAACCAGACTGCGTACGAGGCGCAATCCGGCAAATCCGGCACCTATCACAATGATGCGTGGATTATTGGAAACGGGAATGTTTGGTAAAGATAGCATGTGAGACTATGAGATAAGAAGACGGAAGACGAAAGACTGCAGAGACGCATACTTGCGTCTATGACAGAAGACAAAAGGCTGTTAGATTTGTGATAAAGTTAACAGATTAATTCAGTGATTGTAACAAAATTCAGGGATCGAAAGTTGCGTTATAGCGGTGAAATAAATTACAAAACATGAAAAACGCAAAAGGATTATCTTTGGTATGCTAAATGCCAGGATTATGAAAACCAAGCTTCTTCCTTTCTTGCTTTCCTTCCTTCTTACCCTTTGCCTTATATCCGGGTGCAAAAAGGATAATCTGCCCGAAGGCCTGGATTGGTTGGTAGTGAACAACCCGTCGCGATTTCCTCTGATGAATGATAAAGTGGCGCTGGTGTATGAGGTTAAGGTGAAAAACTCCTCTATCGACAGCTATACTTTTGAATCGATAAGTGTTAAGGATGGTTCGTTAAGTATTCTGAATCTTACAGGTAATGAATTAGAAACAGTAATTTCTGTCTATCATTCCACACAGAAATCATTGCGGGCCGGTGAAACTGCATTTTTGTATATGTGGGTTGAACTCTCGCCCGATCTGACGGTGCCGGAATCCCTGACCCAAACAATCCAGTTTAACCGGACCTCTGATGGCAAGCAATACACCAAGGAGTTAAAAGTATCAGTGGATCAATCAACTCCGCTGGTAATATCGGCTCCCTTGAAAGCCCGCCGGTATGCTACCGCCGGAGCTCCATCCAATGGTTCCTATCATCGCCGTACCATCAATTTCCTGGATGAAAAATTCTGGACATCCGAACGATATGCGGTGGATTTCATCGGGCTGGATGCCGGTAATCGTTACCGGGAAGGCCGGCAGAATGTCAATACAGATTATTATGGTTTTGATGATATTGTATATTCAGCTACTTCAGGCGTGATCGTGAGCCTGATCGATACCTTACCCGACAACATCCCGCCAAAAGTTCCTGAAATTGATCCCGCCGCCTTGTACCGGGCCGGTGGCAATCAGGTTGTAGTAAAGGTGTCAGAGGGTATGTATGTTTTTTATGGTCACCTGGTGCGGGCCAGCTCCGATCTCAAAGTCGGTGATAAAGTGGAAGCAGGCCAGCCGATCGGAAGGCTCGGCAACTCGGGCAACAGTGATGCCCCGCAACTGCACCTTCAGGTTATGGATGGCCCCGATCCCCTCAGAAGCAAAGGAATCCCATGGGTATTCGATCGCTTTATCCTGCACGGTAACATTACCGGATATGACCATACCAATGGATTGATCCGTGTTAATTACCTGACCATCCAGAAGGAGATTACCTCGAAGAATTTTAACGGGGACGCTGTTGTAGGGTTTGAGTAGACGACAGGAGGGATGAATCTCAAAACTGTCACTCATTCCTGAATTTCAACCCCGTTTCATCTGCATCGATAATCAGCGGTGCGTTGGATTGGATGGTTCCGGCGAGGATTTGTTTGGAGAGTTCGTTCAGTATTTCTTTTTGAATCAGTCGCTTAACCGGTCGGGCTCCGAACTGCGGATCATACCCTTTGTCAGCAATCCAGTTGACCGCTTTTTCGGTAAGCTCAAGAGTCAACTGCCCTGCTATCTGTTTCTGCACGATGGCTATTTGAATACGGACAATCATCTTAATCTGATCGCGACTGAGCGGGGTGAACATAATCACCTCATCGATCCGGTTGAGAAATTCAGGCCTGATGGTTTGCCTCATCAGTTCAAAAACTTTTTCGCGGGTATCTTCATAAACCGAAACCCGGTTGGCATCGGTCACATGCGACATCTTTTCCTGAATGATATGGGATCCGATGTTGGAAGTCATGATCACGATCGTGTTTTTGAAACTGACCGTCCGTCCTTTATTATCAGTCAACCGGCCATCATCAAGCACCTGGAGTAATATATTGAAAACATCCGGATGGGCCTTTTCGATCTCATCGAGCAGGATCACGGAGTAAGGCTTTCTGCGAACAGCTTCAGTAAGTTGCCCTCCTTCGTCATATCCCACGTATCCGGGAGGGGCGCCAACCAGTCGCGATACGCTATGCCGCTCCTGATACTCGCTCATATCGATACGGGTCATCAGGTTCTCATCATCAAACAGATACTCTGCCAGGGCACGTGCGAGCTCTGTTTTCCCAACGCCCGTGGTGCCCAGGAAGATAAACGACCCCACCGGCCGTTTCGGGTCCTGCAAGCCGGCCCTGCTGCGGCGCACTGCATTTGCGACCGCCTCAATGGCCTCATCCTGACCAACCACGCGCAGATGCAATTCTTCTTCGAGGTGGAGAAGCTTGTCTTTTTCGCTTTGCATCATGCGGGTTACGGGTATTCCGGTCCATCTGGATACAATATACGCGATGTCATCGGCATCCACTTCCTCCTTGATGAGGGCTCCGTTTATATGAAGGTTGCCGAGCTCCTTGTTCAGCTCAATAATCTTTTGCTCAGCCTCTTTGATACGCCCGTACCGGAGTTCGGCTACCCGTTCATAGTCGAGCGATCGCTCAGCCTGGTCGGCTTCCAGTTTAAATTGCTCAATGGCTGATTTGTTTTTCTGAATTTCGTCAACCGTGGTCTTTTCGCGCTGCCATTCAGCCCGGAGCTTGGTCCGCTGGTCCGACAGGTTGGCGATATCTTCGCTGATACGGGTAATTTTCTCTTTGTCGCCTTCCCGCTTGATGGCTTCACGCTCGATCTCCAGCTGCCGGATACGCCGCTCGAGTTCATCCAGTTCCTCGGGCAACGAATTCATCTCGAGCCGGAGCTTGGCTGCAGCCTCGTCCATCAGGTCGATCGCCTTGTCGGGCAGAAACCGGTCGGTGATATACCGGTGCGACAATTCCACAGCGGCAATAATGGCGTCGTCCTTGATCCTGACCTTATGATGCATCTCATACCTTTCTTTTAGTCCACGCAGGATTGAAATGGCGCTGAGCACATCGGGCTCATCAATCAGAACCTTCTGGAACCGGCGTTCCAGTGCTTTATCTTTTTCAAAATATTTCTGATACTCATCCAGGGTGGTTGCACCGATGGCCCTGAGTTCACCCCTTGCCAGGGCAGGTTTCAGGATATTGGCTGCATCCATTGCTCCTTCCGATTTACCGGCCCCCACCAATGTGTGGATCTCATCAATAAACAGAATGACCTCCCCTTCCGAGCTAATCACCTCTTTCACAACACCTTTCAGTCGTTCCTCAAATTCGCCCTTGTATTTGGCTCCTGCTATCAGGGCTCCCATATCGAGGGCAAATATTTGTTTCGATTTGAGGTTTTCGGGTATGTCCCCGCTCAGGATCCGGTGTGCAATTCCCTCAACGATAGCTGTTTTACCGGTACCGGGTTCGCCAATCAGCACCGGATTATTTTTTGTTCGTCGCGATAGGATCTGAAGAACACGCCGGATCTCCTCATCCCGGCCGATCACCGGATCGAGCTTGCCGAGCCGGGCCTGTTCATTCAAATTGATGGCGAAACGGTTGAGCGAGTCGAAAGTGTTTTCGGCAGTTTGAGTGTTCACGGTCTGGCCTTTTCGCAATTCTGCGATGGCTGCTTTGAGCTGTTTTTCATTTACACCGCTATCTTTTAGCATCTGGGCTACATCGTCGCCGGCATCTAATAATCCCAACAGGATATATTCCACTGAAACAAACTGGTCGCCAGCTTCTTTCGAGAGATTTTGCGCTTTGGTCAGGGACCGGTTACCCGATTTCGACAGGTAGGCCTCACCACCGATAATCTTCGGATATCGCTGTATAATCCGGTCGAGCGCCGATTCCACAGCCGTTGCATGGGCTGAGACCTTTGCCAGCAGGTGATGTGTCACATCTTCAGCTTCCGAAAACAGGCCCTTCAGAAGGTGCCCGCTCTCAACCGCCTGGTGCTGATACCCTTCGGCTATCGTGAATGCTTGCTGTATAGCCTCCTGTGCCTTAATGGTAAAATTATTGAGATTCATGTCCGTACTTTTTAATACCGTAGATGGTGCATCAATTTGTTTGCCAGGGTAATTATGGGGTCAGAATGGCAGGGGGTGGTGAAGGTTGAGATTCGAATTCAGAATTCCGAGTTCCGAAGTAAAAGATTCAAGTATATATGAAGTAGAAATTTACAACTTCTTGATAACCTGAATCTCAAACCTCTGAATTCGAAATTCTGAATTCGAATCTCATTATTCATACCTCAGTGTCTCCACCGGGTTTCGCCGGGCCGATTTAAATGATTCCCATGAAACGGTGACCACGGCAACCAGAACTACTAAAGCACCCGAGACCATAAAGATCCACCAGGAAATGGTTGTTTTAAAGGCAAAGCTTTGGAGCCATAGGTTCATAAGGTAACTGGCAACCGGGCAGGCTATTACGAAGCCGATGAGCACCCAGCGAACCATCCGGTAATTCAGCAGTGCCATGATTTGTGCAGTGGTGGCACCATTGACCTTACGAATGCCGATTTCTTTCCGGCGACTAACCGTGATAAAGGCTGAAAGCCCGAACAGCCCGATGGCAGCGATCAGAACTGCCAGCAGGGAGAATAGAGTGATCATCTTCTGGTTTTGTCCGAGAGATTGATAACTGGTGGCTAAATAATTATCGAGAAACTGAAATTCAAATAATTGTTCAGGCATGGTTCTTTCCCAAACTGCCTTGATCTTATTTAGTAAACTGGCAACATCCGTAGTATTAAAGCGCATATTTACGAAATAATAGCTCCAACTGTCACTAGCAGGGTTTACCGAGATAATTAACGGTGCAACAGGCTCATACAATGAAGAGAAATGGAAATCATCCACCACCCCGATCACCTCAAATGCCTGGTTTCGGGTGATTTTTTTCCCGATGGGATCGGTCCAACCGGCGAAATCCACTAAAGCCTGATTTACCAAAAAACCGCTGGCATCTGAACCGGTAGTCCCCCGGAAATCGCGGCCCTTTATGAGTTTGATCCCATAGCAATTAAGGAAATTCTCATCTGTATAGATTGTCTTGATCAGTTCGATATTCTCCTTGCCTTCCAATCCATACCCATTAGAAGTAACGCCGGCTCCGGGCATTTCACTGGATATGCTGACATCAACGATTTCGGGTATTTTTTTCAGTTCATCGATTACCCGGCCAGCATCTTTGAGTTCAAATCCTTTACTGACATTCAGGCTCCCGATTGAATGCCGTTCGAAGCCCAAATCCATACTGTTGACAAAGCTATTTTGTTTCTGCATCAGCATTAAAGTGACTATCAGCACCACAGCTGCGAAGAACTGGAACGACACGAGGCCGTTGCGAAAATAGTTTCGTCGCCTTCCCATGATCGTATTTTGAATTCCTGCCATTGCTTTTTGCCGGCTGAGCAGCCATGCTGGTCCAACCCCTGATATGAATCCGGTGAAGAGGGTAGCCAGCAGGGTAATAACTGCCACAAGCACAGGAGAATCCTTCAAGGCGAAATCCGATCGCGTAAACTGGTTCAGCATCGGGCAAAAGCTTAAGAGCAGGAAGATCGAGATCGCACCGGCGAGCAATGTCAGGACAACGGATTCTGCCAGAAGCTGTGTCCAGATTTGAGAACCGGCAGCTCCCATAATTTTCCGCATTCCGGTTTCCCTGACACGGGTAAACGCTATGGCGGTGGATAGATTGATATAGTTGATGATGGCCAGAATCAAGATCAGAAATGCGATAGTACTGATAATCAGAAGGCTTGCCTTACTCCGGTTCGTTGGGCAGTCGTAATCGAGATGGCTGTTCAGGTGAACATCCCGGATTGGCTGAAGTCCGAGTGACATTTCCCAGCCGGCCGACCGGAATTTTTTATTGATCTTATCTTCGAGAAATGCCGGAAACTTTTCTGTCAGGTTATCAGGATCGATCGCGGGACTCAAACGAAGATAGGTCAGGAAGGTCCAGCCGCCATCCCATTCCAGATAGATCCCCCGGCGGTTTTCGAGTGTAAGGTAGGAGGCCACAGCATCAAAAATAAGATGGGTGTTGGACGGTGGATCTTCGGCCACACCGGTTACCACAAATTCCATCCCTTCCGGTGTTTTTACCACTTGTCCCAATGGATTTTTTGAGGCAAATATCCGGATGGCTTCGGACCGTGATAAAACGATGCTCCCTGGCTGATTAAGAACCCGATCTGAAGAGCCCTGGATGAGCTTGAATCCAAAGAAATTAAAGAAATTCATTTCGGCGTAGCGGAATCTTCCGATAGTGATCATATCTGATCCGACTATGAGCTTCTGCTGATTTTCGGCAGATACCCGGCAAAAGGATTCGATACCCGGGATCTCCGCTGCAACAGTTGGACCAACCGGAGCATTACAAAAGCCGCTCGACATTCGTTTATCTCCGTTCACCAGGGTTGAGGTCACACGATAAATCCGTTTGTTATCCGGATAGAAATTATCGAATTGTGTTTCATGACTCACCAGGATCAAAACATAAATGAATGCCGCCAGACCTAGTGACAGGCCAATCAGGTTGATGAAGGTAAACGACCGGTTTCGATACAGATAGCGTAGCGCCAGTTTCAATTGAAGTGAGAACATCGGGTTTGGTTTAAATATATAACGCAAGGATTTGAAATTCGTTACAAATTTCAGGATCATTTTCAATTAACGATTTTACTTATTTTGCAGATAAATCAAATCCGATGGTTAAAGACTGGAAAGATCGGCTGGGAGTTGTTTATTCAACGAATTCCGATTTTAAATATGATAAGGAAGATCAGCGTGAGCCTGATACCCTCCCTGCTAATCAGCAGAAACTGATTGTTCAGCTCGATAAAAAGAACCGGAAAGGAAAAGCAGTGACACTCGTTACCGGTTTTATCGGCTCAACGGAAGACCTCGAATCGCTCGGAAAATTATTGAAAACCAAATGCGGAGTCGGCGGAACCGCCAAAGACGGCGAGATCCTCATTCAGGGGGATTTTCGCGATAAGGTTGTACAGGTACTTGCTGCTGAGGGATATATACCCAAGAAGTCGGGAGGGTGAAATGTTTGAATGATGAGATCTGAATTTAGAATTCCGAGTTCCGAAGTTGAAGATTCAAGTATTGCATGAGTCGTCCTCTAGGCATTGCAATCCTCGAAAGTGGGGACCCCTTCGCGCTACATCAAGCCAGGCAGGTGAACACTCTCCCCTCTCCCGTGAGCGGAGCGAGCACGGGAGAAGGGTCGGGGGTGAGGTGGATGCCAAGGGCCAAAGCGCGCAGTGTATAATTAGCGACCGCAGGGAGCATAATTACGAACGAAGTGAGTCGGCTTTATTCGTCTCTTCCCAAGGGAAAAACTTGATCCCGTTGAAGGAATAGCTGGTCCGGCCCATGTGGCCGTATGAGGCGGTCGACTGGTAAATTGGATTTTTCAGTGCAAGATCACGGATGATGTGATAAGGCCTGAGCGGGAAGTTTTCCCTGACCAGCTGTTCCAGGTCATTTGCCTTGAAATCAGTTTGCTGTTTGCCAAAGGTATTGACCGATACGGATACCGGATCAGCCTGACCGATCGCGTAGGCCAATTGAATTTCAACCTCAGATGATAAACCGGCTGCCACCAGGTTTTTGGCGATATAGCGGGCAGCATACGCTCCGGAGCGGTCAACCTTCGAAGGATCTTTTCCGGAAAAAGCACCGCCGCCATGACGGGCCCAGCCGCCATAGGTGTCGACAATGATCTTACGGCCGGTGAGGCCGGTATCTCCATCGGGACCACCGGTAACAAATTTCCCGGATGGGTTGACGAGAAGTTTCGAGGATGAGGTGTATAATGAGCGGATTGCCTCGGGCAAGGAATCGAGCAGGCGTGGAATCAGAACGCGTGCAATATCCTTTCCGATCAGCAGATCAGGCCGTTCGATGCCATTCATGTTATCGTGCTGGGTGGATACCAGGATGGTGTGGATCGCCAACGGATTATTCTGATCATCATATTCAATGGTGACCTGTGATTTTGCATCGGGGCGGAGATAAGTCATTTCGCGGCCCTCGCGACGAATTTCCGCAAGGAGTCGCATTAGTCTGTGCGACAAATCGATAGGCAGCGGCATCAATGTTTCGGTTCCGGTACAGGCATATCCGAACATCAGACCCTGATCACCGGCTCCCTGATTGGCCGGATCTTCGCGCAGAACAGCTTTGGCGATATTGTCCGACTGTTCATGGATCAGGTTGGTGATTTTGCAATCATGTCCATCAAACCCAATTCCGGGATGATCATATCCGATCCCGCAGATCACTTTACGGGCAATCGCTTCATGGTCGACGCGGGTGGTTGATCCCACTTCACCGGCCAGAACCACCCTGTCGGTAGTAACCAGTGTTTCGATTGCCACCCTGGAGTTAGGATCGCTGCTCAGATAGGCGTCGACGAGGGCATCTGAAATCTGATCAGCCACTTTATCCGGGTGCCCTTCACTCACGGATTCACTCGTAAACAGAAAAGTTTTTACTTTAGTCATTGTGCAAAAAGTTAAGTTAAACACGCTTTTTGCATCAAGTTTATCGGGATTGTCTGAAAACATTTTTTTGACCAGACGGCCCGCATTCTAGACCACCGCGGCTTTTGTGCTCGGTTGGTGCCCCCATTTCCGGGGCTCCTGATGCAGCCGTAAATATAAATATTTTTTCATATTCAGAGCAACCGGACAAAGAGATCCACAAATTTTTAGAATAGGTTACTTACTAACTAGTAATATTGGTTATTAATTATTCGAGCGGAGGTATAAT
The DNA here is from genome assembly GCA_007280905.1 of Porphyromonadaceae bacterium. GTDB lineage: Bacteria > Bacteroidota > Bacteroidia > Bacteroidales > UBA12481 > UBA12481. The sequence goes on along the minus strand of QYQM01000147.1, from coordinate 32,274 downwards.
CAGCAATCCCCCAAGTGTGCTAAATGACACTTTTCGGTTTCAGGCCCCAAAATTACAATTAGGGTTGGCAACGGAACCTGGAATAAATCAGGTAAATTTGAGAAAATACATGCCGATGAAAGTTTCCAGCAAGATATCTTGTCAGGATTGTCCGCTGAAGTGCGATCTATCTGTTGCCATCAAGCTGTCAGGTCAGTCATTTTCTGAGGTCAGGGCAATCCACGCCAATTTCAAACGGCACGAAAAGATCTGCAAGCAGGGGAGCCCGGTTACTCATGCCATTTACCTGGTGAGCGGAACGGCCAAACTTTATATTGAGGGGATCAACGATCGGAATATTATACTTTACCTGATGAAACCTCCGTCCTATATCGGGTTGCTGTCTTTTTTCGAGAGTGTTCACTATTCCTACTCGGTTATGGCCATCGAAGATTCACGCGTTTGCATGGTGGATCTGGATTTTGTGAAAGAGTTGTATCTCGAGGATCATGATCTGCTTTTAAACCTGAACCAAGCATTCGGCCGCTCGGTTTCGATGATCATGAAAAAAATCATCACCTTGAATCAGAAGAACATACGGGGCCGTGTAGCCGAGAGTCTGATCTATTTGTCGGAATTTTATGGCAGTACAAAATTTACCTTACCAATCACCAGGAAAGATCTGGGAATGCTGAGCGGGATATCGGAGGAGAATACGGTGCGGTTATTGACCGAGTTGCGGAATGAAAATATTATCAGTTTGGAAGGGAAGGAGCTGGAAATAGTGGATATGCGACTACTATCGAAATTATCTGATCTTGGCTGAAAGGAAAGCTGATTTTCCCTGAGCAGATCTTCCTTGCTTTTTGTGTTTCGCCGTATGGCATTTCATATTTTACGGACTGCTATCGAGATGGGAGTTTTAAAAGAGGGTAAACCGATTATCGAAGCCACCAGCGGCAATACCGGGATATCGTTTTCAGCTATTGGCCGTGCGCTCGGGCACCCGGTTACTATATTTATGCCCAATTGGATGAGCTCGGAACGCATCAACTGGATTCGATCATTTGCGTGGATGATGGGGATGGTATTATCATGGCCCAGAAACTGGCAGGGATCGGACTTGGAGTTGGCATTTCTTCGGGAGCGAATTTTATCGGGGCCCTGAAAATCCAGAATGAGATGTCAGAAGATGCGGTCGTTGTAATTGCTTTTTCTGATGATAACAAGAAGTATCTGAGTACCGACCTTCTGAAGGAAGAACCAGTAAAGGAAGGCTTTTTATCTCCTGATGTTGAGCTGATCGGGTTCCGGTCCTTTAAACGGGTTTGTTACCTCTGTTGTGACCCATCGGAATGTGCTGAAGCCGAATACGTTTGTGAACATCCGAAATGTACTTTGCCCGGTTGTCCGGCCAGACATTAATTTCTGTCAAAGTTAAACCACGACCGGATTAACCCGGTTTTATCCTCGGGTTCCGATGCATGCCGGAATTCGTTTGTGTGGTTATTATAGATATAATCTTTCTGCCATTCCTTAAAATTAGACTGGATTTCCTTCAGGGCCTTCAGGGTTTCGATCAGTTCCTTTGTGGTCATGGTAGGATGAAGGGATAGCCTGATCCAGCCCGGTTTTAGCGATAGGTCACCATGGCTGATCAGTTCGGTTATCTTATGAGAATCGTCGTAGCTAACATTCAGGAGATAGTGGCCATAAGTGCCCGCACAGGCACAGCCGCCGCGTACCTGTATGCCGTATCGATCGGATAACAGCTTAACAACCAAATTAAAATGAATACCTTCAATATAAAATGATACAATACCAAGCCGATCTTTAACTTTCTCAGCCAGGATGCGGAGATTAGGGATTTTCGACATCTCGCGGAAAGTGATTTCCAGCAATTCCTGCTCCCGGGCGCGGATTTTATCAATACCCATAATTTCCTTTAACTCCATGGCCAATGCTACCCTCATAGCCTGCAGAAAGCCCGGGGTGCCGCCATCTTCCCGGAGTTCGATATCATCGATATACTTGTACTCACCCCAGGGATTGGTCCAGTCGACTGTTCCTCCGCCGGGATTATCCGGGGTCTGACTGTTATAAAGGGAGGCATCAAAAACCAGTACACCAGAGGAGCCCGGACCGCCGAGGAATTTGTGCGGGGAAAAATAGATGCCATCGATTTTTTCCAGCGGGTCAGCTGGATGCATGTTGATCTCTAGGTACGGTGCTGAAGCGGCAAAATCGATAAAGCAGATCCCGCCATGCTCATGCATGATTTTGGCCATCTGATGATAAGGAGTCTCGATTCCGGTGACATTGGAACAGGCTGTAAAGGCTCCGACCTTTAAGGCCCGGTCTTTATACTCCTCGAGCTTGGCCTTCAGATTATCGAGGGAGATGAGAAGATTTGGGTCGGGATCGAGGATGACTACATCAACATTTGATTCGTACCACGACATATGATTGGAGTGATGCTCCATGTGGGTGATAAAGACCACCGGTTTTTCGGCATGCTCCAGGCACTCTTTTCCGGAAAGGCGGCCGCAGGTGCGAAGTCCTAGAATGCGTTGCAGTTTGTTAACCACAGTAGTCATCCCTGTTCCGGCGGTGAGTATCACGTCATTCGGACCTGCGTTGACCGATTTCTTGATTTTCTGCAGGGCATATTGATAAGCCTTGGTCATTAAAGTCCCGGATTCGCTGGCCTCGCTGTGGGTATTGGCCACCCAGGGTCCGATCACCCTGGTCATCCGGTCTTCGATCGGTTGATAAAGCCTGCCGCTGGCAATCCAGTCGGCATAGATCATTCGTTTACGGCCATAGGGTGAAAAATAGGTCAGGTTGTGGCCCACCGTGTTTTTACGGTATTGATCGAAATACCTCTCCAGCTTAGTCTTCTTCATGTGCTTATTGTTTGATCAGGCTGAGCCTGGATGTTCCGCCTTTGGTTTCGATCAGACAGATATACAGGCCGGGTTTTACGGATGCTCCTTCATTAGACTTGCCGTTCCATCTGATTAATTGCCTTCCCGGAGGCAAAATGCCCTGATGAAGGGTCCGGATTTCACGGCCCAGCAGGTCGATAAGCCTGACTGTCACCGGGGATTCCACTGATAGCTGGAATTCTACATTTGCTTCCTGATTGGCCGGGTTCGGATAAATCCGGGCACCTGTGCAAACCGACAGGCCCGGTTCAGTAGAGTATTCTTCAATTCCGGAGGCGATCGGCTGGAGCACCACATTGAGTTCAGTTAGTTTGTTTTCATTAACTACCACGGTTTCAATAGTCTGTGTTACATATCCGACTTTGGAGATAAGAACTGTATAAGTACCCGGCTGCAAGAGGCGGTAATACCGGCCGTAGGTGGTATCGCTCATGCGGGGCGATACCAGTTGATCAGCCAGTTGCATGATTTTGATCCGGGCTGAAACCGGCAATCCCGATTTACCATCGAAAATGTGACCGGTAATGCCCGGTCCCCTGACCCGATCCAGCAGGTAGAGTGCGGCCTGGAGATTATCCCCGGCTACCTGCATCCCAACGGTGAGAGGCGGCACAAACTCATTGGCAGTTTCGACAGTATATTCGATGGTACCCATCTCGCCATACATCCAGCATTGACTATAACCAGTAGTGCATTCCGTGGGATCTACCGAATAATTACCGATACCTCCGGTCCGTGGCAAGCGGACAGACATGGAGTCGGCGATCTCTATAATCAGGTTATTATCAGGAGATAATGGCCGATCGAGCCAGCTATACAGGATTTGTTCTCCATAGGAGTGATAGGTGAGGGAAAGCACTGGTTTCTGAACCAGAGCCCACTGGCGCTTGGCTTCTGTTTCACTTTCGGAGAAGGGGTTAGTCCCGCGGTAAACCCAGCTTGCCGGGTCGCCACTTCCGCCCGTGATCCAACCCCAGTCGTAGTTCCGGTTGAGATCAATCCCGTCATAATCCTGGTCAATGATACCGTTCGAATTGTTATCATGTAAATTCTTTCGCCACCATGGACTGCTAAGATTATTATCAACCAGGTATTTGTATCCCTCCGGATTGATCATCGGGATAAACCATATCTCATTATCATTCACCCAGTTGGTGACCCGTGGATCGCTTCCATAATTCCGGAGCAGGTGTTCCAGGATGGTCAGAGTGCACTCCATCCCTACGGGTTCCCTGGCGTGATGAAGTCCGTCAAACAGGATCGCCGGCTCATCCTCTTCGAGTTCGGGATGATCCGAAAGCTTCAGAACGGGAATCATCATCTGCCAGGTCTCGCTGTATCCGAGTGTATCCAGTTTGACAATCTGCGGGTAGGTGATAGCATAGTAATTCAGCTGATCAACCACCTGATCGTATGAGGGATACTGGGTAACATTCACTCCGGGGGGATCCATCGGAAGGATATCTGTTTTAAAACCACGGAGGGAAATCTCTGCGAGTTCTTCTGCTGATACCACTGCATCGGTGGTTTGCCCCTTGTGCTCCGATACGTAGTCGAGGTTCATATCCGCAAGTGATCCAATGCTTTGCTTCTGATCGGAACGGATCCTGATCACATACTTGTGGTTGGATTTGGTTTGACTCCGGGCATCCGGGCAAGGCACAAGGCTCAAAAAGAAGACAAGTAAAAAGGGATGAAGTTTTTTCATGATTCCTCAATAAAGATTCAACCTTACAAAGCTATGGATTTCAGTGTCTCCTAGTGCACTCCTATTTTGATCCCGGTATTAGCCACGAACAGCTTTATAGCGATTGCCAGAAGGATAATTCCGAAAAACTTTTTCACGATCATGAGACCGGTGGGTCCGAGGAAGCGTTCAAACCGATAGGTGGCCTTTAGTACTATATATACCACTATCATATTCATTATCAGGGCGATGATGATGTTAAGGTGATCGTATTGTGAACGCAATGAGATCAGGGTGGTAATGGCACCTGCACCGGCAATCAGGGGAAAGGCGATGGGAACGATTGAGGCTCCCTCGGGTGTGTCATTCTTGAAGAATTCGTGTCCGAGGATCATCTCAAAGGCCAGGATAAAGATGATAAATGAACCTGCAATAGCGAAGGAGGAGACATCCACACCGAATAATCCCAGGATTTTTTCCCCGACAATCAAAAAGGCCAGCAATACGGCAAATGAAACCAGGGTAGCCTGACCGGCCTTGATCTTTCCGCCTTTGTGCTTAATGCTTAAAATAATCGGGATGCTGCCGAAAATATCGATCACGGCGAACAGCACCATGAAGATGGAAAGGATATCGACGAGATTGATTTTCATGGCACAAAGGTAGAAAAAAGGCACAAGGCTCAAGGCTTAAGTAAAGGCGAAAGGCTGAAGTGTATCACCTCTTCAGCCTTTTTCCTTTATACTTACTTGTGCCTTGAGCCTTGAGCCTTGTGCCTTGTGCCTTGTGCCTTGAGCCTTGTGCCTTTTAGTACGTAAGCGTCATTTCGTCCACGAGGTGTTTTGCGCCTGCGTATTTGTCCATGATGAACAGAACGTAGCGGATATCCACGCTGATAGTGCGTTGGAGATCGGGTTCGAAAGCGATGTCACCGCTCAAGGCTTCCCAGTTGCCATCGAAGGCTAGTCCGAGGAGCTCGCCTTTGGCGTTCAGAACGGGTGAGCCTGAGTTACCTCCTGTGATATCGTTATTGGAGATAAAACCGATCTTCATCACGCCGCCTTCGCCATATATGCCATAATCTTTGGCTTTGTAGAGTTCCTTAAGTTTAGCCGGAACATCGAATTCCCAGTCGCCCGGGACTTCCTTCTGCATCACACCGTCGAGAGTGGTAAAATATTTATAATGAACAGCGTCCATCGGATCATACGATTTCACGCTGCCGTAACTCAACCGCATGGTAGAGTTGGCATCCGGATAGAATACCCGGTCCTTCTCCATGGCCATCAGGCCGTCGATCCAAAGGCGCTGGCCTTTAGCCAGATCGGACATGAATTTTCCCATTTCGCCTCTGATCTCATCACTTTTTTTGTTGATCGACGAGGCTGCGATATAGGCGAGGTCCTTTTCGAGAACCTTCAGGCTTGGGTTGTCGAGGAAAGCTTCGAATTTTGCCTGGTCAGCAAAGATTGAAGTAGCAAACATTTTCTCGGTAAATAATTCCGTACTTCCTTTGAATTTTTTATCAATCAGCTGATAGATATCCGGCTGCATGGCCGGGTCGATATCCTGCTTAAACATAAGCATCAGGGCGGCCGTTACCTTTTTATCGGTAGGCATGTTATAATCTTTATAGAATCCCCCGATGTTTTTCTTCATGTTTTGAGCAGTTTCCTTGATTTTAGCTGCAGCACCGCTTTCGAGCAGACCTTTCAGCATCGCACCCTGACGACCGGCCAATCCGACGATTTCGGATCCCTGGTTAAAACATTCTGAAAAATACTGACTGACATGATTATATGGAGCGCGACCTTCGATTGAAGTTTTTATGAGACTCAAGGCATCGCCGTATTTTTTCTGGAGACCCGGATCCTGAGCGATCCATTTGGTGAACTGATCTTCCAATTCCTTTTTCCGGTCGGCTACTTTCAGGCGTTTCAGACCTGCAGACTCACCGATAGATTTTTTATAGTAATTAGTTGAACCGGAGTATTTTGAAGAATACTGGATTTTAACTTCCGGATCGGCCAGCATATCGGCCAGCATGATTTCCTGTTTGGCACCACGGATTTTGATGCGGTTCGGGTGTGTGTACTTCAGCACATCTTCCACTTCAAAGGAGGTCATGTAGCGGGTTGTTCTTCCGGGATAACCTAATATCATCGTAAAATCGCCCTCTTTCACTCCTTTTACCGAAACCGGCAGGTAGTGCTTGGGTTTCAAAGGCACATTGTCTTTTGAATAGCCGGCGGGGTTGCCATCGGGCGACATATAGATGCGGAAAACGGAAAAGTCGCCGGTTTGACGGGGCCACATCCAGTTGTCGGTATCGGCACCGAATTTACCGACTGAGCTCGGGGGAGCACCAACCAGGCGGACATCACGATACTGGGTATAAACCAGCAAAAAGAATTGGTTGCCACCGAAAAAGGATGAAACGCGAGCTGAATGGAACTCATCGGTTTTTATTTCCGACTGGATTTTCTGTGATTCATCGCGGATGGCAGCAGAACGATCGGCTTCACTCATTCCGTCGGTCAATTTGGCATTTATCCGGGCGGTAACATCCTGGATGTAATCCAGAAAAGTCACAGAAAGGTTAGGGGTAGACAGTTCCTCCCCTTTGCTCATTGCCCAGAATCCATCGGTGAGATAATCATGCTCCACGGTGGAATGGTACTGGATCGATCCATACCCGCAATGGTGGTTGGTCAGCACGAGTCCCTGAGGTGAAACGACCTCAGCCGTGCAACCGCCGCCAAAGATCAGGATGGCATCTTTCACGCTCGAATGGTTCACGCTGTAAATATCCTCGGCCGAAAGCTGGAGGCCCAGTTCGGTCATCTTGCCGATATTCAGTTTCTGGATCAGCGGAAGCAGCCACATCCCCTCGTCGGCCTTAGCTGACAAGCTGAATAGCAAGGCAATACCCAATAACACAGAAGTAAATCTTTTCATATTGTTAATACGATTTGTTTAATGCAGGAAAGATAAACAAAATCGTTGAGAAGGTTAAGAACGTGAAGACGATAAGATGGTTGAGATCGTTCTCACGATCTTTTCATTCTTTACGTTCTTAACGCTCTCCCATTGTAGCTTTCAAAAAAATTGCCGCAGTGCAATTTGATTTACCCCATTATGAGTTACCTTTGTAGCAGTTATGGCAACCTTTTTTCATAGCACCCTTCTGAAGGCCTACCGCTGCCTCTACAACTGCCTGATGGTCTGACTTCTTCTGTCATTCCCGCGAAGGCGGGAACCTTTTCCCTAACTTACTTATCTAATTCAACGATGAAACAGTCTCAACTAGATATCGCCCCTGCCAGCCTCCCCGAGCGTCAGCCCAACGCCGAGGGCAATTTTTACATCCCGAAACCGCATGCGATCGGTCCGGGCATGAACGAGCGGGTTCAGCGACTGCGGAAACTCAGCTTTGAAACCGGGCCGTCGATCACCATTGAGCGGGCATTGCATCAGACGGCATTTTACAAGGCCAATAACGGCAAGTATTCGGTACCGGTTATGAGAGCCATGCAGTTTCTGGATCATTGTGAGAAAAAGACGATCTATATCGGGGAAGATGAACTGATCGTTGGTGAACGCGGTCCGAAACCCAAAGCAGTGCCTACCTTCCCTGAATTAAACTGCCATTCTGTGGAGGATTTTCACGTATTGAACACCCGTGAACAGCAGAGATATCACGTGGATGCTGCGGATATGGGGATCTACGAAAAAGAGGTGATCCCTTACTGGCAGGGACGCACCATGCGTGAGCGGATCTTCAACCATGTGCCCGATGAGTGGCGCAGGGCCTACGAATCAGGTTTGTTTACTGAATTTATGGAACAGCGCGCCCCGGGGCACACCGTTCTCGACGGGAAAATCTACCGCAAGGGAATGCTTGACTTTAAAAAAGAGATCAAAATCCAGCTGGATTCACTTGATTATCTGAATGATCCGGAAACTACTGATCAGGCCGAAGAGCTGAAAGCGATGGATATCTCTTGTGATGCCGTTATCGTATTTGCCAATCGGCATGCTGACATAGCCGGGAAGAGAGCGAAAAGAGAGAAAGACCCGAAAAGAAAGGAGGAGCTACTTAGGATAGCCGAAGTGTGTCGCTGGGTTCCGTCCCACGCCCCGCGGACTTTTTGGGAAGCCATCCAGATGTATTGGTTTGTGCATCTGGGTATTATCACCGAACTGAACGGCTGGGATGCCATGAACCCGGGCCATTTCGATCAGCACCTGGCTCCGTTTTATGAACGGGAGATTGCCGAAGGAAAATTGACCCGTGACGAAGCCAAGGAGCTGATCTCCTGCTTCTGGATCAAGGTGAACAACCACCCGGCACCCCCCAAAGTTGGGATAACTGCCCGCGAGAGCAGTACCTATAACGATTTTACCAACATCAACATTGGCGGAGTTAAGCCCGACGGATCGGATGGAGTAAGCGAGGTTTCCTATATCCTGCTTGAGGTGGTGGAGGAACTCCATATCCTGCAGCCCGGCAACTCGGTGCATATCAGTGCCAAAACGCCCGACCGGTTTCTGAATGCAGCGTGCCACGTGATCCGGCAGGGACACGGATATCCATCGGTTTTCAATCCCGAAGCCTATATTATGGAGATGATCGGGATGGGAAAATCAATTACTGATGCCCGCGAAGGAGGATGTAGCGGATGTATTGAGGTGGGGGCATTTGGTAAAGAAGCTTTTTTACTGACCGGCTATCTCAATGTGCCCAAAGTTCTTGAGGTTACTTTAAATCGCGGTATCGATCCGGTAACCGGAAAGGTGCCTGGTATCGATTGTGGGGATCCGCGTGATTTTAAAGATTTCGAGGAACTCTATCAGGCTTTCCTGAAACAGCTCAATTTTATTGTAGATCAAAAAGTCAGGGTAAGTAACTATATCGATCGGATGTTTGCCAAATACGCCCCGGCTCCGTTCCTTTCCGTGGTGATCGATGATTGCATTAAAAAGGGCAGGGATTATTACAATGGCGGTCCGCGTTACAATACCAATTATATACAATGCACCGGTTTAGGCACGGTAACGGATAGCATGACCACTCTCAAAAAGCATGTGTTTGAAGATAAGACACATAGCATGGATGAAATTCTGGCTGCTATGGCTAAGAATTTTAAAGGTGAGGAGAAGCTGCGGCAATTCATTCTGAACCGGACCCCATTTTTCGGTAATGATGATGAATATGCCGATTCCATTGCTTTAAGGGTTTATAATGATCTGTATAAAACCATCGACGGCAAGCCTAATACCAAAGGGGAAACTTTCCATCTGAATATGCTCTCTACCACCTGTCATATCTATTTTGGCAAGGTAATGGGAGCTACGCCGAATGGCCGGTTTGCGGGTAAATCCATTTCCGACGGTACTTCTCCCTCCCATGGATGCGACACTCATGGCCCGACAGCCGTTATCCGGTCGCTCTCCAAGCTTGATCAGACCAAATCGGGCGGTACGTTGCTGAACCTGCGCTTTCTGCCCGGTCTGTTGAAGCGCGAGCAGGATGTTGCCCGACTCGGACAGCTCATCCGGAGTTATTTTACACTCGGAGGCCACCATGTTCAGTTCAATATTGTGGATACAGCTACACTTAAGATGGCCCAGAAACATCCCGAAGAGTACAAGGATCTTCTCGTACGGATGGCCGGTTACAGCGACTACTTCAATGATATGAATGAAGATCTCCAACAAGAAGTAATCGATCGAACTCAAAACGAAGCCTTCTAAGATGTGCTGATTATAAGAGATTAGCGTGGATCGTGATTATATTTTCAATATCGTTATGAAGTACTTTTCTTTTAAAAACACTATGGCAAACAAAATCAATAAATCAACACATCATCTAATTCATGGCTTTCTTTAATCAGCACATCACTACCATGAATAACCACTCTGCACTCATCTTCGATACAAAGCCTTACAGCATCAATGATGGACCTGGCATAAGGATCACCATTTTTTTGAAGGGTTGTCCGCTGAGTTGTGCATGGTGCCATAATCCGGAGGGAATATCGCCGCGGGTGCAAAAGCTGTATTCGAAAGCGAAATGCATCGGGTGCGGAACGTGTGTGGAGAATTGCCCAAAAGGTGCCTTAACGCTTACATCTGAAGGGATTAAAACCGATACGTATACCTGCGATTTGTGCGGCATCTGTGCCGATGTGTGTCCCGCGAAGGCTACGGAGATGTCGGGGAAACCGGTAACGGTGGAGGAGGTCATGAAGGTGATCCGCCGCGAAACGGTGATGATGGATCAATCGGAAGGCGGGGTAACCATTTCTGGAGGCGAACCCATGATGCAGTCGGACTTCCTGATTGAACTGCTCGATGCATGCGGTAAGGAAGGGATCCACCGGGCGGTTGATACCGCGGGCTTAAGCAAAACAGAAACCTTGCTTGAAGTTGCAAAACGGACCGATCTGTTCCTGTATGATCTGAAGATGATGGATCCGGAAAGACATAAAAAGTTCACCGGGGTAACTAACGATAAGATTCTGGAAAATCTCAAAATCCTGGCTGATACGGGTGCCAACATCAATATCCGGATACCGTTAATTAAAGGAGTGAATGCCGATAACGGCAACATCCGGCAATCTGCTGAATTTGTTGCCTCCCTGCCAGGCGAAAAGAAGTTGGTCAGCCTGCTTCCCTACCATAATGTTGCCATCCACAAATACGACAAGCTCGGCCAGGAATACAACAATGGAGAAATGGAAGAACCGGCTGTCGGGGACATCGAAATGGCTATCAGGATTTTCGGAGAATATGGGCTCATTGCGGCAGTAGGAGGATGAAGGAAGGCTCAAGGCTCAAGGCTCAAGGCTCAAGTAGGGGAAAAGTATAAAGATGGACAAAGGCTGAAGGGCGGGTGAGCCACTTCAGCCTTTCTTGTTTATTACTTATTCCTTACTTGAGCCTTGAGCCTTGAGCCCTGAGCCTTAGTAAAGCTTTTTGTGGCACTCGGCGCACGCCATCTCCTTCCATGCGTTATCGATATCCACCGGATGCTTGAATTCGAGGGCTCCGTTGAATGGGGCGATTTCTTCTTGGCCGGGGGTGCCTTGAGTCATAATGTTATGACAGAGGTTACAATCACGTGAGATCACCTTGCCGGATGAGCTGGAATGTTTACCGTTATGGCACCTGAAGCATCCGCCCGCATCAATATGTCCGATATGATCGGGATAAGCTTCCCAGGTGGCCTTCATCTCCGGGAAAATATTTTTGGAATAGCCTGATATCATGCCTGTTATCGCCTTTTCAATATCTGGTTTATGATTGGCTAAAATATCGGGATAGGTGTTTTTATAAAAGGTTTCAACATATTTCCGGATCGTGTCATGCGCGATCTGACGGTTTTCCCAGGCAGGAGTCAGGATATCCATTGCTACTTTCTTGATCATTGGCAGGGTTACCGGAATATCACCGGATGAAATACCATTATCAATGAACACGCTGGGAGAACGGTATTTATGGGATGGGCGGGTATGGCAGTCCATGCAGTCCATGGTACGCGGTATGGCGACACGAAGGGCGGAATCGGTGATCGGGGCTTCGGTATCCTGGAAAAGGGTGGTGTCACCGGTTAGTTTGTTTATACTTCGCACCCAGGGTAAAGCCTCGCGGTCGTTGGCCGGATCGATATATTCAATTTTGATATTCGGATTGATGTGCCAGTGAATCCCGGCAGAGTTACCCAAGGCGCTGTGCGATGCAGCAATTTTCATCCGGAGATCGATGTCCCATTCTGTATTGGCTGAATCTGCGAGATAATGTTTTTCTGATACCATTTTAGCGGAATAGAATTTCTCGGGCCAATGGCATTTTTCGCAGGTTTCACGGGCCGGTCGCAAATTGGCGATCGGGGTTTGGATAGGATGTGGGTAGCTGTTGGTCGTAACTGCCCAAACCTGGCGGAGCCCGGAAAGTTTGGATCTCACATACCACCCGGCACCTTCTCCAACATGGCACTCCACGCACTTTACATTTGCATGTTCTGAATTTTGGTAGGCGGTATGTTCGGGTTCCATCACTTTATGACAGGTGATGCCGCAGAACTTGACCGATTCGCTATAATTAAATGCTTCGTAACTTCCAATACCGGTTAGAAATACCAAAACAACGGTTCCAAAAGCAAAAACCAAAGTGGCATTCCGGTGACGCCTGTCGGTGAAGTCGATCATCCAGAGTTTTCCCTCAAGAGGTTCGACACCGCGTTTCATTCTCTGCATCTTTAAAATCATTCCGATCGGGATCAGGATCAGTCCGAGTATCAGAAATGCAGGAAGAATGATATAGGTAAAGAGACCCAGATAGGAACTTCCCTGCTGATAGAAAATGCTTAGGGTGTAGAAGAACAGGATAAACATCAGGCTGACAAAAGCCACAATGGCACCTGTCATGGAGAGCCGGTTATTAACGGATTTGGGTAATTTCATAGATCGGGTATTTGCGCGCCAATTTACAACATATCTCGATAAGTGATTTTGTAGCTTGATGTTAATTGGATAACAAAGGTGCAGGACTCGGAGTAGCGTCAAAAGGTCCCCGTTTTCGCGGGGATGACAGCACAGCGCTTTCGCGGGGATGACAGGAGCACTTGTCACCCAGGCGAAGGCCGGGGCGAATGCAGAATTCAGAATTGGTCTTCGAATCTGACAGCCTCACCATCGCCCGGTAATTCTCTAACGCCTGGTCTCCCAATACCCTGCCATAGGGCGATGCGGAGGGCATCAGGACGAAGCCGCGGCCGGAGCCGGAGGTACCTTCATTGAGGGCACGTCTGATCTTTTTTTCAAATTCAGGGGTCGGAAGATTTTCAATATCAGCACATTCAAGATTGCCAAACAGGACCAGCCGGTCACCATATTTTTCCCGGACATACCCCAGTTCAATATCGCCCTGGGGCGGTGGTTCGATCGGGTCGATGGCATCAGCGCCCATGGCCACAATATCACCGAGAATGTCGCGGATGTTGCCATGGCAATGGATTCTGGCATATCCGCCTGATTGATGGATAATGTCGATCATCGGGCCGACATACCGGCAGACATATTTGCGGAACAGCGATGGCGGCAGGTAGGGTGGGGAGGCGAATTCCGGACCGTAGATGCGCCACAGCCTGCCGGGTAACAAGTGGGCAACCTCCCGGGTTTTGGTGATCAGTACATCAGAAAACCGCTCCAGTAGCCGGCGAAAACGCGCTTGCTCCGTGAGGGCGATCATCGTGTAATTGCTCATGTCGAACAGGAGTGCCGCGAGGCAGAGCGGATCGGGGGTATCAATCATGACCAGGCCGGTATCGCTGATGTCAGATTCAGCTTTCAAAAAGGCAGTTGCATCAACGGTTTCTCCCGCCCCGAAAACCGGGAGCTCCAGAAAAGTATCGAGATCATGAACGTCTTTCAGCAAAGGTTCGGTAGTCCAGATGGTATTGATATCCGGATCCTGCCGGGTTTTCATAGTCAGGATGCGCCTTCCCGCCTTTACCGTCCGACTGATAAACCGGCTCCCGTTTCGAATCGTGGTTTCATCCTTGGCAATGTGCCCGATCGGATCAGGGGCAATCTCTTTGAAAGCCACACCGCGCATGACAATCCGATCGGTTTTCTCCCGGGTCAGATCGAGCAATGGTTTCCACGATGGATGCGAAAAGATATTGAACGGATCCGGATCATTCGGATTTTCATCATATCCGTTTATTTCATAGAAACAGACGGCAGGCCTGTCAACCGGTTTACCCTGCAGGGTAGCCATTAATCGTTCGCGGCGGGTCATTTATTTTAGAGTTGTCAACTCTTTTTTATGGTACATACCGACTACCTTATCGAAGTCCCAGCGGATGGACTGGGGCTTACGGGTTTCAACGTTAACGCCCGGTATAGCATTGATCAGCGGCCGATTTTCCGGGAGATGGAGGATTATAAGGGCGGGTTTTTCCCGGACCGGGCCATCAAACTTCACTTCAACACCTTTAGCCGTGCCGGTTATGATGAGCGACAGGTTGCCAAACCAGGTAGGCAGCTTTTCGATCCGGATCTGCTCACCATCGGCCAGCCACCAGTCGGGTACAGCCTTCAGCAGATGCAGCTCGTTGCCCTCTTCATGAACCAGCATGTGGCGCAACATGATCGCATAATTGCAGGCACCGGTTACATGCGGGATCGTGTTGCCCCAGGCGGTCTGCTTCTTATAAAAGATCCCCTCGGGAAACGCATGGGCTGCCGTGGAGTGGAGGAGGTACCAGTAAAAGTCCTGCACTACACGCTCATCATTGCCCAGGCTTAAATCGGCCATCGTGGTATAGGCCCCCATGTAGGGATGGATCACATCGGGCAGGCCCATCCATCGGATGGTTCCTTCCACATAACCACCTGCAAAATCCTTCCGGAGAAAATCGATTAGTCCCGATACCCTCGAATCGGTTTTTTGGTAAATCGGTGTTGGCCAGAGGGTTTCGGTATTGCCCCAGTGAGTGCCGACAAGTTCCCAGCTCGGCGGAAAATGGCCGAGTCCGTTCTTTTTCATCGCGGCATCAATGGCAGTCCGGTATTGATCTGCCAGTTTCATCAGTTCGGTAACCTCATCAGTTTTGCCCAGGATCCGGGCGGCATCAGCTGTGACCAGCATCCCGCGGAGGTTCCAAAAATCATATCCGACGATATGGTTCTTTCCTTCCCACAGATATTCGCCGTCGGCCAGAGCCTTGGGCAGCAGGCCGGGAAATTCCGGATCATTCTGCGTTTCCTTAAGGGTTTTGATCGTCCAGTCGACGGCCCTTCGCATAGCGGGATAGACACGTTCGAGAAAAGCACGGTCGGCCGACATCTTGTAGTATTGCCATAAAACCCATAGGGCCTGGCCGTTGGCATCGAACTGACCGGCCTGTGATTCGAACCGGCCATCTTCCCGCTGGCGGGGAAGGTATAATTCTATCGATTTCCGGGCAGCCTCCCACATTCCGGCCTCCTCCAGCTCCATCACCTGGTAAGCGCCGTCGCGGATATAGAATTCATCGTAAAACCCTTCACCGCCGCGCACTTCGCCCAGATCGTTGGCAATCATCTGGCAAACATGTGCTGCCTTCAGCGCATCGGTAGCCATTTTATCCGGAACCTCTATGGAGGCAACCGACTTTTTCATCCCCTGCCAATAATCGATGGTCCTTTGAAGCCAGATGTGATAATCAACCTGAAGTAACGCCAGGGGATCCTTAACCGGATAAAACGGATAACGGGCAGCCTGTTCGAGGGATTCGCCCGGTTTCAGCAGCATATCCACATAATGGGTGCCTGCAGATCCCTTGGGGTTTATCCGGATATACAACTTTGCCTTCGCCGGAATGGCCGAGATATTGGTTACTTTGTACCGGATCCAGACGGTAAAGTTCTCGCTCTCCGTGGGCCAGTCGAACGCTTTCTGCCAGTCTTTCACATCCGGCATAGGGGTAGCCCAGATAGTGAAATCATACCGGATCCCGCTGTCTTCCGCATTCACCAGCATAATCGGCATCCATCCGTCATAAGCCAGTTTCCCCTGTTTCCGGCTGAGCAGGGTAAGATTCACCCCAAACCGGATCTCAACGACCCCGTTTGATTCATCCAGATAAACCGTGTTTTCAGGGCTGATGCGCGCCCCCCGCTGGTAGTCTTTTAATCCGACTACATTCCAGTTGTTGGCGAAATAGTCGAAGGCTGCGGTGTTTTGGGCCTGGGCGGAGAGGAGGCTTAAGGACAGGAAGGAAAATAGAATCAATAGGTTTGGTTTCATCAGAATTAGAGTTGGCAACTCTATAAAGTTGGCAACTTTTTTGGAATTATGCCACACCCACACCCAGGGAAAGAAGGTGACGCTCCCAAGGGCACTTCGCATCACCCATTTCGCTTCACGATTCCTACTTGACAACCGACAAAAAATGGCTATTTTCGTATCTATAATTAACTATACCATGAACCGTTACACTAAATCTTTTATTTTGATTTCGGCCCTGATGGGCTGGTGGTTTCCATTCCGAAGTCACTCAGGGCTTCGCTGGCACAGCAGGACGCAATGGTAATCAAGATGTTTTCAGTGAAATATTCCAACCAAATCCCATGATTATGAAAAATGCGAATCTGATCTCCTTCGTTTTGCTATTTTTTTTAGGAGCACTGAATGTCCATGGGCAGGTGATCAAAAACAATGTAAATCTTAGAGAACAAGCAATCCGGGTTTTTATGAATTGCTCTATGTGCGACATTGATTTTATCCGCAGAGAGATTCCATATGTAAATTATGTCCGCGATTCCAAAGAATCTGAAGTGCATATTCTGGTTACCAGGCAATCGACCGGATCGGGTGGCATCGAATACCAGGTTGCTCTGATCGGGCAGAATAAATTTGAAGGCCAGGATGAAAGGGTTGTTTATACATCATCACCGGATGAAACAGACGATTTAACCAGGAAGGGATATACCAGGATGATCGCCTTAGGTTTAATGAAATACGTGGCAAATACTCCGTTGGCCAGTCATCTCAATATTACTTATGATCTTAAGGATAGCGTTGAGAATGGCCAGAATATTGTTGAAGACCAATGGAAAAGCTGGGTTTATGATTTGGGGTTGGAAGGAAATTATATTAAACAGGAAACTTATTCCAGCCTTCAATTGGGATCCGGAGTATCCGCTACCAAGATTACTCCGGATTGGAAGGTTGACTTGCACAGTAATTATTATAGTAATCGAACAACTTATATACTGGAAGATACCATCATATTATCTTATAGATACGGTGCCTACCTTAGTAATTTAACTGTAAAAAGCCTGGGTAATCATTGGTCGATCGGAGAAAGAGCGAATATCTTAACGGATTCATATTCAAATAATCGATTTAGTTGGACATTCTATCCGGCGATTGAATATAATTATTTTAATTATGCAGAGTCAAACCGCAAGCAAATGGTTTTTCAATATCGGGCTGGATACGGATATAATTATTACCGGGATACGACTCTCTATAATAAAATTGAAGAAGGGCTTTTTCGCCAGCAGATATCAATAGCTTTTCAGTTTCGTCAACCGTGGGGAAGCATCTCCAGCTCGCTTCTGTGGTCAAACTATCTTCATGATTGGTCAAAAAACAGTTTAAATTTTGGAGCCGGAATGTACCTTAGGATAGTCAAAGGACTTTCTTTTACTATTGAAGGTAAGGCAGCCCTGATCCACGACCAGTTATCGTTGCCCAAATCCGGAGCTACCCCGGAAGAAATCTTGCTTCGTCAACAGCAGTTTGCCTCGCAATATGAATTTAATCTGAAATTCGGGCTCCGTTATACCTTTGGATCGATTTATAACAATGTTGTCAACCCGCGTATGGCTGATTATTATTAATAACGGCCACAATGGGTTTTAACTGCAGGATTCCGACAGAATTCCGGAATGACCTTCGCGTAACGTACACACAGTCTGTACGCATACACCGGTAGCATTCCGCTTGCTGAATCAGTACCGGAACTGTGACCTGGACAGAATATTTGACGCTGATTAAAGTTCTCCCGGGGTGCAGTGTAAAGTCCCGGCTTTTGCTTTGGTGTGGTCAACAGTTCAAAAAAGTCACGTGGAAAGCAATTTTCTTCAGATCATTTTTAATTATCTTTGTATTATGATAGCAATAAAAGATTAATCAAGAAACCTAAAAAATTAAAACAGAATTGGGCTGGAGGATTAAAAAATATAAAGTTTTCAGCACTTGAATTGCAGAAAAAAGCACTTGATTGGCGACAAAAGCAAGATATCTTGTAGACACAAATATTTGACTTGAGCGCCTTCTGGATTGATATTAGAACCGATTGATTTAATTGATGTTCTAAATAATATTGTCAAATTTAAACTTGATTTCGATGATTCTTATTGTCCGGTATGGATTAATAACAGTGAAGTTTTATTTGTTGCTCCCTGGAATTACAACGTCTATAAATTAATTGGAGACAACGAAAGTATCCGATATATTTTAAATTTTGGAAAGTATAATTTTTCATCGAAGGAATTAGCAACACTTTCCAGTGTTGAATTGAGAGACCAGATTAACCAAGGGAAACGAGTCGGGTGTATCTATAGCTTTTTCAAAACGGATGATTTTCTGATATTCATAACTGAAAATAATATGAAGCTTCTTACTTTCTTTCAATCAATAAAGAACAAAGCAATTTATTGCCTCAATGATTGTTTTGACTCTGGATTGATGCCTGATTGTATAATTTGGGGTATTAAGAATGATGGTACATTTTATGGATTGGTTGAACCGGAGCAACTTGTTCAATTTCAAAAATCGAGTGGGAAGTGGAAAAGGATGCCCGGAATTGAAACTTAAATTTGACCAGCAGTAGTTTAAAAATGGGGAGTAGAAAAAACCATCGGCTGAATAATTTGTTGTGGAGAATAATTCATGCTGATCAGTACTGTAGGCTGAATATAACAATTTCCAATAGCGCAGGGAGTGTTTATTGGTAAGAAACGAACTTCAGTTTCTTAGTATATTGACCGGAAGCCAAAGAATCCAAAGTCTTTTCATCAAACTTTAAACTGATAATTGAATCTTTTGTGTACTCGTAAAACAACCCATATCCATTGGTAATATCGCTGTAAGGTGTTTCAAAAAAGGTAATATCTGAATAAAAGCTTCTGTCTGTATTAAACAGTTGATTGTAAATAACGAATGCCTTTGGTGCTGCATATGAAAAAATATCTAAGCCACTAAAAATTCGAAAATCGACATCCGGATTTTCGGGAATGGTATTTCTTATAAACATGAATAACCTAGCAGGAGTAAGGCGAAATGCCCCGGATCCATTTGTATCTAACCAAAACTCTTCAATACTTTTATCAGTTTTAGTATCATTTCTTATTTCAAAATAGTGCAAACGAAGTTTTATCCCACATATATCATGACCTCTATACGCAATCGTGGTAACACTTTCATTGTACACGGAAATGTATTGTGAGATTTTGGAAGGTGACAGTATTTGAGTCCTATCACTAGTACTATATGTATAAATATTGCGTGAGACTATGGTATCACCAGAATCGTAAATCCAGACTTTGAGTCTGAAGAGTACAAAAGAATCGGCCGAAGGAAATTTATCGGTCGAAACATAATACCAGCCTTTACCCGTATTGAAGATTCCTGAAGATGGAGGGATAAAATAGGTTTTGTGAAAAATCAGAGAATCAATAACTTTTAAATTGCCATCCAGACATTCGATGATCATTCTAACCGAGTCGTATAAAAGGTTCAATGTGTCTTTTGCAAGTTTGTAAGCATTCTCCGTTCCACTAAAGGTTTTTGTGAGTCGAATAGAATGTATTGAATCATTGGTATCAATCATGCCAAAAACAATTGGAATCGGTTTGACCGAAGCATCATAAGGGTAGAATTCTGTTTCGCAACTACAAATAACAAGAATTATAATGATTCCAAGTTTTCTCATGAGGACAAAGATAAAATACTCGGGGAAGCAAGGTTCCCCGAGTATTCTAAAAAAAATTAATGATCAACGCTATTCATCGCGTTACTCTTCTGGATATTTGCAAACAGGAATCTCAATCAGTTGATCGAATGCTTCTTGAGAGGTTTTACTAAATTGCCAATAATTAGTATAGTGTATTGTTTGGCCATTTTTTACGTAATAATAGGAAATATGAATAGTTCCCCAAGTATAAGCATTCTCAAGGTTATAATCTTTATGAGGATTCGGGCTTCCGACGCTGCCCGAATAAGTGGCTGTAAAGGATTCGGAACCTGTTCCCCCTCCATAAAGATATCCATCAACGTGGACTTCAGCATCACAAGTTAAACCATCAAACCAATAAACTCTGGCAATCGAATAATCTGGAGCAGGAATAGAGGAACTTAGGGTCAGCAAACCAAAGCCACAAAAGGTCAAAAGGATAGTCGTTAAAAATAATTTGCGTTTCATATGAAAATAATTAATCGTTTTCTCCTACCAGCTCCGGACATGTCCTTTCGCGGAAATCAAGGAACACGGGCTATTTAAAAACCTCGATCAGCCAAAGAACAAAACTTTTCTGGTTATCGCTGGATTCGCTGGGCTGGACTTGCGGAACTAACAGCGAATCTGGCTAAATCTAATGAACCGATTTGGTGCCATGGCACTTGTCAATTAGTGAGTAAAAGAAAATCTGCAAAGACTAGCGGATATCTGTTAATCCATAAGCAGATCAAAAGGTAACCCCAAATTTGGTAGAATTTTCGCAGAGGTAATATAAGTTACTGAATGTATGACGAATAAAATTAACTACCGCTGTTTCAGCAGTAGAGTGGATGAAACAGTAATAATGCCAACCACCGCCGATCAGTTTGGCCAGCAATTATATATCGCAAATCACTGTTTTTAACAAGGGTACAAGGAACAGATGATTATGCTTCTTGAAGGTGAAAGTTGACATTTCTACAGTTTCGTCCACAGGCGCCTTGAAAGATGCTGGTGCCGGATGAAGAGTATTTAGAAAGAAAAAACATTAGGGAAATGAAAATGAAATTAAACTTATATTTGTTGATCCGTGGTCAGGAAATGGGGAGTAGTGTCACGTCAACGATCATATGACGGATAAAGTTTTTTCAATTTGATTCGAGCCTTTTCGGTGGTGAATTGCCAATTAATTTTTTTAGTGAATCCATTGCGAGCTTTCTCCCATGCCTGAACTTCTTTCCTGGCTTTTTCAATGGTTTCAATTCTGCATCCTAAGCATTGATTATTCAGTACGTTAAGTTCAATCTCAGCCATATCGAGCCAGCTCCCATGTTTTGGGGTAAAAACAAACTCAAACCGATCCAATATCCGTTTGGCCTCTTCCGGTTCATACCGCTCGTATAATGCGCCAGGGGTATGGGTTCCAAAGTTGTCCATAACCAAAGTGATGAGTTCAGCTTTCGGATAATGTTCGTCAGCGATTTCCTTGATGAACTCAGCCCAATCAACCTTGCACTTGCTTTCGGTGATTTTCACTGTTCGGAATCCGGCCAACGGTTCATTGGCAAGAAAAATATTACAAACCCCTAAACGTTCGTATTCATAATCACATTTACGGGCATGCCCTTTACTCATGGGTATCGCAACACGTGTCTCACCAAGCAACTGTTTGGGCGATTCATCCATGCAAACTACCGGTCTCATTGGATTATAAGCTCTCCTGTAAACATCCAAAACCTTTTCCATGGCTGCTACAAACTCTGCGTTTCCCTTGGCAGGAATAACCCAACCGACTACTTTCCAAGGCTTAAGTTCGTTTTTTTTAGCGTGCGCCGCACCGTTTCGTATGAAATAGTATCCGCAATTCGTTGTTCTACCAGCTTATCTGCCAATAGTCGCAAGGACCAACGGGCGTAACCTTCTGGAGGTTCACCACAAGCCAGCGCAATCAGGTGAGCTTCCATGTCTCCATCCACCAACTGATCATATACCCGGGTAGTAGGTGCCATCTTTAAAGCCGCCTCAAGCCCTTCCTCAACAAACCGCTTCTTTACCCGGTCAATAGTTCGCATCCCGATCTTCAAAACCTTACAGATGTCTTCATTGATCTGGTTTTCCGGAGTATTGGGACCCCGATCAACATTCAACAGAATTAGTGCATGAATAATCCTTCTTGCAGCATGAGTTCCGGTTCTGGTCATTTCAGTCAATTCATCTCGTTCTTCCTTTGTCAGAGTAACCTTGTAAATGTTCATAGCCTTTTTTGGGCTAAGATACGATTAATTATTACGTCATATTAACATTGACATGACAGTAGTTTAGTATATAGACATAAAGGTTAAAGAAAATGATAATCCATTTGTCATTTTCTTCAAAGTCAGAGAACATTAAAATTATCGTTTTCCCTGCCTGATATGAATTTTTTCCGATTTGGAGTCATTTGTCCCATACTGAGAGATTCTTTTAAACTTGCCTCCCTCGAACTTCTTAGGACTTCATTGGCTTTCTGAAGCTTTCTGTGGTTCTCCGTGGTTCTCCGTGGCTCTCCGTGTAATTTTTTTTCTTACACAGAGGTGTACAGAGAACCACAGAGGGTCACAGAGGAGAAATGGCAACATGCTATGGAATAGATTCTTAATGTTCATTTTAGCTCGAATGATCCGCAACAATCCGCCACTGCCCGTTAATCATCCTCCACAGCAGCGTAAAGTGCCCGGATAAGGTCTCTTTTCCCCGGACCAGAGTGTACTTTCCGACCTGGAACCATGCATCCGGACTGATTTTTTCCAGATGAATGAAATCGAATTTCAGGGTTCCCTGTTTGGATTTATCCGGATAGTTCGTCTGGTATCTTTTCAGCGTGGCATCCCAGCCGTAAGTGATCCCGGTTTTGCCGATAAATTTTAAAGAATCCGAGTGCCAGTAATTATGCATGAACCCCTCGAGGTTGCCGGCGTTCCAGTAGTCCTGCGACTGTTGCATGGAGGTCATGATCTCCTCTTGGGCCTGTTGGTCGGGATCGATCCCGGAGGATTTGAGATAGAGACCGAACTCTGAGATGGCCGGGCAGACGGACGATTTCGTGACCCGGAAGCGGACTTTGATGGTGGTTACCGGTTCTGTTTGCACGATCCGGCAGGAACCAATGGAGGCGCCTTGGGATAAAAGTTTCCAGGCACTTCCGGTCCAGGTATCGATCTCCCATCCTTCAACCCTTTGGCCCAAAGGAAGATATTCGCGGAATCGAACGATATCAAAGGTGACTGGTTCCGGAAAATCGAAAACGATACCGCAGTTGGTGACGGCATCGTTTGTGGCCCAGTAGGTATCGGGATTGCTGTCGGTGAGATGGGCGATGCCAAACATTGGATCGTTATTCCGGATATTTCCGGCAGTGATCCTGGCCTTTGCGGCCAGATTGGTACGGAAGGTCCCGGACAAAATCCTGCCGAAACCTTCCAATGCTTTAACATCTTCATCACAAAGCAACCCGCGGGTATCCGGGGCCAATCCGATGTTCATGGCGGCACCGCGGCCAACCGATTCCAGATAAACTTTCCAGAGGTTATCGGGAGTTTTCGGGTGCTCCTTAGGATGATAGAACCAGCCGCTGCGCAGCGGAAAATCGGATTCGGCCGGGATCCAGAACTTGCCGTTGCGGTGGCCCGATTCTCCTTCCTCGTATTTGGTATTTCCAGGAGTTGCCGGCAGACGCTCATCGTCTCGGTTTTTCGGGGTAAAGGTGGCCCAGCAGGTGTCGCTTGCCATTCCCGACTCGTTGCCCACCCATCGGGTACCCGGACCGATATCGCTGAAAATACAGGCATTGGGCTGCAATTCCCTAACCATGGCAAAGATTTTATCGAATGGATAATAGGAGTTTTTATCGATGGTCCTTGTTTCTTTTGTGCCCCCGTACCATCCATCACCGCCGTTAGCGCCATCGAGCCAGACTTCATAAATCGGACCATAATTAGTGAGCAATTCCCGAAGCTGATTCAAATAGTAGGTGATATATTCCGGCCTGCCATAATCCTTGTGGTTGCGGTCCCAGGGAGACAGATACACCCCGAACTTAAGTCCATATTTTTTACAGGCATCGGCATATTCTTTCACCATGTCGCCTTTGCCGTCCTTCCATGGCGAGTTTTTAACCGAATAGGAATCATTATATTTCGATGGCCACAGGCAGAAGCCGCAATGATGCTTGGTTACGAGTATCAGGCCTTTCAGTCCGCCGGCCTTTGCTGCGGCTGCGATCTGAACGGCATTGAAATCTTTCGGGTTGAAATTGGCAGCCGGCTCATTTCCATAACCCCACTCCAGGTTGGCATAGGTGGTGGTAGAGAAGTGAACCAGTCCAAATAGTTCTGATTGATGCCACTTTAGCTGGGCAGCACTGGGCAGCGGACCGTTGGGTTTGGGCGGATCCGATATCATTCGGATTATTCTGACCATTGCACAGCCCCGGATCAGAGGGACCTTGATCTGCAACATACCATTGGTGAAAGAGGATTCCAATTGAGATGCTTTGTCGGTTCCCGGATAGAGAGCTTCGCATTTGACAGCGGACAATCCGGGTATGTTCCGTATACTGAGGGTTACGGTTGATCCGGAGGGACCGAATACCACTGGGATCACATATCCGCCTGGTACCTCGAATAGGTTAGCCTTGGCAACTCCGTTCTCCACCTCAAGACAATGAGGCTCCAGGACCCACTTTTTGCCCCGCATAGCGGCCATCAGCGGTCCGTAATCGAGATATTGCTGGTCGGTCCAGTCATCCGGAAGGATACTGTGGTCGTTGCCCCGGAAGGGAGCCATCGGGTATACGCCCATATAGAGGTACTTCTGGAAAAACGCATCGGGACCCTCTTTTCGGATATTCGAACTATCAGAAGTCCAGCCCAGCGCAGGTTTATTGATACACATCAGCGCCGTTGTGTTCAGCGGAGCACCGGCATAGGTGAACTCATCGAAGATCCCCTCGGTATTTTTCAGCAGATCAATTCGTTTCACATGATTATTGACAAAGATGCTCTTGCCGGCATCGTGCATGATCGGTGCCAGCTCATTCATGAGGACTTTCCAGGAGGTGATCAGTGACCTTGCCGGCCTGTCGATGAACCAGGTGATCCCATCGTCGCGGTTTTCATTATACATTCGGAGCCAGTCCATCCGGTCGATGGCAATACCCGATGCTTCAGGCAGGTATTTCACGTGCTTGCGGGCCTGATCGAGGAGAAACTCCCTATAGACCGGTTCACCCGGATCCGTTACGATTCCTCCTTCCCAGGTCAGGTGGGTTCCTCCCGGGAGCGTCTGACGGTGGAAAAAAACAGAATCCTTCAGCACCCGGCCGGGAACCGGCAGCCAGGATTCGGGCAGTCTGTAATAGAAGAAATCATTCGGATCTTTCCATATCTCCTTATCGTCCTGTGTTTTACGGGGAGGAACTGGTCTTTCCATCCGGGTGCCGAACTCGGTGACATTAAAATAGTTGAGTACATAGAATCCCATTTTTTTCATCTTCCGGGCGTAATCACGCATCCCGGCAATCGAGGTGGTATCGCCGCCGAAGCGGATCCATTTCTCATTTTCTTCAACCGGAGGGATAAACATGCCCATATATGGAAAATCAAAGCTGGCCTGCCAGTTGGTGGTGAAGGCCATCTTCTTCATTTTGTCTGCATCGAAACCAGTATTGAAATTCGAATAGGCGCTGGTTCCGGCCATATCATTCGCCTTTGTAATAACCGGGTTAAAGAAATCAGGATATTGCCTGCTCATCCACCGGAGCCCACCGCGCCAGTCGGCCTCATGGGCCACCAGATTCATCGAAAAGTGCAAAGGATGGTCCGCTGATATGCGGTTATAGATCCGGTTGAAAGTGAGAGCACCGTCGTCGGAAGTCGTCAGTGTGAGATCAAGCATCTCATCATTAGGATCAAGTACAAGGCTCAAACCGATATCGGAATTCCGTTCGATGACCGATACCATCGGGATACAGATCAGATCGCCCTGGAAGGGAATATAAATCACATGTGGTTCTTCATACCGGAAATAGGGTGCACCGTACCAGAGGGTGTCATCAACGAAAATATGCGGAAGGAGCGGATCGCCCCAGTTGAATGCAAGGGCAGGGATAGAAAGCTGCTGCTGAATCGGTGTTCCGGCTGGGGATGATTCCTTTCTTCCCAATCGCGGATCGCTCCAGGGTGCCCAAAAACGGGACTCTATCGTTGCCGGCCATCGAATGCCCGACTGGATTTGCGTGGTCCAGGGTTCACCCGCTCCACGGATTTCGATTTCCCAGAGAATGGTTTCACCGGCCGGCAGAAAGCGTTCGGCCAGGGTGCAGCGTTCTTTTGTTTTCTCCCTGATCAGGTTTCGGGTCAGCTCGATCCCCCCTCCGGGCAATACTTTCGTTCCTATCCGGCCAACCGTTTTGCATCCTTCGAGCTGGGTGTTGGCCTCGACTGGATAATTCCGTTTTCCGGATCCTATCGTGATAGATTGAATCCCTTGAGATGTGACCGTTGCAGTCAGATTGCCGTTTGAGACCTGATAGACAGGTCCTTGGGCCATGACCCGATATTCTGGAAAAAATATTGCCAGGAATGCGGCAAGAAGGAGGATTGGAAGAGATGGTTTCATAGGTTTAATCTGTAATAATTAGTTTGATTCAGAACATTTTTTTCAACCAGATCTCAAACAACGGATCCAGGAAAGAAAGTTGGTTTCCTTGGGTATCCAGAATATCCTTAAATCGTAACACCTCTTTATTCTTTACAACATTATGCGGTGTTCCGAGCCTGTATTTGTCCATGACCGCCTTCGCAGTAAATTGATTTTCCCCGGCCGAAATAGCTTTAATTAGGTTTAACTGGGTAATACTGAGGCTTTCCAGATCTTCCTGAAACAGAAAGGATGTGTGGTCAATCATCTCTTCTAAAGCCCTATCAAGAATTTCCTTATTAACCAGATCAGACGTCAAAGTCCAAGTATAATCGCAATACATCTGAATATAATAAGGATGATTTTTCATCAACCGGATGATGAATTCAGCATGTTCCCTGGAAATTGTTTTGCCGCATTCTGAAAACCGGTCAATAATAAATGGAATCCATTCTGCAGTTGCGATTTTTTCCAGAAGGATCATGTCGCCAAAGCGGTAAAACGGACGCTCCGACTGGTTAAATAGCTCCAGCATCATATGCCGTTTGCTTCCGAAAAGGCAATAGGTCACATTTTGATGATGCTGCCAACAGGATCTGAGTTCATTCTCGATGGAAAGGTTTTCCGGAAATCTTGCAATATTCTGGAATTCATCCAGGCAGACGACGATCCTCAATTTCTTTTTTTTCGCTATAATTTCAGGAAGATTGATGATTTCATCCCGATGTTTTTTGGCTTCCTCCCAGTTGAATTTTATCGATATTTTGCTTGAAGGATCAATCCCAAACGACATAACCGGGAGCAATTGTTTGAACCAGCCCCTGGCATCTTTTAGTAGTTCCTCGCGTTTATTCATGGTAGCCATCATGACCTCACGGGCAAAAATGGTCAGAAATTCCTGCTCATCACGGATTGAGAACAGATCGATAAAAACAAATTTGATGCCCTTATCCAGAGTCAATCGAACGGATTCTTTCACCAAAGAAGTCTTACCCCATCGTCTTGGAGAGATCAGAATGGTATTGATACCGCTCTGAAAATGGTGGATCAGAAGCTCTTTCTCCCGGGTACGGTTGACGAAAGCACGTTCTGTTACTATTTTTCCGTATTGAAATGGTGAGACATTCATATTGTACAACTTGGTATTATACACAAAGGTATAATACAATTTAGTAAAATGCAATAACATGTTCTTAACGTCCGTAATACCCTCACTCCCTTAACCTCCTCACGTTATTCGTTAATACACCCCGATAATGATGACGTTACCCATCTTAACCTCCATCCCGATCCTTGCCCTGTACCGATATAGCCCCTGTGCTAAATAGCCGTGGTAAGGAATGGTTTTCGATTCGCCGGTCGGAATAAATCCTTCGAATACCCGTGCAACCAACTGACCATCAGATGCATAGAGTTCCAGGATCACTATTGCACCGACATCCACGGAAATTTTGAAACTGACCTGGCCCGGTGATGGGTTCGGATAAACCAGAATATTAAAGCCCGGGCTGAAGTCGAATGAAGCTTTTACGGGGTTGGGAACGAGCTTATAATTAATGTTTTCATTGTTAAAGTTAGCTGTAGCCTCCTTGGTTCCCGGAACCAGTGAGCCCGTAACAGTTGTTTCCAGTACAGATACTGTTATGGTGGCAACCAGATCCTGACCTGAAACTAACAACTGACTATTGGCATTGTTGTCATTATCCCGGATTACCCATCCTTCGATGGAGAAGGTTACTGAACCTGCTGCCTGTGGACCATTTGCCAGTGGAGCGCCACCGTATACAGTTGCTGTCAGCGTTACCTGATCACTGTAATGTGTGAAAGTGCTTGCATTAACTGCGAGAGTAGTTCCAACCACCAAAACATTGATATCTGCTTTTGTAGTGGTAGTATCGTTTACCGTATAATTATCGGCATCTGCGCCCGAGAGGCTGAATCCGATTCCGGTTACGGTTTTATCTTTACCAACGGTTGGTGTATCAAAGGTGGCTGTCCCGCCCACATAACTTACATCATCCCCCCGGATTGCCCCCTCTAAAGTGTGTGTAAGGATAGTGGCCGCAATAGTGCCGTCATATACTTTGTCGGCGGCCGTGATGTTGCCGATAATCGGCTTAGGAGTAATAATTCCCAAATCAACTGTAACATAAGTAACGGTATAGTTCTTACCGTTATTTCCATCGTTTGCACGGCCTGATGGGCTCATTGTTTTACCGGTTCCAACATTTTTGGTATCATAAGTCTGGATGAATTCAGCTGTATCGTCGAAGACCAGATTCGGTGAAATGGTTGGTACTTCATCAGAAGCAATGGTTCCATTGTATACCTTACTCTCAGCAACTGCAGTTATGGTGATTGGTTTCGGGGTGATAGTAAAGGTCGAAGGTGCCAGGTAGATGCCATATTTCGGACTAACCGAAAGAGTTCCGCGATTGATCGGATAGTCTTCAACGTTTTCGCCCTGAGCTCGTGATAGCTGACCGGTGAAAGAATCACCAGGGTCTAACTCAGGATAATATTTATAGAGAAGTATGGGATCGGTTTCGCCGTAAACCTTGGTCTGGCCGGCAGTTACGATCACGTTGATCACGGTTTTGACGGTAATCTTGAAATCATTGGATATGAATGTTATAATATAGTTATTTCCTAAGGTAAGTGTTCCTTGAAAGATCGTATACAGGCCGGGGTTTTCACCGGGAACACGGGTCAACAAACCAGTGAAATTGTCACCCTTGATTAAATCCGCAGTATACGTATAGGTGAATATCGGATCGGTAGCGCCATAAACCTTCGACAATCCGGGATCAGCCGTTACCGTGATTGGTTTAGGTATAATATCGGCAATGGTTGTGGTGGTGGTATTATACCCGTATTTATAAGCATCAGGTCCGCTGATTATGATACCATTAACATATACTTGCTTGTTGGTACTAACATTCCTTGTATCGAAAATTACGTTGGTATAAGTGATCGTTAATTGATCGCCGGACTGGCGGTTGTCAAACAGGGTTACGGTGGCGTTTGTATTGCCATCATACATCTTATCGATACCTTTTGCTGTTATTGTCAATACAAATTCTTTCAGTGTCACGATCAGTATGGCCTCACCGCTTATCGCCGGCGGGGCGCAGATGCCGATTACGATTACGCGGAACTTGTAACCGCTCATCAATTCTGTTGGCGATGCCAACCTCAAAGAATCGGTGAAGGCTCCGGAATAGACGCCGGTATTACTAATGTTAACGAACCCGCTTCCGGTATTAACCTGCCACTGGTAGGATAAACCGGCTCCGGTTGCCTTGACACCAAAACCGGCATTTGCCGGGTATACCACGGTCTGATTTTTTGGCGAAGTGGTAACAATGGTTGATGAACTAATGGTAACCTCTGCAGTTGCCTTTACATCTCCGCAGCCGCCGGTGGTACCGATAGAGTAAGTGATCAAATAGGTTCCGGACAAGCTGGTACCAGGGTCAATCTTACCGGTAGTGCCGTCAATGGCGAGTCCGGTTGGCGATGATGTAAAGGTCCCTCCTGAGGTACCGGATATGATTGGACTAGCCGGCGGATCGACGGGGCAGAAAGGTGAGCCATAATAACTGATTGTGGCGGCAGGGGACAGGATTATCGTTACAAGGGCAGTTGCCTGAATTACTCCGCATCCTCTTTCTATGGTGGTGTAAGTAACCCAATAAGTGCCAGCTGCACTTGTTGCCGGAGTGATTTCGCCAGTGGTCCTGTCAATGGTCAATCCTGTTGGTGTCGACGTAAATTCTCCTCCGGGGGATCCTGTCAAAATGACAGTTACCGGGCCTGACGAAGTACAGAATGCCGATCCCGAATAGGATATGGTGGCTGCTAAAGCCGTGATGGTGACCGAAGTTGTGGTGGTTACCATGCCGCAAGGTTCTGATGCACTGATAGAGTAGGTAACAGTATAGGTTCCGGGGATGCTTTGATCCGGCTTGATGGCACCTGTTGCAGGATTAATATTTAATCCTGCAGGTGTTGCGGAATAAGTTCCACCAGTTGTTCCCGTGAATGTTACCGGCTGATCTGCAGTAATGTTGTCACAGAACG
The DNA here is from genome assembly GCA_007280905.1 of Porphyromonadaceae bacterium. Taxonomy (GTDB): domain Bacteria; phylum Bacteroidota; class Bacteroidia; order Bacteroidales; family UBA12481; genus UBA12481. The sequence continues at coordinate 1,400 of QYQM01000147.1, read as the reverse complement.
GAGATCCCGGGTAAGAAATGATTGCGGTTGGAGCTTTGACTATCGTAATGGTGCCGGAAGCCGTTACCGGTCCGCAGCCGCTTGCAGCTTCAAATGTATTGGTTACGATATAGGTTCCGGCTGCCGATTCAGACAAGTCAACCTGGCCTGTATGAATATCGATGAATACCAGGCCTGCTGTGGAGGTAAATGTACCTGCCGCACCTCCATCGATAAAGGTTGGGTTCGGATCGGAACCACTGCTGCAGAATGGATTTCCAACGTATGTAAAGTCAGCAACAGGCAATTTGGTGATGGTAATGATAGTGGTTGCCACCACCTCTCCACATCCGCCTTCGGCTTTAATCGTGTAAATGACTGTATAGCTGCCTTCCCGGCTTGTTTCTGGTGTGATTGTACCTGTTATGGCATCAATCGACAGACCAGCCGGTTCGGCACTAAATATTCCTCCGGGTGAACCATCGGTCAACATTACATTTACTGGTGACATGGATGTACAGAATGGCGATCCTGCATAAGCTATAGTGACTTTTGGAGCCGTTATAATCGTTACCGTAGTTACTGCCGTTGCAGTTCCGCATCCGCCAGCGGCGATAACCTGATAGATAACCTTATAAGTGTCTGGTACACTTGAGCTTGGCGATATAGTTCCACTTTTTGGGTCAATACTTAATCCCGAGGGATCTGCGCTAAAGGCACCTCCCTTGGTTCCTGTTAAGGTTACCCTGATAGAATCTGTTGTGGTACAGAATGAGGAGCCGTTATAAGATATTACGGCATTAGGAATCGGAATGGTGCTAACGGTATGGATGGCAATAGCCGGACCATTGCAACCATTTGCCGTGACGGTGATTACGGATGTTCCGCTCCAGATAGCCGTGTACATTATTGCACCTGTGGATGAATTGATGGTGTTTCCACCTGCTTTACTGGCAACATCCAGAGAGTAAGTCAGATTTGTTGAGTTGACGGCTGTAGCGGTGTATGTCAACGTTCCGGCACCTTGGCAGCGTGTGGAAGTAGAACCTAAAATAAAGACCGGTTGTCCAACGGATGGGGTAATGGAAATAGCCATAATAATCTGGCTACCGCACTGAGCCGGGTCATTCGGGGTAAATGTATAATTAACACGGCCAGTTATGGCGGTATTAATAGCAGCCGGACTCCAGGTACCGGTGATGCCGTTGGCGGAAACGGCTGGCAGCATGGGTGCTGCTGAGTTCTGGCAGAATGGGCCGATCGGGGCAAAGGTTGGAAGGACCCCCAAACTGATGCTAATTTCGAGGGAAGTAATTGCCGCACACTGACCGGCCACGGGATTAAAGGTATAAGTGGTTGTTCCAACATCTGCGGTATTAACTATTGCAGGACTCCAGGATCCGGTGATGCCATTGATTGAT
>QYQM01000127.1 GCA_007280905.1 Porphyromonadaceae bacterium | reverse complement strand
TTGAGGGCCATACCTTCCCCCTGTCCTGTATGACAACCTTTTGTGGCACATCCATTCTGAAAAACAGGCATTATATCCCGTTCAAAACAGACCGTGTCGAACTGAGCCAGATTGAGTGTTTCGTGTGTACAGGAAGGGACTGTTCCTGTCATCGTCAAAATAAGAACGATAACGAACAGCCCGCCTATGATGGCTTTCTTCATATTTCTGTAAATTTGACGTAAAAATAAGAACATATTGTGACACCCTGAGATTCAACCAGTTTTTTAAATCCTTTCCAATCTATGAAAACATTTATTATTCGTTTGATTTCTCTGGCCATCTTCCCGTTACTCTGTTGTCAGATTACCGGATGCAAAAAGCCTGGCAGCGATGGCTGGAAACCGAAAGCCGGACCGCTCATGACACAATGGTCAGCCGATGTGGCACCAGGGAAAACCTGGACTGAATATCCGCGCCCCCAGATGCAAAGAAACAATTGGGTTAACCTCAATGGGTTGTGGGATTATGCAATCACTGATACTGCCGCCGGGGCTCCATCCAGCTGGGATGGGAAAATCCTGGTGCCCTATCCCATCGAATCTGCTTTGTCAGGGGTCATGAAAAGGGTTACTGCACATGAAAAGATTTGGTACCAGCGGATACTGAAGGTTCCGGCTCATTTGAGGAGTAAACGGATTCTGCTGAATTTTGAAGCGATCGACTGGGAGGCTCATATATTCATGGATGGCGAAGAAGTTGACACGCATCAGGGAGGATATGATCCCTTTACCGTCGACATTACTTCCCATGTTAAGCCCGGCGTTCAGCATAAACTAACCATATCCGTCTGGGATCCTTCAACCGAAGGATATCAGCCTGTGGGAAAGCAATTTACAAAACCGGGAGGGATCTGGTACACTCCCTCTTCAGGAATCTGGCAAACCGTTTGGCTCGAAAAAGTTCCGGAAACACATATTACCGACTATCAGATTACTCCGGACATCGATAAACAGGAAGTACGGATAAAAATAACCGGTCAAGAATTTTACGGCAATGATCGGGTTCAAATCAGAATTTTTGACAAACAAAAACAGATCGGATTTGAGGAGGGTGAACCGGATGAGCTCCTTTCGGTCAAATTGGATAAAATGCATTTGTGGTCACCGGAAGATCCCTATCTATATGACCTGCAAATACGTATAATACGGAAGTCAGCCGTGGTTGATCAGGTAAAGGGGTATTTCGGGATGCGTAAGATATCAATCGGGAAAGATGAAAAAGGGTTAACCCGGATACTGCTGAACAACAAGTTTGTTTTCCAGAACGGTCCGCTTGATCAGGGATTCTGGCCGGATGGATTGTACACAGCGCCTACCGAGGAAGCAATGAAAGCGGACCTGGATTCTCTTAAAGCAATGGGATTCAATATGCTACGCAAGCATGTGAAAGTTGAACCGCGACGGTATTACTATTACACGGACCACATGGGATTCCTGGTTTGGCAGGATATGCCAAGCATGTATTACGAGGTGCCGGTTACTTCGGATTCATTGGCTATAGCAAAGAAAGCACGAAGGAATTTCGAAATGGAGTTAACGGAATTGATTAAGGATCATTACAATCCGCCTTCTATTATTATGTGGGTGCCATTCAATGAAGGCTGGGGGCAATACCAGACCGAACGTATTACCGGCCTGGTCAGATCGCTGGATTCTTCGCGGCTGGTGAACAACGCGAGCGGCTGGACTGACAAGGGCGTCGGTGATGTTAATGACATCCATCACTATCCCGATCCAACAGCTCCGCCTATTGAAGAGAAGAGGGCCATCGTTTTAGGGGAATTCGGGGGATTGGGGCTTTATGTGCCCGGGCATGTCTGGCAAGCCGAAAACTGGGGTTATGAGAAGATGCAGAATGCGGATGCACTTCTTCAGAAATACGAAAACTTCTACCAGGAACTATTCAGGTTACGTGATGAAAAAGGATTAAGTGCCTGTGTTTATACACAAACCACTGATGTGGAAACCGAGACCAACGGGTTGATGACTTACGACCGCAACCGGGTTAAGATGGGGGTTGCCAACGTTGCCAGGGCACATGCAGGCAAAATTACAACCAAATAGTTAGAGTTGGCAACTTTCATAAAAGTTGCCAACTCTATAAAAGGTATTAGCTTTGACCCTTGGAATTATGCGGATTACGAAAAACATAGTCATCGGACTACTTATGCTCATTGTGTTCCATTCATACGCTTTGGGACAGAACCGCATAGATAGCCTGCAGTTGATCTTCGACAGGCATAAGGTCCCCGACAGCATTTACGTGAAGACCAGCGTTGAGCTCTGCAAGGCCCTGGTTAATACGGACAATGAATTTCTGCTTCCCGAATATGCCCTTAAAGGATTGGAAGCCGATACTCTGAATAGGGATATTCAATCCAAATTTGCCTTATATGAATATCTGGGGAATTATTATTGGCAGGTTGGCAAGCTCAATGAAGCGGCCGATCAATTCAATAAGATGCGTTTGATCGGTGAAACATTTTCAGACACACACATTACCGCGAACAGCTTCAATGGCCTGGGAACCGTATATTATCTTATAGATGATTACGATCAGGCCCTGGCATATTATAGGAAAGGGCTTGACCTATCCGGTGCTGACTCCTTGCTGAAAGTCAGGTTCTATACTAATATCGCCAATACTTTCAAACAGCAAGGCAAGATGGACTCTGTTCTGCCTTATTACAATAAATCAGTTACTTACCATCAGTACCATCAGAATTTCCGATATCTCTCCATTGTTTACGGAAACATTGCAATAACCTATAATGAGCTGCATAACAGCCAGGAGGTCAGGAGGAACCTCAATCTCGCTCTTGAAGCGGCAATTAAAGCCGATGACCCATATCAGATTGCCGCAGTTTATCAAATCATGGGTGATTTGGTTTTTGAACGACACCCGAACATCGCTGTTAAATCTTACAGTCAGGTATTAGAACTCGCACGAAAGTCTCAAAGTTATGATCAGATCCAAAAAAGTCTGAAAGCCTTGTCTCTTTTATCGGAAAAAGCAGGGAAATACAAAGAATCAATATCCTATCTCAGAGAGATAAAGGGTTTAGACGACTCACTCGATCTTGAACAAAGGAAATCCAGGATTCGGCAAATGGAGTCTGAACATCTGGCTGCTATCAGAAATGCCGCAGAGATTAAAAAGGCCCAGCAAGAGGAGCTTAAGGCCAACCGGGATCAAAACCGTCAAATGGAAATGTTAATTATTTTAGCTATAGCTTTTGCTGCGGTGCTGATTCTGTTCCTGATGGGTTTTCAGACTTACCGGTTGAAAATGAAGATCACCCGGACCAAAGAGAGATTCTTTTCCATGATTGCACATGATATCAGGAGTCCTTTCAGCGGGATACTCGGGCTTTCAGGTTTATTGAATGAGGAGGCTGAAAAAAATGAAGATCCCGGTCACCGCAAGCGAGTCCGATCACTTCACCAATCGCTGAACCAGGTTTATGAATTACTGGAGAACCTTTTAGAATGGTCGCAGGCTGAAACCGGAAAAATTGCATTCAATCCCAGCGTTCAGCTTCTTTCCCCATTTGTTCACGAAGTGATTTTTTTACTTACGGCATCGGGCAAACAAAAAGGAATCAGGCTTGAGAACCAGATACAATCAGGATTGACTGCGCGTTTCGACAGCAATATGCTTCAGACTATCATCAGGAATCTCTTATCCAATGCCATTAAATTTTCACAAGAGAACAGCAGTATTTTCCTATCTGCAGAAATCCATGGGAAAGAAGTGGTAGTTAAGGTCAGGGACGAAGGGATAGGAATGAATCACGAACAGATCGACCGGATATTCAAAAGAGATGAGGGTAGTTCCACTCCAGGCACACGAAACGAGACCGGTACCGGACTGGGATTGATGCTTTGCAAGGATTTCATCGCCAGACATGGTGGAAGAATCTGGGTCGATAGTAAGCCGGGTGAAGGAACCACAGTATTTTTCACACTACCGGATCATGCCGGGAAGTTTTAGTTTTCCTTGTGTGTCCAGATAAGGACTCCTCCGGCCTTCATTGGATATTCCAATGTGTTCTTATTGTTTTCAGGATCGGCCAAGCGGCAGATCCCATCATTTTCTGATCGGATTTCGATCCTGGCAACTTTACCATTCACCAGATTGGCTGATACCAGGAAAGCACCTTCAGCGCGCAGAGTTTTAAAAGAAACCTCCTTCCATGAAGCCGGGATGGCCGGGAATACCCTGATGACACCGGTATGCGATTGTATAAGCATCTCCTGCAAGCCGGCCGCAAAGGCGAAATTTCCTTCAAGAGTAAAAGGTCTGTAAAGAAATTTCGATTTACCGCTTTTGGTTTGATCGCCATTTACATGAAAGCTATTTGGCAGAGTGAAACAGGTAGCAAAATCCTTCAGGGCTACAGCGGCTTTTTCACCATCGAATGCCCGTGCATAAAGGTTTCCCAGCCAACTGTACGAATAACCGCACCACCAATCGGGACCATACTTCTCGAGTGTCCGGAGTGTATTCGTGAGGATTTTCTGCTCCGCCGGGCCATCTGACCAGTCGATCATACCCAGCGGGTGCCATCCAACGAGGTGCGAAAAATGACGATGGCTTTCGAGATATTGCTGGCCCGGGGCAAAATTCAGTCCGGTAGAATCATAAGCAAAGCCCGGCCATTCGTTCAGGATCCGGGTCCATTTTGCTGCTTCATCGTTCTTCCCAAGCTCCTCAGCGAGTTCGGCTGCCTTATCGAAAGCAAAGCGGATCATGCCAATATCAAAGTTGGTGGTTTGATTGAACCACGCCTGAGGCGAATTATCATGAATTTCGGGGGATGAACTCAGCGGAAGTTTCCGGAGGCCGCTGGAATCCCGGACAGAAAATTCATCCAGGAATTGTGCCACTGAAGAGATATACGGATAGGCTCTTTCAGCCAGAAATTTCCGGTCAAGGGTATAGCGCCAATGCAGGTAGAAATGCTGTGCAAGCCAGGCTGACACGGTTGGCCCGAATGAGTACTGAATCCATCCGCCCATAGGTTCCCCCTGAAGTGTGGCAACTCCGGGAACATTGAGTCCACCGACTCCGAAGTAAGCACGGGTATACTTTTCAGCTACCGGTTTGATATCCCATAGCCAGTTCAGATAGCCCTCTTCCAGATCCAGATGGTTGGCGCTATAGGCAGGCCAATAGGATAGTTGAGTATTAAGATCATTATGAAAATCACCCTTCCATGGCGGAAGTTTCCCGTTATCTGCTGTCCAGACTGCCTGAAGGGAAATCGGGGGTGCATCAGCGCGGGCGGCTGAACCGAATTTATACTGTTCGAGATACCACTGTTTCTGAAGAACAGTATCGGGTAAATGAATATCCGATTTAGCCCAGAACCCTTTCCACCAGGCTTGATGCTCAATAGAAGCTTGATCGAAGGCGGGAGCAGCTGCCGTAACCCTGGTGGCATCCGGCAGACCCTTCTGGTCGGAAAGTGAAGAAGTAACGGACCATTTGCCGGTTAGCGTACTTCCCTGGATAGCCCATTCAACCGACACGATATAATAGAACCCTGGTGCACCTTCCTGCCGGTATACCAGTTTGCCCGGCATTTCTGTAACTTTTCCCTGCGTATATCCCAACCGTCTTAAGTCCTGTCCTCCAATAACATCGATATTGCCGGTTGCGTTTTGATCCTGGTAAACCGGCGGGACCAGTTTCAATGCAAAATCTTTTGGAATACCGGTAAAGCGGAAATATCCGACTGGTTTTACCGCATGCACAAAAACCTGCAGTTTTACCCCATCAGGCCAGATAACATTTCCTGTTGCTTCGGCCAGATTCAATTCGGTTTTTGCTGGTTTATCCGTACCCTTCCACGAAAATTCAAGAGCCGCCCCCGGAATTTTAGAAGGAGTAACCGCATTATCATAAGCTCGGTAATCAAACAGTTCCTGTACTTTACCATAATCCTTGTCTAGCCATTTCTGCATTACCCATTTGAAGTTCCACTCCGGCAGGCTAAGTTCCGGCACCGGCCTGAGGTCCCAGAGGTCGGCACGGTCGAGGGAGAATCGCACAAAATCTCCTTTTTGCCAGATCAGTGCCCCAAGCCATCCGTTGCCGAGCGGAATGCCCTCATCCCAGGTTTTGGGAAGAGCGTTACATTGAAGATTGTTAACTGGAGCCGGACCGATCGAAGAAGAACAGGAAAAAGAAGATAAGAGAAGAGAGAGAGGCAGAAAGAAAAGAAGGAGGCGTGTCATGGTTGGATGCTTTTTCAGATTATAATGCCATTTTTGTAAAGATATTGAAAAAACCTTCTTCCGATGAATTCCAGGAAATTCTCCATTCCGGCGCGGATACGCAGTTTTAAGTATGCTTTCAGGGGCTTGTGGTGGCTGATCCGGGAAGAACACAATTCATGGATTTACCTGGCGGTTTTCGTGATACTGATCCCGGCATGTATTCTTCTACGTCTGTCGCTTATTGAGTGGACTTTGATTACGATGTGCACCGGGCTTGTTTATGCATTGGAATTAGTCAATTCTGCCATCGAACGGCTTGCAGATAAAATATCCCCGGAACGCGATCCTGACATCGGAAAAATCAAGGATCTCACTGCTGCCGCGGTACTTATCACCGCAATCGCGGCCGCCATTGTGGGATTAATCATTTTGGTTCCCAAATTTTTCATGTTGATCAAACCATGAATATCGGGCTTTAAATGATTTTGATACACTAAGTTTAACGGATTATGAAAAATCTAATCGGTTCAGTTTTGCTTTCCAGCTTATTAACTGCCGCTCCTATCAGCGTTATATCCCAGGCGATCACCCCGGCCGGGATCGACCAGCTGGTGGAAAGTACACTGAAGGCTTTCAATGTTCCGGGGATCGCAATAGCCATCATTAAGGATGGCCAGATGGTGTTTGCTAAAGGATACGGGGTGCGGTCACTGGAAACCAATAAACCGGTGGATGAGCATACTTTGTTTGGAATTGCATCCAACACCAAAGCATTTACGGCAACAGCTCTCGGGATCCTGATCGATGAAAGGAAATTAAACTGGGATGATAAGGTGATCGATTATATTCCTGAATTCAGATTATACAACCCCTATGTCACCCAGGATTTTACGATCAGGGATTTGCTTACGCACCGGAGCGGGATGGGTCTCGGGGCCGGCGACCTGATGATCTGGCCCGACGGAAGCGATTTCACCCGGTCGGATATCATCCATAATTTGCGGTACCTGAAGCAGGTATCCCCTTTCCGTGCCAAATACGATTACGATAACAATCTGTATATTATTGCCGGTGAACTTATTGCGCGCGTATCCGGTTTGTCCTGGGAGGAATTTGTGCAGCAGCGGATCCTTAAGCCCCTGGAGATGAAGGAGACTGCAACCTCCTTTGTCCGGCTGAAGGATACCTCCAACGTCATCGCAGCGCACGCCATGGTGAACGGCACGGTTCAGGTCATTGAGCGGACGAAGGGTGAACTCATGAATGCTGCCGGAGGGATTTATTCCAGCATCCATGATCTGAGCAAATGGGTCATCATGCACATGAATAAAGGATCATACGGACCGGAAAGTAAAACACAGCTGATCAGCAAAAGGAACCAGAAAGAATTGTGGACCCCGCAAACCCTGATGGGTGTTGTCACTGCCCCGCCCTACAACTCGCATTTTGCAACTTACGGACTGGGATTCCGGCTTTCCGATGTTAAAGGATATCTCGAAGTTTCGCACACCGGCGGCTTAGCGGGTATGGTAACCCAGATCACGATGTATCCCGAGCTGAATCTCGGAATCATTGTGCTGACCAACCAGCAGGTGGGAGCTGCCTTCAGTGCCATCACCAATCAAATCAAGGATAGTTACCTGGGAATATTAGGCATGGATTGGGTTAAGATTTTAAGTGAGAGCGGTAAGAAAAGTGAAGATGATGCTGCACGGGTTACGAACAAGGTTTGGGCCGATATTGCCAAACAGCAGGCATCCGGTTCCGGCACCAAAACCGATCCGGCCCTGTACACGGGTACTTACCGGGATCCCTGGTTCGGTGACATAACTATAGAACAGAAGGACGGCTGCCTCTGGTTCCGGGCGAAACGGTCGCCGGGATTGACCGGTGAACTGATTTACTATCAGGGCCAGACTTTCATTGCCAAATGGAACGACCGCAGTATGGATGCCGACGCATTTGTACTGTTTCAAACCGGTTATGACGGGAAAGCTTCCGGCATTAAAATGAAACCCATCTCCCCGCTTACGGATTTCAGCTATGATTTTCAGGATCTCGAGTTTGAACGGGTGAAAGAATTGAAATGAAACTTCATTTATATTTTCTGATCCTGAGTATCGGATTTGGGAATTTCGCATTCGGTCAACGCACCATTACCGGGACAGTTTCCGATGCCAAAACCGGCCAACCCATAAGTTTGGTGAACCTGATAGCTGATTACGGACCCGTAGGTACAACCACCGGCCAGGATGGCAGGTTTAGCCTCGTGGTCAATCGCATGCCTTTGACCATTCGGTTTTCCCACATAGCCTACGAGGCTAAAACCCTTACCTTCAATAAATATCCCGAGAAATCCATTCAGATCAGGATGGAACCCCGGGTGGAATCCATCGGTGAGGTGGTGGTAGAAGGCGGAAAATACATCCAGGTACTGAAGCGGGAGAACTTCTATGTAAGTGATTATGAGTTCGATCAGGACAAAATCTGGGTGGTCGGCTACGCCAACAAGAGCATCCTGAAACCGCAATTGATCGTACTGGATCTGGATAGGCGGATCCTCCAAAAACAGCCGATTGAGGGAAGAACCAAACTCTACAAGGATGCTTTTGGCCGGGTTCACCTGCTTGATAAAGAATCAATTGTCGGGATTGATTACGTCCAGAATCAGATCCGCATAGGAGAGCCAAAAATGTTTACCGGCTGGGAACAGAATTTGTTTGACCTTCAAATGGTATTGGGAAAGTCGGGTATCTTCAAATGGGTGTACAATAACGGTATATACTGTGAATACGTTGCTATTGACTTTAAGGATACAATCGCCGAGGTCATACATAAGGCTTACGATCGTGATCTTTTTCCCGGAGAAGAACCAGCAAAATCATTCCGTCACAGTTCGATACCTAGAATCATGTTTCCAAAGTTGGGTGCGGATTTGCGGATGGAGGCCACCTTTGATCCTTCGGATGCTTTTACTGCACGTGCTCAGGAGCAGGTCACCTACCGGCCTATCATAACCCATATTTATCGTTTTCGGAACAGCTTCCTGATCTTTGAAAACCGAGGCTGTCATTTATGGAAATACGATATCTCCTTTCGAGATCCGGCCGATCTGAAGATTGTAGAACCCAAAAACGCCGAGAATACCGATCTGCTGCAGGATCCGGTGACCGGAAACCTCTATCTGAATTACACCATTAATAGCATTGGCTATTTAGCAGGTGTCGATCCTCAAACCGGGGCCATTCAATTCACCCGGAAACTGGAGAATTACATCCGGGGTGACAATGTGAAAGTCTATAATAACCGGGCCTGGTTCACCCACCAGAATGTAAATGGATCCTCGTTGATGAATTTATATTCCACCGAAATCGGCGGAAATTAATCCAGCCACAAAATCCCCCACCTCACTGGTTTTCGCCGGATTCGCCGGATACAGGTCCCAGGTAAGGATTTTCTGCCGGATCGTCTCTTCGACGGCAGCTTCCACGGCATCAGCTTCAGCCGGGAGATTGAGCCCGGTACGGAGCAGCATGGCCGCCGAGAGGATGGTGGCCAGCGGGTTGGCGATATTCTTTCCTGCGCCCTCCGGATAGCTTCCATGGATGGGTTCAAACAATGGAACCCGATCGCCGATTGAAGCAGACGGCAATAATCCGATGGAACCGCTGATCACACTGGCTTCATCGGAAAGAATATCCCCGAACAGGTTTTCAGTCAGGATCACATCGAATCGTTTTGGATTGATAATAAGCTGCATAGCTGCATTATCCACGAACATGAAATCGAGCTCAACATCAGGATAATCGGAAGCCATACGGGTGACCACCCTGCGCCACAAGCGAGAGGTTTCGAGCACATTCGCCTTGTCGACCAGGGTAACTTTCTTCCTGCGCAACCGGGCCATTTTAAAAGCAACCTGGGCAATCCGCTCAATTTCGTCAACCGAATAGAGGCACGTATCAACGGCAAGTGTTCCATTATTTCTGAGTTCGCGGGGCTCCCCGAAATAGAGTCCCCCGGTGAGTTCACGAACCACCAGGAGGTCGGCACCGATAATCCGGTCCTCTTTAAGCGGGCTGAGATGCATGAGTTCGGGGTACATTCTTACCGGTCGAAGATTTGCATAGAGTCCCAGTTTTTTGCGCATGGCCAGCAGTCCTTGTTCGGGCCTCACCTTAGCATCGGGGTTATTATCATAATGAGGATCACCAATGGCACCGAATAGTATCGCATCGGCTTCTAAACAGATCTGATGCGTTTCATCCGGGTACGGATCCAATCCCTGTCGCATGGCAGCTCCACCGATCAGTGCGTACGTATAATTAAATCGATGGCCATAGCCAAAGGCAACTGAATTAAGCACTTTCACCGCTTCGGCAATAATTTCAGGACCGATACCATCACCCGGAAGGACCGCTATTTTGTACACCACGATAAGATTTATTTGGTACGATGATTGTTTTCGTATTCCATGATCTGAGGTTTCAGTCCTGCCAGATAATCTATGAGATCGCTTCCGGTAAGCAGGCAATGCTTGCGGAAAGGATTAATATCAAAGGGTATTGGTGTACCGGTATCAGGGGGTACAAGTTGCTGAGCTTTGAGGTCCACGGTCCAGGATTCCCTTGGATTTGATTGATAAATTTCCATCAGACGAGCAAGCTGCTGTTCACTGACTTCGAGTGGGAGAAGGCCGTTATTGAGGGCGTTGGTGCGGAAGATATCCGCGAAACCGGATGAGATGATTACACGGAAGCCGTATTGGTAAAGGGCCCAGGCAGCATGCTCGCGTGAGGAGCCGCAGCCGAAGTTGGAGCCGGTTAGCAGGATCTGCCCCTGGCCTTCGGTTTTGTTGAGTACAAAATCAGGATCAGGAGTTCCATCCGGCCGGTAACGCCAGTCGTGGAAAAGATTTTTGCCGAATCCGGATGAATCAACAGATTTCAGGAACCGGGCGGGGATTATACGATCGGTGTCGATGTTATCTGCTTGTAGCAGAACAACTTTCGATATTATTGTATTTAGAGGTTCAAAAGACATTTCTAATATGCTTAGTTTTCGAAAAAGATTGTTTCATCTAATATCCCTTTATAAAGGAAATCAACATACCGGTTTATCAGATATTGAAGACAGTGAAGATTATTGATTTTGTTGAGGGGCGCTATTTCCCGTTTATCAAATATTTCTTTAAGCCTTTTCTTCAGCTTATCATTTAAAGGAGAAAGCGCTTCAAATATGAATGATTGTTTATCTTGAATAAATTCCTGAATTGATTCATTCATTATTGGAAACGAAAGCAATGTTTCATAAGAAAGTGTTTTTGATCTCTTTAAATATTGTAAAATCAATTCAACCAAATAAGTAGCATCTGCTGAAGTTTTGCAGG
>QYQM01000050.1 GCA_007280905.1 Porphyromonadaceae bacterium | reverse complement strand
GGGGTGAAAAAGTAGATCATTCCGAAAACTACGGAATGGAGGGAGGGCGAAAAAGGACAGAAAAAGGGTTCACAAGGTGGCGTCCATAACTTTCGTAATTTTATAATTAATTCAAAACTAAAACTAATGACAGACGATAATGGTAATGTCGACAAGAAGGCGAATCCATTTTACAGCAAAGTATGGGAAGAAGAGGCTTGGGAACTCACCAAAGACAGATGGCCGGAACTGGAAAAGTTATTTGGGAGGATTGAGGATAGTATTAACAAAGATCGTAATAAAGGAACTTATGTTGCCTGCAAAGGTATACTTGCTGGTCTAGCCAAAATGAGCAGTGGAGTGCTACTTCCTACAAAAAAATGGAAAAATCGATATGGTATTGGTTAGTCGCACTCAAATATCGATGCAATATTGAAGTCTCCTACTTTGGTTGTTAATTCGAACTCTTATATCTGATTAATAATGCTATTTGGACCACCCACAATTATCAATTGTCCTAAATGTTCTGCCAAGTTTAAAAGACCGAATTTGTTGAACGGCGACGCTATTGGAGAAAAGTTCTACTCTGATGGTAAGCGGATTGCACTAAGGTTCCCGGATTTTCCGGATTTGACGAAGTGTTATCAATGCGGGAAATATTTCTGGTTAGATACTGCCGAGAGACATGTGAAAACTGTCGGCCAGAATCGTATAGATACTTTTACCCCAGAAAGGATTGAGGAAGTCAGATTTCTCACTATTGATGAGTATTTTGAGGCATTAAGTATCATGATTCCCAAAAAGAAAAGTATGGAGAAATTTATCAGGCTAAAAATCTGGTGGGCATATAATGATACTGTAAGGGATATTGAATCTGTTTACGCGAGTTTTTGGAATGATGAAAGATGGAAGAGCAATCTGGAAATTTTTATAGGTTTGCTGGATCCGTTTGACATTAATGAGCTGATAATGATGGCAGAAATGAATCGAAATCTAGGAGATTTTTCAAAATGTCTGGAGATTTTAAATTATATCGAAGATGATCAGGTTACCTGGTTAAAGAAAAGATTTGTTGCAGAATGCAATAAACAAAATTCCATTGTTTTTGAAGTTGAGAAAAATATTATCATTTAAAAATTTGAGTAGCAGGACAGGAACCTTTCGGTCGAATGGGTATTTATTTTGTCAATGTATCGGAAATGTTTGTCTTGATGTCAACTTGTTTTTTTTGAATTGTCATTCTTGGTTCTAATTTTGTAAGCCGGTCTTGAATTAATTGTAAATTTTTTTGCAGGTCTGTGTTTTGTTACTTTAACTCTGAAACTGTTGTAAAACTTAGAATTATTGTCACAGGTGCAATTATACCTAAACTCTTCATCGAAGAAATTACCTAACCATATTAGTAAAGTATTACATGTCAAATAATGTTAACTTGTCTTTTTGTCCCGATAAATACTTTTTAACGCCATTCAAAATTGAGTTGCCTTCTTGTTCAGTAATTACACGAATACAACCAGTTAGAGAAAACCCTATATGTTCCAAACTGTCCACGCACTTTTTATAAAGCAAAAATTTACTGCTTGAAAGAAGTTCTCCGAGAGTCTTTGCCTCCTTCCATGAGTATTCATCGATACGTTTAAAAGCATGAAATGCTAATGCATAAACAGAAAGCAAATAATGAGAGCCATTGATTCTATCTGGACTTACATCAAAAAATGTTGTGGTGAAATTGTCATTATCAGCTTTTTTAATTTTAAATGTGATTTTTCCAAAGTTGAACTGCTCTGCGATCGTGTGAAGATTCTTTTCAGCACTACTATAAACGGGATTATATTGCCCATGTCCCATTTTGTTCCGGGAAAGCTCGATGATCCATTGTGGATAGAAACCTATGTCACTTAATAGACCTTGATTTTTAAATATAATCCCAACGGTTACAATATGTGAAAAAGTCATATTTATTATGTCTGCAATACGTTCCTCACTATCATATTTCATATTTACTTTACATGAAAAATTTTCATTAGTGTATTCCCCATTGAAAATCGTCACATTGTTAGTTTCCATTCCATTAGTATTTATGTCTGTCCTTCTTTAAAATGCCCCATAATGCTTTGCCGCTATTACCTGTGCGTTAGCACCAAGAATCGCAATAGCGATCCCGGTTGGATAGCATAGGGAATAGCGGTTTGTTATGCCCAGTTTTTTTTATTTTATTTATCTCCACTTGTTGAATTTATATTTCCGTAATTATCGATACATAAATCATGAATTTTACCCCCTACCATTCGTTTATCTGGTTTGTAAAAGTCTTTCTGAATTGTGCTTATAATTTCAATCGGTCTTTTAACAATTGGAATCGTGTCCTGAACGGAATTTATTTGTTTTAGAACCTTTCTCTGAGTAGCAATCTGGAAGCCATATGAAATCGTAGATGAAACCATATTGAACATAACTGGATCACCATTGTTGTAAGAAATTAATCCCCCTTTGCTTAGAAATTCTTTTACCTTAATTCGAAATTCTTTTTTATTATGATCTAATGTTGCTGGAACATTAGCAATTGTATGGAAAGTGTTTCTTGAAATGCCAAGACTTTCAACTTTCTGGTATGAAGGATCAGTGAAGTTGCAAACCAAAAAAAGTTCTGGAATAATATAGCCATCAATTTTTTCAAGTCCTGCAATATGGAGTCCAATTCCTTTGTCTGTAGGTTTATTGAAACTTAGCTTATTAAATTCCTTGTCTAAACCCTCTCGAATGTCTTTGGAAAAATCTTCTAAGGTTTTATACTTGGGATTCTCAGACTGTTTTTTAAGCCAATCGTATGTTAGCCAAAGCCATTCTGCCTTTTGGTCTGGTTTTGGAACCTTTTTTAAGGTACCTGCGAAACCCCAATACGATATACATGCATTGAGTTTGGGTACAGAAATTATTTTTGCTTGTTGCCATTCTAGATAAACATTTCCTCCAGAATGGTCAAGGGCAGTTAGCATTGAGTCCGTTGCAACTGCAATTCCCTTTTTACTAAATAAGGCCGATATTACTGTCATTTTTCTATGATTTTAAATTGGGCATAACGGTTTGCAAATCTGCTGATACCTGCTGCCGTGCTGTCTATGTTTGTCATTGCTCTTATACTTTTTTTATTCCTTGAGATAATGCGTCATTTAAAAGACCATTGTCAAATGTAGCGATGTAATCAATTTTTATTGTCCTGTCTGCGATAATTAATTTTAAAACCTCGTCAACCAAACTAATATCTGAATATTCTTGATTGCTTTTGATGAAAAAAATTTCAAGAGCTTTCGTTTTATACTTTGTGTCGCTTAACTTAATAACATTAGGTCTTGTCAGAAATTTTTCAAATTGCATTTTTGCATCTCGTCTAGAAAGCCGTGAGTTTACAAACTCGTATAAAGTTGGGAAAGGAATTATGATTTCCTCGTCTTCAATTTCGCTGGCAATTCTTTCCGCCTCTAAAATATTTTCAGGCTTCTTTGTGTCATACAATGCAATCCAAAAGCCCGCATCAACTAATACTTTTAAGTTCATTCTTCGGAGTCAATTGTGTTACCGCCTTTAAGCTTGCCATAACCTTCCCAAGGCGATTGCTTTCTGTTTCCATTAATGAACTCACCTTTGACTTTGTTCGTTGAAGTGTCCTTGAAGATAATGTAAACTCTATCTGTCTTAGATAACTTTACAGTTTCCTTAATGTCAGCCGTTAAAAGTTTTATTAAACTCTCACTGTCGGTTCCTTCCAATTTTGAAATGTCGTGACGAAAAAATGCAAGTCCGTTACCACACTCAACAGCACTGTGATTGTCAAGCCAAGTAAAAAGTCCTGTAAAATCACCCTTCAAACCGAAGTCGTAGGAAATCCAAATTGCTTTTCTTGTTGTCATATTGTTTTGGTTTTTGTCCGTTAGTTCAAAGCTCAAATGTTCGGATTAGCACTGTCCACAATGGTTGCAGGTAACGGCGGTTTGGGCATTAAACGTAGGGCTTTTCGAAGTACGTTTCTGTCCGGCAGGACGAAACGCTGAAGGAAAGTCCGCAGTTTAAGGCAGCCACCGGCCGCCTTATGTTTTATACCTATTGTTGTGTTTTCGTGCTTTATTTTACTTTCAAATTTTCTTCATATTTTGCGTATATCTGCTCATTTGCATTTTTCCATATTTTACGGTTGAACCATTTTACTTTTTCAATATCTTCAATTTCCATAAGAGGTTGAGTATTTTTTTCACTAAGAATTATTGCTTGTGAGGGAGAAATCGGATAAAAAAGTTCAAATTCGGATGGTGCAATTTCCATGCTGTCAGTTCCCTTAAGATTAAATACAGGTTGGTCGCCTGTTATAAAAGGTTCACCTGTCTTATTAACTAAAAATTGCTGTTTTGCTTTACTATAAACCCAATTTCCAATTATAGCTGCGCTAAACAAAGAAAATATTTTTGCAAAGTTTTCTTTATCCACGTTTTTGGGATAAGTTATTTCTGATGTAATAAATCGACTTCTCATATTATTGGTACGAGAATATTGGCAACCAATAAAGAAACTAAAGTCACTTTTTTCTTTGCTGCTTCCGAAGAAAGATAAATCAACCTCATACAGTTTTGTTAAGACAGGAATAAAATTCGTTTCTACAATTCCATGAAAATCTTCTATCCCGCATTTCATTAAATAATCATCATTATTTGCAGTAATATGGTAAATTCTCAACATGCTTGACAATAGTTCTTTAACCGCTGGGTCAAAAATGCCGATATAGTAATTTGCTAAGTTTATTTCCTCTATGTTTATAGGATTCGATTTATAAAAGTAACTCTGTTGTGCAATATTATCTGGAGAAGTCTTAAAAACTTTCCCATCACGCAAACAGTAAATTTGACCATTTGCCGTCCAAGGCTTCAGATAGTTCTTCCATACATAATGTTGACTCTTTTTAATATTGTTCATAGTTATTAAATGTTACTTACCCCTGCACGAAACACAAAGTTTGTACATACATATTGCGTATACCCGCAATTCATGTATACTGCGTATAGCATGCCAATTTGGAGGGCTATACGCAACTTGGATGTTAATTTTTACTTTCATATGGGTAAAGTTATCTAATTTCCCAATATCAAAATCATCAAAAGGGCTGATTATCAGGTAGAGCTCCTTCTGGGAAACATGGCTTTTTTACCAAAGCAAAAGCCCCCTTTTCATCGGGGGCTTCAGCAAAAATACAAAACCTATGAAAAAGAAACCTACGCTTTTCGTTTTACTGTTCTCCTTGCCGGAGCGAGCGGTTCCACCTTTTTAAAGGGGAGTTTGGCAAGAGGAGGGACAGGATATAGGGTTTCCAAGCCCAGTGAGGTGATCTGAAGGTAAGGGAAATCATCCTCAAACAGGGCCTGCACTTTTTCCACCGGCAGATTGGGATCGGAAAAATCCAAAGTTCCAAACCGGGGCGTTACGATGCGCCCCGGCTGAACTTTTATCAGGGTGAAATAATCTTTCCAGGTCATGCTGATCCTAAGGCTTCAGTCAATAGAATATTGCCGGTATACACATAAATGTTGGCGGCACGGAAAGCGAAGGTCATTCCGAATCCACGGCGGCCATCGGTGGTTGAGCCGGTGCCGGATCCGTCGCTGGCTGAGAATTTGGCTGACCGGATCTCGCAGCCCAGCAGGTAATTCTGACCGGCGCTATCCATGGCAATAAAGACCAGGTCTTCATTTTTTGTAGCGTTCATGAAACCCCAAAGCTTCTTATGTAACCCAGGGGCGAAAACATGCAACAGGAGTTCGTAACCCTTGCCGGCTTCTTCTCCGATCACGTTGATGTCGAGTTTAGCCGCATCCTCGGTGGTGTACAGCTCGAACATCCGTTTACCGGGTTTCATGACCAGGTCACCAGATTGTGTCCCGGCCAGTTCGATGGTTGCCGGAGCCGACGGATCGGTTGGCCAGGCAGCGACATCGTACCAGAGGCTAAAATAAATCCGGTTGGCGAGCCCACCGAGGTTTTTGCCATCGGTGAGCAATTTTCCTATATCTGCAAAATGACACCCGATACCTATCTCACCAGCACCATCTTCCCCGATTCTCTATGCGTTCCGATGCGCAGCAGATAAATATAGGTTCCCGGATTAACATCATGGTTCGATTTATCACGGGCATTCCAGTAAAAAGTGAAATCTCCCGGCAAAAGTGTCCGGTTGAGAAGCTCCATAACCCTGCGTCCTGAAAAATCATAAATGTCAAGAATCACTGGTGACTCTTCAGTTATTTTGAATGATATGCCGGTTGTCCGGTTGAACGGGTTTGGAAAATTCCGGCTTTCAATGGCTACCGTATCCCTGGTGATCGTGGAAATCGGAACAGCCGCATACTGAACCTGATTGTACGAATCCGTTACCTTCACCAGGATGTTCCACAGATGATCCTCTTCGTTGGCCAGTCCGCTAAGCGTACCATCGTCAGTGATAACAAGGTTCGCCGGATAATCAGAAGGAGAAAAAGTGATCGCGTAATTTTCAAACATCAGCTGGTTTTCACTGATCGATGCATATTTATACAGAGTTTCGTCGCCATTGGATATTCCCACTTGCCATGGATAATCACCCTGAGGCGGAACACTCCGTTTTCCGTATCCAAATTCAATGCGGCCATCAGCATACAGCTTTGCACTGACATTGAGGGGATAAACCTTCAATCCGGTATAAACAGAGGCCTTCCACTCAAAAGTGACCACTGAATCAGTAGCATGATAAATAAAGGCATCACCCGGTATATTAATCTGAATATCAGCCCCAAACGGGACAATACTTTTCCTGACCCTGAAAATCAGGTCCTGATTGATGACATAAGGATACTGGATATACTCATTGTCGAAATGAAGAGCTCCTTTAATATCGGCAATCAGGCTCTTGTATTTGGTCCCGTAAAATGAAAACTCAAATGGAAGATTAACACGCCGGAACGGTACCTCGTTTACCAAATCGGACAAAGTATCGCCTGAAATATCCTCATATTGAACAGTAAAAGTTTTTTCCTTATAATCGTTGACCAGCTCCCACCGGTAAGGTGGCTGTCCGCCGCTCGCCGATAGCTGGGCATAAAATGGCTGTCCGGTTATTACGTTGGTTACAGCGGGTTTCTCCACCTTCAGCTTGTTAAAATTCAGGCTTTCGGTAAGGCTGACATACGTGAGTCCGTTGTTGATAATTGCGACATTCTTCTGGTTGGAAATCGCCTCATTCGTGCCCGTAAGATAATGGATCACAGAAAACTCATCAACCTGACCGGTGGCGACGTTATTCGGGTCATTTTCTTGGACTATCAGGAAAAACTTAACCGGAACACCGGGTTCGAGGGAGCTGATAAACGGGGTGATATCCAATCCGAATTCAAACCGCCGGCTGTCCTCCGGGTTTTCAGGATCTTCAAGTGGCTTATAGTCACCCTGATAGTCAAATATGGGGAAGCTTAGCGTTTGCTGTGGTTTAACGGCTGTTATATCCGTCGAAAATCCAGCCAGAATCCTGAACCTTTTCCTCTGTTCATGCCTCATGACTACACGCATGGTAAGTTCGGGATTATAAGATTTGATGGCTTTGATAACATGCACCGACCGGTTCCAGATCCCGCCGTCATTTCCTTCATGGGCCACCACGCTATAGAGGACATAGGCTTTCCCGCCTTTATTCCAGCCCTGACCCCAACTGTTAACGGCCAGGAATGCACCGATCTCCCAGTCCTTCATGTCAACCAGTCCATCATTATTAATGTCAACGTTATTGGTAAACTTTCCGTCGCGGTTGAGGTCAACCCGAACCGAATCATTGTATCCGACGAAGGTCATTGAATGGCCGACATAATTCCCGAATGTCCATATTACGGGCCATTGTTCGCTTGTTTCAGGGTCACTCCACGGCCTCGTATCCATGCGGTCGGATGAAATCTGGAAGCTGGCTACCCCGCCATCGGGTGAATCTTCGAAATGGTCAACCAGGTACTGCTTGAAAATTGCGAGCCCTTCGGGAGTGCCAACCGGCAGTGAATAGTTGATTGAAATCCTGTTTTGCATAGCCCGGTAATACTTATCATAGCCCGACATCCAGATTCCGGTGCCCTGCTGGTAAAACGGATAATCGATAAAATTCGGGCATCCTGCAGCCTTAACGATCTCCCAACTGTCGAAGTAACTCACTCCCACACCCGAGTTACTGCTGTTCAGAAGGTTCCAGACAAATCCCGGTGTATAGAGATTTTCGGGCGTATTGGATGGCAGATTCCGCAAGCGGTTAATCTCATAGCTGAAAACATAGCCGATACTGCTGGCCTGATTGCAACTCCAGCCATATTGATTAAACACCGACGGGAAGTACATTTTTTTCGAGTTATCAATCCGATACGGGAGCCCGGCTCCCCCTTTCAGGCGGTACCTGTCGGGCACCGGATACACCGGATAGTCGCCAATATTCTGCGATTGTCCGGTAACCACCGCACCGGTAAGGCATATAATGAATAACAGCTTTCTCATAATCAAAGTCATAAATCGCGTAAATATAGTGCGGAATTTTCATTATGGTAATAAGTACATCTATATCTGGCAAAAGCGGTCACCCTCCCAATTATTTGCCTAATGCTCTTTTTTTCTCATCTTTGACAACTTTTAATTCCGGAAGTTGTGCATAAGTGGTCTTTTCTTGTTATTGCTGGTTTAGCGTTGTTGCTCTTTCAGCCACTCTGCGCCCAGAAAGAGGGAGCTGTGTGGTATTTTGGAAGCCATGCCGGCCTGGATTTCAACCTGCAGTATCCAAGGCCTCTTACTGATGGCCAGATCGATACGCGCGAAGGGGTTGCCTCTATTTGTGACAAAGACGGTAAATTGTTATTTTATACCGATGGGCAAACCGTTTACGATCGGACTCACCAAATCATGAATAATGGTGAAGGCCTCCTGGGCGATAAATCATCCACTCAGTCTTCCGTTGTGGTTCCTAAGCCCGGTTCAACAACTCAGTACTATATTTTCACCGTTGATCAGGCCGGCACACCTTCAAATCCGGGTAACGGGCTGAATTATAGCATTGTTGATATTTCCCTCAGCTCAGG
>QYQM01000134.1 GCA_007280905.1 Porphyromonadaceae bacterium | reverse complement strand
CGGTCGGCAATATTGATCCCTCCGACAAACCCTACCCGGCCGTCGATCACTATGATTTTACGGTGCAGTCTGAAATTGACCTTGTTGGCAAAAGCATACGTTCGCACTGGCATAAAACTCATCACCTTTACCCCGGATGAGGTTAATTCACGGATATATCTTCTTGATAAAGACCAGCTTCCAAGATCGTCATATAATACCTTAACATCACATCCTTCCAATGCTTTGCGCATCAGGATCTCTTTGATCCGGTTTCCGATCTGGTCGTCCTCGATAATGTAAAACTCCAGGTGGATATGTTCGCGTGCATTTTCCAGTTCATAAATGATTGAACCAAATGTTTGCCGGCCATTATTCAGCACCCTGATCGTGTTGTATTCCGTAATTAATGCCTTCGAATTATTCAGGAGCAGCTTCATCAGATGACGCTTCGGAACGAGCCTTTGATCGCGTATGAAAATCTGTTTGTTTAATCGGATCATCTGGTCCTGGATCAGCCGGTCGAGCGACATTCTGTCTGTCATCTCCTTCATAATGATCATCTTTCGCTTTTTGGGATTCACCCCAAAGTAGATATAGAGGATGATTCCGCCCAGGGGGATCAGGAAAAGTATCAATATCCATGACATAGTTTTGATTGGATCCTGATTTTCCATAATGATCACCACCACCATTACCAGGATGGTTAGCAGTAGCACAATATCAAGGATCAGCCAAAAAAGACCCTGATGGCTAAAATTATTGAAGATGCTGGCAATCATTCAGTTTAAGATGTATGGAAAAATACGAAGGAATTTTTGATTTGCCAATTTGCTGATGTGCTAATGTTCTGAGTTATGATGTGCTAATTTGCCAATGTGCCCATGTTGGAGATTTGATTTTTGTTTTTTGTGATTTGGATTTTAACCTCCCGTTTGAATAAACTACCTTCACTAAATAATTAAGATTCTTGCCTCATGGAAACTATCTTGTTGATTATCATTATCGTATTACTTATTGGGGTTGTGGGATTGCAGTTGGCGTTCAGGCAGGGCAAAGCCGAGGATCAGAGCGAACAACTGATGGGAGCGATCGAAAAAAATGGTGCCAGGATTGAGGCCGCGGTGAAGGATGAGGTAAAATCCAACCGTCAGGAGTTAAACAATACGCTTACCACTTTTCAACAGTCGTTCCTGGGTACTCTCAGCAGCATTTCAAAAGATCAGGCCGGGCAGCTGAAGGGTTTGATCGACTCATCGCAGCAGGCTCTGGCTAATCTGAGTAAGACGATTGGGGAGCAGATGGCTGCACTCACGGGGAAGACCGAAGAGAATAATAAAATTAACCGGGATGAACTTGCCAAAAACCTGAAGGAGTTTTCCGACCGGATGGTTCTTCAGCTTGATAAAATCAGCAGCAAGGTGGAGGAGAAACTAGGGGAACTGAACGCCAGTACCGAGAAGAAGCTCGAACAGATGCGGGAAACGGTGGATGAAAAGCTGCAAAAGACACTTAATGAACGGCTTGGACAATCCTTTGAAGTGGTGAGCCGGCAATTAGAGAATGTTCAGAAAGGTTTGGGTGAGATGCAGACACTGGCGCAGGATGTAGGCGGACTCAAGAAAGTGCTCAGTAACGTGAAGATGCGCGGCGGACTTGGTGAAGTGAGGCTCGAGATGCTTCTCGAGCAGATTCTGGCTCCTGAACAATATGAAGCGAACGTCAGGACGAAAAAAGGATCCTCCGATATAGTTGAGTTTGCACTTAAGCTTCCCGGAAAAGACGATGACGGCAGTGTAGTGTACCTTCCCATCGATGCCAAATTTCCTCAGGAAGATTATATCCAGCTAAGCGAAGCCTATGAAGCGGCTAATCCTGATGCCATTGAAATCGCTTCCAAAAAGCTTGAAATTACGATCAAAAAGATGGCTAAGGACATAAAAGATAAATACATAGATCCACCGAACACCACGGAATTTGGAATTATGTTTCTGCCATTTGAAGGGGTTTATGCTGAGGTAATCAGAAGGGCAGCCCTGATGGAAACTTTGCAGCGTGATTTCCGGATCATTGTAACTGGTCCCACTACCCTCGCCGCCATTCTCAATAGTCTGCAAATGGGCTTCAAAACTCTCGCGATCCAGAAACGAAGCAGTGAGGTTTGGCGGATACTGGGAGCTGTGAAAACCGAATTTGACAATTTCGGCAAGCTTCTCGATAAGACCCAGAAGAATCTGCACACGGCTACCTCTCAGCTCGATGAACTCGTAGGCAAGCGCACCAGAGCCATCCGGCGGAGTCTTAAGGATGTTGAATCGCTTCCTGCCGGGGAAGCGGCGGTGTACCTCCCAGAGCTAGGTGAGTCGGATATAGCAGAAGAAGAGGCCCCGGGTAACTCAGTGTAGCGTCAAGGGGTCCCCGCTTTCGCGGGGATGACAAGGGCTCAAGGGAAGGAGAAATGTAGAGATTCGAATGAAGAATTTCGAATTCCGAAGTGCGAGATTCAGGTAATCATGAAGTTGCAAATTCTTCCATCATAAATACTTGGATCTTATACTTCGGAACTCTGAATTGGAATTCTTTACCTGTCACTCGTCACTTGTCACTCTTCCGCCAAGTTTTACTATCTTAGCTTATCAAAAAAACTATCCTAAATATTAACTCTATTACCGAACGCTTTATCCGGTATGCCCGGATAAATACGCAATCCGACAATAAATCAACAACCTGCCCAAGTAGCTCAGGTCAGATGGAGCTGGCCCGATTACTTGTAGCGGACCTTCTGGAGATTGGATGCACCGAGATGTCGCACGACCGTAACGGATACATAATGGCTACCGTCGCATCCAATGTTACGAAGGAAACCCCCACCATCGGTTTCATTGCACACCTCGATACCAGTCCGGATTATTCCGGCAAGGATGTTCAACCTCGGATAATCAAAGGGTATACCGGAGGCGATATCCTGCTTGATCCGAAGGCTTCGGTCAGGTTAAGCCCGGCTGAATTTCCTGAACTGTTGAATTATGCCGGTCAGGATTTGATTGTGACCGATGGAACCACCCTGCTCGGGGCCGATGACAAAGCCGGGATCACTGAGATCATCGAGGCTATGAATTATCTGAACCTCCACCCGGAAATCCCGCATGGTAAGATCAGGATTGGATTTACCCCGGATGAAGAGATTGGCCGGGGAGCTGATCTGTTTGATGTAAAGAAATTCAATGCGGATTTTGCCTACACTGTTGACGGAGGCCCGGTTGGCGAACTGGAATACGAAAATTTCAATGCAGCAGCAGTTGTTATTATTATTCAGGGAAGAAATGTCCATCCGGGTACCGCAAAGGGTAAAATGATCAATGCATTGCAGGTGGCGGTTGATCTGCATTCCATGTTGCCCGTGCACGACCGGCCTGAGAAAACCGAAGGTTACGAAGGTTTTTTTCACCTCTCGCACATCGAAGGTACAGTTGAGAAAGCGCGTATGGATTATATCATCCGGGACCATGATTTTGAGCGGTTTACCGGACGAAAGAATTTGCTGGCCGAAATTGCTGCACAATTAAATAAGAAATATTCTGGTGGTACGGTTAAGGCATCTGTACGCGATCAGTATTTCAACATGAAAGAGAAGATCATGCCGGTATACCATATTATAGATCTGGCAGCGCAAGCCATCAGGGCAGCAGATGTGGAACCGCTGATCATTCCCATCCGCGGTGGCACCGACGGATCAAAACTCTCCTATATGGGGCTTCCAACCCCGAATCTGTTCACCGGCGGCCATAATTATCACGGGCGATTTGAGTTTATTCCGGTTCAATCCATGGAAAAGGCTATCGAAGTGATCGTCAACATTGTGAGGTTAGCCGCATCATGATCCCTGAACAAAACGGGAATGAATTTGTTCGAAACCTACAACAACCCATATCGAGATGCTCAAGGAATTTGATGCGACAAAAAAGAAGATGTTCCGGATCATGGATGACGATGGCCGGATTATTTCTGATAAACACATGCCCGTTATCGATGATAGCCAGTTGGTGAAGGCCTACCATGATATGCTTTTTGCCCGCACCGCCGATCACATGACGGTGAGCTACCAGCGGCAGGGCCGGATTTTCACCTATCCGCCCAATTATGGACAGGAAGCCATTCATGGGGCAACCGCCCAGGTTATCCGCACCGACGACTGGCTGGTTCCTGCTTTCCGGGAAATGGGCGCCTGGCTGGCCAAAGGAGCCACACTTAAAGATACCTTCCTCTATTTCATGGGTTATGAAGTGGGAAACAGCTGGCCCAATGCAAACCATTTCTTGCCGATTACCGTACCGATTGCTTCACAGCTGCCGCATGCTGCAGGCATCGGTTATGCCATCAAGTACAAAAAACTCGATGAAGTGGTGTTTGCGTTTGTGGGCGATGGTGGCACCTCTGAAGGTGATTTCCATGAGGCCCTGAACTTTGCAGCAGTATGGAAAGTGCCGGTCATTTTCGTGGTCCAGAATAACCAGTTTGCCATATCGTTACCATTCCGGATGCAAACGGCCTCCGACGGCATTGCAATCAAATCGCTCGCTTACGGAATGCCTGGGATTCAGGTTGATGGCAATGATTTTCTTGCGATGTTGAGAACTCTGCAGGAGGCCACCGAATTCTGCCGGGCAGGAAACGGCCCGGTATTGATCGAAGCTGTCACTTACCGCAAAGGTGCACACACCACCTCCGATGATCCTACCAAGTACAGATCAAAAGAAGAAGAAGAATCGTGGGAGAGAAAAGATCCGTTAAGAAGGTTAAGAAACTACCTGGTAGGCAAAGATTTGTTAGACGAAGAAGACGAAAAAAGACTGGAAGACCAATATCGATCGGAGATTGACCGGATTTTTGTGGAGGCTGAAAGCCAACCTGCCTACCCGCTGGAAGATGTTTTTAAATATATGTATGCCGAAATGCCTGATGATCTAAGAAAACAACAGGTTGAGCATGAGAAATTTCTGCAGTGGAAGGAATCAAATTCGTAAAGAACAGCCCATAAGTATGAAAATTATGAATATGGTCAACGCGATTAATAACGCGTTGGATATCAAACTGGCAGAAGATCCCGATATCGTGGTTTACGGCGAGGACGTGGGGGTTGAAGGCGGAGTTTTCAGGGTTACCGAAGGCCTGCAGGTAAAGTATGGCGCCGATCGGGTATTTGATTCCCCGCTTGCAGAATCGGCCATTGTAGGTACCGCTATTGGTATGGCTGCAGCCGGTTTAAGG
This sequence comes from Porphyromonadaceae bacterium, assembly GCA_007280905.1. GTDB lineage: Bacteria > Bacteroidota > Bacteroidia > Bacteroidales > UBA12481 > UBA12481. The sequence continues at coordinate 42,135 of QYQM01000134.1, read as the reverse complement.
CCGGTTGTTGAAATGCAGTTTTGCGGATTTGTTTACCCGGCATTCAATCAGATCATTTCGCATCTGTCCCGCATGCGAAACCGTTCCCGCGGGAGGATTGGAATGCCTGTGGTTGTAAGGATTCCTTACGGGGGCGGAATCAATGCCCTCGAACATCATTCGGAAAGCATGGAAGCCCTTTATGCCCAGATCCCTGGTTTAAAGGTGGTGATTCCTTCCACACCGGCTGATGCTAAAGGCTTGCTGATCTCGGCAATCGAATCGGAGGATCCAATCCTCTTTATGGAACCCAAGAGAATCTACCGGGCTATCAAACAGGAAGTCAGCGAAGAGAAATTTTCAATCCCCATCGGCAAAGCCCGGGTTGTGACTACGGGGACTGATGTTACCGTTGTAGCCTATGGTGCGATGGTGAGGGAAGTTCAGAAAGCGCTGCCAAAACTCAAGGAAGCCGGGATATCCGTTGAGCTGATTGATCTGAGAACCATTTATCCGATGGATAAAGAGACACTTGCCCAATCGATCCGCAAAACCGGCCGTATCGTATTTGTTGCCGAGGAACCAACCTCCTTCGGGGTAGGTTCTGAAATCATTGCAGTAGCTAATGAAGAAGCATTTTTATATCTGCAAGCACCGCCAAAACGCGTAACCGCTTTCGATACCATCGTTCCGTTGCCTAAGGGTGAGCACCATTATATGATCTCTCCGGAAAAAATCTTCTATGAGATTCAAAAAACCGTAAAATTCTGATCTCATGAGGTATATATTCAAGTTTCCCGATATTGGCGAAGGCCTCGATGAAGGGATCATTGCAGAATGGTATGTTGAAAAGGGCCAGTCTGTTGAAATGGGGCAACCCCTGTTAAAGATGGAAACAGACAAGGTAGTTACGGATATTCCTTCGCCGAAAACCGGGATCATTGCTGCCCTTTATGGCCATGTCGGAGAAACCATTCACGTTGGCAGTCCGCTGGTTGAATATGATATGCCGGGTATTAATGGAGCCGATGCCATCGCCGAAGCAGCCAAGCCGGCCTTTGAAACCGTGAAAGAAGAAGGAGCAGGTGTTGTGGGAACCCTTGAAATAGCTGACAGCTCAGCCTATCTTCCCGCCAGCAGTGAGGCTGAAACTGCTTCGGTCCGCCGGGAGACCCCCGGGTCGCAGCGACGTGCGCTGGCCACACCGGTCGCCCGGGCGATGGCCCGCGAACTCGGCGTCAACATAAACCTGGTTCCCGGAACCGGTCCCGCCGGGCGTGTCATTAAGTCCGACATCGAGAATTACTATAGCAAGGTCGGGAAGATAGACGTGACTCGTCACGATCCTGATGTTCCGGATCGCTTGTCACTTGTCACTCGTCACGATCTTGAAGTCGAAATTAAACCACTGAGCCAGATCCGTAAGATTATCGCCCGGAATATGATCCAGTCGAAACACAATGCGGCTCACATGACCGTGTTCGATGAAGTTGAGGTTTCAGAACTGGTCCGAATCCGTTATAAATACAAGGAGCAATTTGAGAAGGAAGGGATCAAGCTCTCGTATCTTCCATTTATACTGAAGGCTACAGCACTGGCACTTAAGAGCCATCCGGTGCTGAATGCGGAGCTGGATCTGGATAACAGCCGGATGATCTATAAGAAATATTACCATCTTGGGATTGCCGTAGATACTGAAGAAGGACTGGTTGTACCCGTTATCCGGAATGTAGATCGATTGACTATCAGAGATATAGCCATTGCGGTGAATCAGATTTCCGAAAAGGCACGAAAGCGGACCCTTACGATGGAAGACATGAAGGATGGCACTTTTACCCTGACTAATTATGGATCAATCGGAGGCCTGTATGCCGTTCCGGTGATCAATTATCCCCAGGCAGGGATCCTTGGAATCGGCCGGCTGGTTGAGAAACCCGTGATTAAAAACGGTCAGATAGTTGCCGGAACATTGCTGCCTTTAAGCCTTTCCATCGACCACCGGATGGTAGATGGAGGAGAAGTCGCCCGGTTCCTGAACCGGTTGATGGAATATCTCAGCGATCCGGTTTCATTAATAATCGGTTAACTTTGTTCAACTGAAAACCTTTCTCTATGGAATATGATCTGATTATTATAGGAGCCGGTCCCGCAGGCTATGTTGCAGCCATACGTGCCGGACAGCTCGGCATGAAAACCGCCCTGCTTGAGAAAAAAGAGGTTGGGGGGATGTGCCTCAACTGGGGTTGCATACCCACCAAAGCACTAATCGAGAGTGCTAAATTTTACAATCGTATAAAGACGGCAGAAAATTTAGGTATCGACGGAATTGACCAGTCGAAAGTGGTTTTCAACTGGACCAATGCCAAGAAGAGATCAACCAAAATTGTTACCAAGCTGACCGGCGGTGTGAATTTTTTACTGAAAAAGAACGGTGTTGAAGTCATCAAGGGTGAAGCCCGGATTACCTCGCCAAACTCGGTAAGTATACAAAACAGGCTGCTTGAAGCTAAGAATATTTTCATCGGAACCGGTTCCTACCCTGCCCCGCTTGACATAGAGCTACCTGCAGGCAAATTGATCCAGGTTGAGCATCTTCTTGATATGGAGGAGCTTCCGCAGCGAATCGTTCTCGTTGGTCACGGCCCGGTCACACTCGAGCTGGCCCAGTTCTTCCAGCTGATCGACAAGAATATTACCGTGATCAGTCCGGTTGAGAATATACTGCCTGGTATTGATGATTATCTGCGTCAATATATCCTGAAGAAAACCCGTAGCCAGGGGATCCGGATCATTGAAAACAGTAAGATCGGATCGGCCGGCGATGATATGCTTCAGGTAAACGGCATTGACAATCCGTATGATGTAGTGATCAACTGTTCCTGGCGGAATGGCATTGCGCCCCCGTCGGATATTGATTTGAGCCGCGATGATCACGGGTTCATTCCGGTTGATGAATTTTTGGAGACCAGAATTCCCGGAGTTTTTGCCATCGGTGATGTGAACGGATTGTCCTATCTGGCTCATGCCGCTTCGGCTCAGGGCATTTTTGCCGTAAACCACGTGCAGGGTGTTCTGGGCAGTATGGATATGAAACGGTGTCCGATCAATATTTACACCCATCCGGAGGTGGCCCAGATCGGATTGACTGAACGGGAGATACGGGAAAAGGAGATCGAGTATCGTATTGGGGAGTTCCCCATGTCGGCCAACGGTAAAGCCCTTGCCGAGGATAGTGCTGAAGGAATGATCCGGATCCTGTCCGGGAAAAAACTCGGCGAAGTACTTGGAGTTCAAATCATTGCAGCTAACGCAACCGACCTCATCGCCGAAGCAGCCGCCTTTATGTCGGTTGAGGCCACTGTTTACGATGTTGCCCGCACGATGCACGCACACCCAACTGTCTCAGAGGTATTTTTGGAGGCAGGAATGGATGCGGCGGATAAGCCGATTCACAAGTAAAAGGAGGGAAGAATTTAGAGTCCCGCAATATTCTTTCAATATAGCACCAAAGCCAATAACTTAAAAAGGTACTATTTAGTTAAAAGATATTTCTCGCAAAGTCTCCAAGACGCTATTAGCATAAACAATTTGGCGACTTTGCGCCTTTGCGAGAGAAAAGGAGTTAAATAAGGGATTCGAAGACCAATTCTGAATTCTGAGGTGGGAGATTCAAGTGTTGTGAAGTAGGGCCTTTGTACCAGTTCATTTCTTGTGGGATCAGGGCCCCAAACTGAAGACCCGGGCCGGTTCCGCCGGTCGGTGTGACAATTGCTTCTGCATAAATATCTGCGACCGCAAGGGCCCAACCTCAGTAACCTCCGGTGCCAACCGGAGGACCCGATGACCCACCTCGATTCTTTATCAAGCCTGCAGAGCTTGAACAATTCACTTTTGAGCAAACGAAAACAATAACTCCCATGAGTCAAAACCAATTATTCCTGTTATTTTTAGGAATAATTATATAATAAAATGGAAAAGAAAACGCAAAACCTCAGGCAATGATGTTCTCGATCGTTTTGCTGACATCAGCAAAACGATACCCATGCCAAAAGGTGCCGAAAAGCAAATCCATGACAGCATACCGACCTGAAAATCTCAAACAACAAATAATAAGGACAAAATGACCCTATGCCTCTTGACTAACCCCAGACTTCAGTCTGGGGGTTTCAGACCAGAGACTTCTCCCTGGGGGTTGAGACCAAGACACTTGTCACGTCGGCGAAGGTCGGGGCCCCGTTCTAAACGACTAAGGCCTCGGAGTATCGTGACGGGATCCCCGCCTGCGCGGGGATGACAAGGCTCCCGCTCAAGAAAAGAGGAGGGAAGTGGGTGTGGGCGCGAGTGTGATCGCTACGCTCACGGGAGAGGGGGCGCACTGGCGGAACTGACAATCACAACAATCACAACAATCACAACCCATAACCGACAACCGCCCACCATGAAACCCTCCCCCCTCCCCTATAATTTGCCCGATCAGGCTCTGATTGACCCCGATGCCGTTGCTAATGCTTTTATGGTATGGCAGCCGGCTGAAACGGTTATTGTATTGGGCCAGAGCAACCAGGCTGAGACAGCGGTTAACATGGACCTGGCAGATCTGGATGGGGTTCCGGTATACAAAAGGCAATCAGGCGGACAAACGGTCATTCTGACCCCACGGACGCTTGTGATTTCGGTCAGGCTCTTTTCGGAAAAGCTGGATAATCCGCAGTTCTATTTTAAGCGGATCAATAACGTTCTCCTATCAGCCTTGGCCAGTCTTGGTATTGCTGGTCTGGTTGAAAAAGGGATCTCCGATATTGCCATTGGGGAGAAAAAAATATTGGGTTCATCGATTTACCGGAAGAGAACCATGGTATTCTATCATGCCGTACTGAATATATCCGAAACCCCTGAATTTATAGGCCGATACCTTAAACATCCCGTGCGGGAACCTGATTACCGGATTGGCCGGAGGCATGAGGATTTTGTGACATCCATTCACCTGGCAGGATATCCCCTGGCGGTAGAAACCATCAGGGAAGCACTCACTAACATGCTAAACCTGAAAACCTGAACTACAGTTAATGAAAAAAAGGTATCTTTAAGGCAAAGGCAAATTTACCTTAAATGTCTAATTCGCAATACTTAGCTTTTGATATCGGCGCCGGAAGCGGCCGGGCTATTCTCGGTACTCTCGACGGCTGCAAGGTAACCCTCGAAGAGATTTACCGTTTCCCGAACGAAATGATCCTTCGCGAAGGCCACTATTACTGGAATATTAATCGATTGTTTGAGGAACTGATGACCGGGCTCAGGCTTTGTGTCAAAAAACTTAACGTCATCCCGGTTTCTATCGGGATCGATACCTGGGGGGTGGATTTCGGTTTGCTCGATGGCAATAATCAATTGATCGGCAACCCGTTTGCCTATCGGGATTCTCTTACCGAAGAAGCTATGGAACAGGTGTTTAAAGTGATCAGACCTAAGGAATTGTATACCCGCACCGGGATACAGTTTCTGCGGTTCAACACGATCTTCCAGCTTTGGGCTTTAAAAAAGAAGTTCCCAAACTTATTGCTTCAGGCCGACAAGCTCCTGTTCATTCCGGATCTGCTGGGCTATCTTTTTACCGGTATTGTTTTCTCGGAATACACCATTGCCTCCACTTCGCAGATGCTGAATCCCAAAACACGCAACTGGTATCCGGATTTGCTGATGAGGCTTGGCTTGCCGATCCATGTTCTGGATGATATTGTAGAGCCCGGAACCCAGATTGGAACAATGAAACCCGGTATTCTCAGCGAACTGGGCATCAATACTATATCTATTGTGGCAGTCGGGGCTCATGATACTGCCTCGGCCATTGCCGCGATCCCTGCCGAAGGGAAGAATTGGGCTTACATCAGCTCGGGTACCTGGTCGCTGATGGGAATTGAAACCGACCAACCCATCCTGACCGAAGAGAGCTTTAAGTATCTTTTCACTAATGAGGGCGGAGTTGGAAAAACAATCCGTTACCTTAAGAATATCACTGGGTTATGGCTGCTTCAGGAATGTAAAAAGATTTGGGACAAGGAAGAGGTGCTCTCGTATGCCGAGCTGATCAGCCGGTGCAAAAAGGCGAAGGCATTTCGTTCAATCGTTGACCCTGACAACCCAATGTTCATGAACCCCGAAAACATGCCTGCCGCCATCCGGGAATGCTGCCTTAAAACCGGCCAGGTTGCTCCTGAAACCATTGCTGAATTTACCAGGTGCATTTTCGAAAGCCTGGCATTGAAGTACCGGATCGTTCTCGACCAACTCAGGGAGGTCAGCCCCCATCCGATCGAAAAAATCCACATGATCGGAGGTGGTTCGCTCAATTCAGTGCTTTGCCAATTTACTGCCGATGCGACAGGATTGCCCGTAATCGCCGGTCCGGCCGAAGCCGCCGCATTGGGAAATATCCTCGTCCAGATTGCATGCCATCAGGGCCTTAGCGGACTTGAAACCTTGCGTGCCTATTCCCTCAACACGGTGAAAACAATCACCTATCTGCCAAAAAATAAAAGTACCTGGGATAAAGTCCAAATACGGAGCGCTGTCATCCCCGCGAAAGCGTGGACCCCTTGATGCTGCACGGAGTTTAACCGATAACTGACAACCGACAACAATCACAACTATCATAACAACCATAACCTTCTAACCTCTAACCTACTATGTCTCTTCTACTAGGTCTTGATATTGGATCCTCGGCCATCAAAGCTTCGTTGGTTGATGCAGAAAGCGGCCTGGTGTCTGCCACCGCCCAATCTCCCGACTGTGAATTGCGGATTCTGGCTCCTCAGCCTGGCTGGGCTGAACAGGATCCCGATATCTGGTGGCATCATGTAGTTGAATCCATGCGGATTCTGAAAACAAAAGCGGGCGATTTGTCCGGCGTTAAGGCTATCGGCATATCTTACCAGATGCATGGTCTTGTGGCAGTGGATAAGGAAGGAAAAACGGTCCGCAATTCGATCATCTGGTGCGACAGCCGAGCAGCAAGTTACGGTCAGGCAGCCTTTGAAGGCCTCAGACCTGCTTTCTGCATGGACCATCTCCTGAATAATCCCGGAAACTTTACAGCAGCAAAGTTGGCATGGGTTAAAAAAAATGAACCTGCCGTGTATGCCCAGATAAATAAAATTATGCTTCCGGGTGATTATATCGCCATGAAGCTTACCGGGGATATCGTCACCACTAAAACTGGTTTGTCAGAAGGAATTTTATGGGATTTCGCTGAAAACCGGCCATCTGCGGAGCTGATCAAACAATTCGGATTTTCTCCGGATCTATTCCCCTCCCTGGTACCCGGTTTCGGCATCCAGGGAACTGTCACGCGTCACGCGTCACGCCTTACGGGTATAACAGCTGGCGTCCCGGTAAGCTACCGTGCCGGAGATCAACCAAATAACGCCCTCAGCCTGAACGTATTAGAACCAGGTGAACTGGCTACGACTGCCGGAACATCCGGAGTGATTTATGGGATCCTTGACAAGGTAAATCACGATCCTCTATCGCGGGTAAATGTATTTGCTCATGTAAATCATGGCCTGCCGGATACTCGTCTGGGTGTTCTTCTTTGTGTGAATGGCACCGGAATTTTATATTCCTGGATCAAAAAATTACTTGATGGTACTGGCCTCGGCTATGATGCATTAAACCGGATTGCCTATGATGTTGAGCCGGGATCGGATGGATTGATGGTTTATCCTTTTGGCAACGGAGTGGAAAGGATCCATCAGAATCGTCCGTTTGGCGGACAGATCCTGAATCTCGACCTAAACCGGCATAACCGCTCGCACCTCGTCAGGGCTGCCCAGGAAGGCATTGTTTACGCCTTGAATTATGGATTTGAAGCTATGAAGGAGATGGGTGTGCGAACCGAAACCGTACGGGCCGGTTATGCAAACCTTTTTCTCAGCCGTGTTTTCAGGCAGATATTCAGTGATGTTACCGGAACTGCGATTGAGCTTTTTGATACCGATGGGGCTACCGGTGCTGCACGCGGGGCCGGTATCGGGTCCGGCATTTATGCCTCCCCCGCTGAAGCCTTCAAAAGCCTCCGGATTATCGAACACGTCAATCCTGATCCAGAGAGGCAAAAGATCTACCATGAGCTTTATCTCGTTTGGAAAACGAAAATGCTTCATGAACTTAGCAACAGTCGGCAGTAGAGACGCATGATCATGCGTCTCCAGTAAGCAGTAGGCAGTTGGCGACCTGTAACCCTGTAACCCTGAAACCCTGAAACTCTGAAACCCTGAAACCTGATAACCGATAACTTTAAACTCTAAACTCTGATTAACATGGAATTTTTCCCCGACATCGACCCGATCCGGTATGAAGGTCCGGACAGTGATAATCATTTATCATTCAAATATTACGACGAAAACTTTGTAATAGCCGGCAAAACAATGAAGGAGCATTTCCGTTTTGCCCTGGCTTACTGGCACAGCATGTGCAATGCCGGTGGCGATCCGTTTGGTCCGGGAACCAGGCAGTTTCCCTGGACCGTATCGGCTGATCCTATGGAGAATGCGAAAGCCCGCCTGAATGCAGCCTTCGAGTTCATGACTAAAATGGGTATCCCGTTTTACTGCTTCCACGACCGGGATATTGCACCGGAAGGCAGCTCGTTGCAGGAATCGGAAAAAAACCTGAAGACATTGGTGGATCTGGCATTACGACAGCAGGCAGATACCGGTGTGCAACTCCTTTGGGGCACGGCCAACCTGTTTTCACATCCGCGCTATATGAATGGTGCCGCTACCAACCCGGATTTCAGCGTGGTTTGTCAGGCCGGAGCCCAGGTAAAATCTGCGATCGAAGCCACAGTGGCTCTCGGAGGAGAGAATTATGTTTTCTGGGGCGGGCGTGAAGGATATTCCTATCTGCTCAATACAAACACAGCCAAAGAATTGGATCACATGGGCCGCTTCCTTCAGATGGCACGCGATTATGGCCGGAAAATCGGCTTTAAAGGAACTTACCTGATCGAGCCCAAACCGATGGAACCTTCACTGCATCAATATGATTTCGACGCTTCCACCGTAATCGGATTTTTACACAAATATGGTCTGGAAAAGGATTTCAAATTGAATGTCGAAGCCAATCATGCTACCCTGGCCGGTCACAGTTTTACTCATGAACTCCGCTTTGCCGCGGATGCCGGGATGCTCGGAGGCATTGATGCCAATCATGGCGAACCCATGAATGGCTGGGATACTGACAATTTCCCGACCAACCTGTATGAGGCCATTGAAGCCATGATCGTGGTGCTGGAATACGGCGGGCTCGGAACCGGAGGATTCAATTTTGATGCTAAACTCCGGCGGAATTCAACTGATCTCGAAGATCTTTTCATTGCCCATATCGTTGGTATGGACACCTTTTCAAGAGCACTGCTGATTGCTGATAAGCTCGTAATCGAAAATCGGATCACCGATTTCCGCGATAACCGGTACCTTTCTTTCCACGAACCGGAAGCCGTGAAATTCGAGAAAGGTGAACTCAATATCGAAGATCTTCATAAGTTTGCCATTGAAAAAGGAGAACCTGAACTCCAATCAGGAAAACAGGAGTTAATTGAATCCATAATAAATAACGCCATATGAAAATTAAACAGGTCAGGTTGATATTGGCACTGCTGGTTAGCGGGATGTTGGCATCGGGTGTTGTATACGGCCAATTCGGCGGCCGCGGAGGAACCACGTGGGTGGATGACACCCATTACATTGAAATGCAGAAAGACAAAAACGGTAAGGATGTCAAAACGAGTGTTGACGTGCTGACCGGTAAGGCTAAGCTCTTTGTAGCCAAAACTGAAACCGCACCGCCGCGCGTGAGTGTTATCGTTAAGGATGGCGAATTGTTTTATTCTGACGGGACCGCTGCCGCCCCCCGGCAAATAACCGCAAACCCTGGGAAAGAGATCAATCCCCGTACATCTCCGGATCAGAAAAGAGTTGCCTTTACACGCGACAATGACCTGTATATGATTGATCTGGCTACCAATCTGGAGCACAGGCTTACTATGGATGGTACTAAACTGATATACAACGGTTATGCATCGTGGGTTTATTATGAAGAGATCCTGGGCCGCCCATCACAGTATTGCGCCTTCTGGTGGTCGCCCGACAGCAAAAAACTTGCCTTCCTGCGATTTGATGATACCGAGGTCCCTCTGTATATATTGTGGAGAGGCGACAGCTTGCATGGAGCTCCGGAATATACCCGTTATCCGGTTCCCGGCGATCCTAATCCGAAGGTTAAACTCGGAATCGCCGATCTGGAAACCGGAAAGATTGCCTGGGCAAAATTCGACTATAATGTTGACCAGTATATTGCGTGGCCATCCTGGAAACCCGATTCCAAAGAGATGATGATCCAGGTGCTAAACCGCGATCAGAATCACATGCAGTTCTTTATGGTTACTCCGGAAACCGGGGATTTGAGGAAAATTTACGATGAGGAGCGCCCAACCTGGGTGGATTTTTTCGAGGATATTCATGTGCTGGAAAATGGGTCCGGTTTTATCATTAACAGTTACCGGAACGATTGGCACAACCTATATTATCACGATTGGAATGGCAAGCAACTAGCTCACCTGACGAACGTTAAATGGCGCGTAAGCGGTATCACCAAGATTGATGAAGAAAAAGGAATCGTTTACTTCAGCGGACGTCCTGAATCCACCGAAACCCAATTTTATAGTGTAAAACTCTATGGGACCGGGATGGTCCAGCTCACCGAAGGAGCCGGTTCTCATTCCATCAGCCTTTCGCCTGGCGGATCCTATCTGATTGATAGCTGGAGCAGTGTAATCATTCCAGGCCGCAAAGAATTGCGGGATAAAAACGGCAAACTGCTTAAACTTCTGAGTGAAACCAAACCGGAATTTGATCCGACAAATCACCAGCGTGCTGAATATGTGCGTATCCCAAGTATCGATGGTTTCCAGTTACCGGCTATCATTATTTATCCGGTGAATTTTGATCCGGTTAAAAAATATCCGGTTGTCTTTACGATCTATGGCGGTCCGGATGCCGGCGGGGTAAGAAATGTATTTGCCGGAAACAATCCAGGCTGGTTTGCCCAGAACGGCATCATCACCATCAATGTGGATCATCGGGCCTCCGGACAGTTTGGCAAGAAGGGCATCGACTATATGTGGCGCAACCTGGGTAAATGGGAAATGGTGGATTACGAAGAAGCTGTTAAATGGCTGCGTGCCAAGCCTTATGTGGATGCAACCCGGATGGGTATCACAGGGGGATCATACGGCGGATATACCACCTGCATGGCACTAACCGCAGGAGCCGATTACTGGACACACGGTATGGCCCTTTACAGTGTCACTGACTGGGGGTTATATGACGATATTTATACCGAACGGTTTATGGACACTCCATTGCAGAATCCGGAAGGATACAAGAATGGAACGGCTATGAATTTTGCCGATAAACTGAAAGGGAAATTATACCTTGTGCATGGTGAAATGGACGATAATGTCCATATGCAGAACAGCATTCAGCTGATCAGCAAATTGCAGGATCTGAATAAGGATTTTCAGTTCATGATGTATCCCAACGGCCGCCATGGCTGGGGAGGCCCGAAAGCTGCCCATGTCAGGGATCTGCAAAATAAATTCTGGCTGAAGGAATTTTTCGGAAAATAAATTAGTGCCTTAATCTCAACACCTTCAATATGCTAAATCCTGATAAATATTTTTCTTTTATATAGCCAGTAACAGAGGTACCAAAGAAGAAATAATACAATCAGGCTTGTAGCAAACTGAGCGATCCAGGAACCCGCCAAACCAAACAGGGCCATAGAAAAGGGAGATACGATGTTCCTAAGCAACAAGGCCCCGCCAACGTGAGCAAATAAATATATAAAGAGGGAATTCATACCGACAACCGAAAAGAAGAGAACACCTTTTCGGAATTGGAGTACATCTATAACCCAGTAACAAAAGGCCAGCATAAGGATGGCCCAGCCCCCGCTGACAAAAACAAAACTGCTGGTTGCTATCCTTTTGATGATCGGAGTTGCTGCACTGAGGCTGTAGCCAACCGCCAGAGCAATCAATCCAAAGAAAATCAGTGTTTTGATTTTATTCTTTGGCGTCTTTTCACCAGTCAGCAACGACCCGGCCAATACTCCCCAGATGGTATGGGCTGCTGTAGGAATGGCGTTGAATATTGCCCAGTTTCCTTCGCCGGTTTCACCGGAGATCATCAGGTTGGACCAGGCTCCGAAATTCTCTCCGGCAACAAACGGATGGTTAAATCCTTCCAGAGAGAAAAATCGGTATAGTGCTTCACTGACTCCAATGAGCAGAATCGAAAACAGGATCTGAATCCATGGGGCTTTCCGCATGATGAGGTAAGCCAAAAGATAGGTCACGGAAAGTTGTGCCAGCACATTCTGAAACCGGAACATAATTTTTCCCGGTTCAATGCAATAGAGTGCCCAACCCAGAATGAGTAGCAGAAGGGATCTTTTCAGCACATGCCCCAATAGTTGCCTGTTGCTGTCGCCCTGTGCAGTGCGTCGGGCAAAAGACAAAGGCATGGCCACTCCCACGATAAACATGAAAAACGGCTGGATCAGGTCCCAGAAATGGAGCCCTGCCCACTCACAATGGTGCAACTGCACACCGATAAAATGAATGGGCGTGCCATCGAGCTCAGGCGCCAGGAAAAGCGGAAAAAGGTTGGCAAACTCAGCAATCAATAAAAACATAGTAAAACCCCGAAAAAAATCGAGAGATACCAAACGTTCAGATGGATTTTTCATATTATAATTTTTACTGCCGGGGAAGAGCCTTTATTTGCGTTTATGTACCGATATGCAGTGGCATGCCTATGTTTGTCTGCCTGGAGAGCAGGGCGTTTTTACCAGGGAAGGATGTAAGTGGGTGGATGGGAACCAAACACGGTTCAACCTGATTCGTTGAAAACGATAAGAACGATAAGAACGAGAAGACGAAAAGAAGGCGGCCTTCTTCTCACTCTTACCGTCTCTATTCCGTCTTGCCGTCTTTCTTCTTCAGCGGCAGCACGCCGGCCAGGTCACCGATGACGTTGATCAGTTCTGACCCTTCGGGAACGACGATCTTGGCATTTTCTTTCAGGCAGGCCTCCATGGCTTCGAGTTTCCGGAGCAGCTGGGCATTACCGGTGAAATATTTGTCGGCCGCTTCGTTTACAAGCTTGATAGCGCCGGCTTCCCCTTCGGCATGCAGGATTTTAGCCTGCTTATAACCTTCGGCTTCTTTGATTTTGGCCCTCTTTTCACCATCGGCAACAGTTTCACGGGCAGTGGCATAGTCAATGGCTGCTATCTTTTCGTTTTCAGCTTTTACCACCTTGTTCATCGTTTCCTGAACATCCTTCGGCGGATCAATCTCTTTCAGCTCGGTCCGGACGATATCAATCCCCCAGCTGGCAGTCTCATCCAATAAGGTTTTATGCAGTTCGGAATTAATTTTTCCCCGCTCGCTATTGGCTGATTTCAGGGTCAGCGTGCCAATAATATTCCTCAGCGTAGTCCGTGCCAGGTTCACGATCTGCCATTTATAATTATTGACATTGTACACCGAGTTTTTCACGCTCTGTTCATCACCCTTAACTCTGAAATAAACTTGTGCATCCACGCGGGCATTCAGATTATCGTTGGTGATAATCTCCTGGGGTTCGGCATCTACCATTTGTTCGGTAACATTTATCTGGTAAAGCTTATCAATAACCGGTATAATCCAGTTAAATCCGGGATTGGCAAAATGATGGTACTTCCCCAGCCTTTCGATTAAGCCCTTATGGGTAGGGCGAATAATGCGGATCCCCGATAAAAGGAACAGGACAACAAGAGCCCCGATGAAGTAGTAGTAATAATACGTTTCCATTGTATTTGTGTTTTAAATCTTCCTAAAGGTATTAATATTTGAATCTTTCTGTCGCTCTTTCTATATATTCGGCACAATTATCAGGGCGAAATGGTATTTAGCAGCATCGTAATCATTCTGATGGCGACCAAAGCTAATCTGCCCAAATTTGGCTGGGGTTTTATCGAGGAGGCCTATAAACTTCTGCTTGATAACTGACCTCCCGCTGGCGAGACAACCTGCAACCTGCAACAATCACAACCATCATAACAATCACAACCCCGACAACCGATAACCGACAACTGACAACAGAATTTTCTTTTTGTCTTTGGTATTCTGGATAAGATTTCTATTTTTGGCCAAAGCCTTTTTCTCATGGAACTTTACAGTATCGATATTTCCTCCTTCAAAGCTGATGGCGGTGCTATGTTTGGCGTTGTGCCCAAGGGTATCTGGTCGAAGTTTTTCAAAGCAGATGAAAGAAACCTGATTTCCTTGATGTTAAGATCATTGGTAATCAAAACTGATGATCGTGTAATCCTGATCGATGTAGGTATCGGCGACAAACAGCATGAAGATTATCTGCAGTTCCTGCATATTGAGGAGCACGAAGGGCTGGTATCAGGACTGGCAACGCATGGGATTAAACCCGAGGAAGTTACAGACGTGATCTTAACTCACCTCCATTTCGATCATTGCGGCGGCGGTATTACCTATAATTGGAATCGCGAACCCATTGCGGTTTTTCCTGAAGCCACTTATTGGACTACAGAGAGGCAATGGGACAATGCAGTGAATCCAAATCCGCGTGAGGCTGATTCCTATCTGCCGGAAAACCTGCTACCCATGCAGGATCTTGGTTTGCTCGACTTTATTGAACGACCCGGCTCCTTCTGCGAGGGTGTTGATATACGGTTTGTCAATGGCCACACTCCCGGTCAGATCATACCCATTATCCGGTATGGTTCAAAGACCCTGGTTTTCGGAGCGGATCTCATTCCAACCCACGGCCATATTCCCGTGAAATACAATATGGCGTATGATCTTGAGGTGCTTCGCACCATGAAGGAAAAACAGGAGTTTTTGGAAAGGATTGTCGAGAATAACTATGTTCTGTTCTTCCAGCACGACATGCTCTACGAATGTGCCACGATCGTGAAAACCGAAAAAGGGTTTCGCATGGGCACACCCATGACCCTCAGAGAGTTCACTTCGTGAAAATTATGCCCTTCGGCCTAATTGTGCTCATCTGGCCAAACAGCGCGAAGCGCATAATTAGTGAGGCGATAGCCGAGTCATTTAGCCCGTTGGTCAAAATTAATAGCCGAATGAAGTAATTAGCTTAGCTATTGGGTGTTGCAGTTAAATAAAAAACGTAAGTTTATAGAATCTCCGTCGTTGCTGATTTCACGCAACCAAAAAAACAATCAATGAACACAGCTAAAAGTTTTATCGGTTTGAGAACGGTTATGGCGTTTGGCAGTATGGCGCGGGGCTTGTTTTTCAAAAAAGGCTGGATCTTATGCCACCTGCATATATCAATACATCAGTTACAAATACTGCAAAACTTTTGAATTTCTTTGCCATGACCGACATCCATATCTCCGACAAAGAATCTCCTGCTCAGGCAATCTTTTTTGGCTACAAAGGTTGGCTGATTTCAGGATATTCGCCGATAATGTTAACCCAAAGTGACGATGATCCCAACGATCCCGCTTGTGATCCCTGCGGGACGGATCGACACAACAACCAGCGCTGAATTTGACCAGGCTCTTCGACCCTTGGTGGAAAAAGAGAATTACCTGATCATCGACCTTTCGCAATGCAACTATTTATCCAGTGCCGGCATACGTATCCTTTTGTTATCGCAGAAAAAGTTGTTGGCCAGGGGCGGCAGCTTGTTTTTATCCGGTTTATTACCCGAAGTATTTCAGGTCATTGAAATGGCCGGACTGCATCAGATTTTTCGTCGGTTCGAAAACCCGGAAGCGGCACGAAGTGAAATTGAACGGATAAAATTAAAAGCACGTGGATCCCGCGAATGGTTGGCCGGGGCATTTTCTTTTCAGTTTCATCCCATCGAAAATGACAGACAAGCGGTCGGTGCGCGGGTTTCATCCCCAATGATACCATGATGTCCCCCGACTTCAGGATACACCAAAATCCGGCCAAAGCCGGCGTGTTCGTCAGGCAGGCGCTCTCGTTCGGTCAGCATCCCACCGGTCTGGTGCGATTGACAGAACCGGCCTCCATGCCCCTTGGCCAACTGGCCGATGCATCCACCAAGCGCCTCCATATTGAAACCTCTGGTGATTTTCTGTTGGAACCCCATAACGCTTTTCTGACGCGCAGGTTGTACACCGACTCTGCCCGGTTGGTCATAAAGCAGCTTCATGGTTGAACACGCCCCGTTGGACAACGAAAAAGAGATGGAGGAATACATCAAATTCATATCTCGTTTTTACGATACCGTGTGGCTTGATGAACCCCCCGTAAATAGTTACCGGGGCGCGCATCGCGATGTGATAGATCGGAACATGTGTATGAGTCTGAAAATGAGAGAATATGCCTTTAATAGCGTCAAGGGCGACCCCAACCCTGTCCCCTATTGTCTGGCTTTGCTGGAATGGATCCTACCGGTGGTCTGTTATAACTCTTCTTCAACGGCCCACAAACGCCTTTCAATGATCGTATCCGGGCTTTTATGCGAGAAAGTGATGCATGGAATTCGCATATAGGGAATTCATCCATTTTGAAGGCCTACGACTTCAATGTTTGGAATGGAGGCTATTGCGGGCGTCCTATGACCAAACCTCATAGTTTATCCTGTCCACGCCGACCTAATTTACCCCAACCGGTGACCAATGACGCTCCCAAATCGTATACGAATCGGTCAAAGTCTTCCTGGCTACATAAAGCGTCAAGTTTTTTGCACAATTCATTTGGGTTCCTGTGCCAACGCCATTTCCCTTGCCAGATTCATCATTTGGACGAAATCATGTGATTTATAAACCTTTGAACGAACTCTATCATAATGACCTTTCACCGCAACCCAAACCAGACAAAGCGATGGATAAGGATCCCGGGTTGGGTGAAAGCAGAATCCGGATTCGGTCATGGATGCCCTGGTGGGGGGCCCAGTTAAATGCGACATAACAAAAAAGCCTCGTTTCCGAGGCGTTCCCTGATCACTACTAAAAATGTCATCCTGCCAATCGAAGCATCATCCGATTACTTTGCGGCGAAAGTTCGCTTCGGAACGGAATTATCAGTTAGTTTATTGGGTCAATTGTTTTGAGCCTACCATTATTTTATCAACCCTGTTGCCATCCATATCAATTATTTCAAACAGATAATCTTGAACGAAAAATTTATCTCCAATATGCGGTACGCTGTTCAGTTTATACATGGCCAGACCGCCGATCGTATTAATATTAGACTCGCCTTCGTCCTTATCATATAATGAATAGAGCTGCAATAAATCTTTAACATCTTCGAGCGTCATTGAACCATCAATCAAGTAAGAACCATCTTCGCGTTGAAAAACTTCCGGTTCATCAGCATCTTCGATGGCAGGCAGGTCGCCCATGATATTTTCTGTAACATCATGCAGGGTAATGATTCCTTCCATTGAACCATATTCGTTGATTACAATCCCAAAATGGTTTTTGGTTTTCCTGAATATCTCCAACACTTTTATTGCAGGCATTTGTTCAGGTAAATACAAGGGTTCTGTAATAATCTCGCTTAATATCAACGATTGATGATTGATATAATAAGAGAGAACATCCTTTACTGCAACGATGCCTAAGACTTCCTCAGACGATTTAAGACAGACAGGCATACGAGAATATGGCGCATGCATAGCTTTTGCAAGTATTTCATCAATAGGCACAGTACTATCAATCCAATCTACATCAACTCTGTGTGTCATTATGGAACCTGCACGTTTATCACCAAAGCGAATCACTTCATTTATAATGTCTGATTCCTCTTTTTCAATGACTCCATGTTCAGAGCCTTGTTTTAAAAGCAGACGCAATTCTTCTTCTGTAACAGGTGAATCGATACTTTTCTTTATGCGAAACAGGGTTAACACAAGTTTGGTAGAAATACTTAAAAACCAAACAATCGGGAAAAGAATTGAACCTAGGACTTTCATTGCCGGCGAAAGAATTATAGCTATGCTTTCAGGATTATTAAGGGCAATGGTTTTGGGCACAAGTTCACCAATTATCAGTGAAAGGTAAGTAATAAAGCCTACAACTGTAGTAACAGCCAATGCATCAGCATATGGGGCAAGCCAGGATACCCCGCTAAACAACGGAACTACATCTTCAGCTAATGCTAAACCGCCAAATGCGCCGGAAACAATACCAATTAGTGTGATGCCTATCTGGATTGCCGAAAGAATTTTCTCAGGTTCCTGAAGTAGTAACAAGGCCGTTTTTGCTCCCTTGTTGCCATATTTTGCTTTTTCTTCAAGTCTTGATTTGCGGGATGAAACAAGTGCGATTTCGTACATGGCAAATACACCATTGAGCAGAAGCAATATTGAAATAATAAGAATCTCCATAATACTTTTATCAGGTTGTTCCTTTGTAAAAGTAAGGTTAATTTGATAATATGTCCTTTTTCTATGACCAACAGCGTCTTGTCAGATGTCAATATCAACGGTCATGACTACCAGTTGCTCCTGCTGCCTGAAATGATCCGGAAAAGAGTGCCCGATACTACTATTGGTTTCTTTCTGCACATTCCTTTCCCATCATTAGAAATATTCAGGTTATTACCCCGTCATTGGCGGGAATCTATTATTAACGGAATGCTTGGGGCCGACTTAACAGGATTTCATACACATGACTATACACAGCATTTTATCAGGAGCGTAAAACGAACAACCGGTTTTGAGTGCCATCAAAATATAATATACACACCGAACAAGCTGGTTAAAGCAGATGCTTTCCCTATTGGTATTGACTATAATAAATTTCATGACGCATGCATGAACGAAAATGTATTAGCGGAAAAACAAAAGATTTTAAACAACCTTACCGGACAAAAGCTCATTTTTTCGGTTGACAGGCTCGATTATTCAAAAGGTCTGTTGTTTAGGCTCAAAGGATATGAAACATTCCTGGAAAAATTTCCCGAGTGGCATTTAAAAGTAGTTTTCAATATGGTTGTCGTCCCTTCCCGTGATAGCATTGAAAAATACAAAGAAATGAAGAAGGAGATAGAATCAACGGTTGGCCGTATTAATGGGAAATACAGTTCGTTAGCGTGGCGTCCTGTCATTTATCAATACAAGTCCTTATCTTTTGATGAGATGGTTGCCTTGTACGATGTAAATGACGTAGGTCTTATTACCCCTTTACTTGATGGGATGAACCTTGTCGCCAAGGAATATGTGGCCTGCCAGGTTGAAAACAAAGGAGTTCTGATCCTGAGTGAGATGGCAGGTGCTGCTGCAGAATTAAACGAAGCCTTAATTATTAACCCTGTTGATCATGTTGTAATGGCAGTAGCAATTCTTACCGCTCTTGAAATGGAGCCTGCCGATAAACAGGTGCGCCTCGAAAGAATGCAGCAACGGCTTGCGAATTACAATGTTTTCACCTGGGCATATGATTTTTTTAATCAGGCATTTGATACAAAAGAGCAACAGAAGATAATGAATGTGAAATTCATTAATAATTCTATCTCGTCACAAATCACTTCAGATTATCAAAATGCCGGAAGTCGTATTCTTTTTCTCGATTATGACGGCACGCTTGTTGCATTTTCCAAATATCCTGAATTGGCGATGATCGATAATAAGACGTTGGATATCATTAAAAAACTATCCAATGATCCTAAAAATCAAATTGTTATTATCAGCGGAAGAAGCAAGGAATTTTTAGAAAGACAATTTAGCGAGGTTAATGTCACTTTAGTTGCAGAACATGGCTACTTTATTAAAAGAGGGGATGAAATATGGGAGGCCGCCTTCGATCCGGATATGCAATGGAAAGAAGCTATAATGCCAATTCTTTTGGAATATGTGAGTCGTTGCAACGGTACTTTTATCGAGGAGAAAACAGGTAGCATTGCGTGGCATTATCGAAACGCAGATTCAGATTTCGCCCAGCTGCGTCTCCATGAATTGCGGGATGACCTTGCCGAGATAATTCGTCATAAAAACAGATTTTGAAATTCTGGAGGGAAATAAAGTATTAGAAGTTAAAAGTGGTAAATATGATAAAGGACAATCTGTAAATGCTTTGATGTTAAATGAAAGTTTCGACTTTATTCTTGCTGCCGGAGATGACAAAACGGATGAATTTCTTTTCAAAGCATTGCCTGATATAGCCTATACCATAAAGGTTGGCTTAAGTCCGTCATTGGCTAAGTTTAATGTATCTGAATTTTCCGTTTTGTTGAAACTTTTGGAAGCTTTGGTTACCTAAATTTATCATGGACCAGCCCAATTATCAGTGTTTTCTATATTTTATGGTCACCCCGGCCAAGAAGCATCATGAAGCTGGTGATCAGAACCACCAGGAACAATACACCGGCATTGACCTCCGGTATCCTGAACTCTTCGGGGATACTCAAATATAGGAGAATCGTGATCAATCCCCGTGGAGAAATAAAGGTCATGGGTAGAAAACCTTTCGTTATCAGCCGGATAAACACAGCCCGGATTACGTATTTCATAGGGATTAAACTATCTGAGCCTGAAGCCAATATACTGCCGCTCCTGACAGGTAACCGATAATTGCCAGCCAACTGATCTTTTTCAGGTACCAGATAAAATCAATTTTTTCCAGACCCATTGCTGCCACACCCGCTGCTGATCCGATAATGAGAATACTGCCACCTGTACCTGCACAATATGCCAGGAACTCCCAGAAAAGTCCATCTTGTGCAAAGTTTTGAATGTAGGCAGGATTGACTGCTGCACTTACCATTTCAGGTGTGGCGATATCGTACATCCCCATAGCTCCGGCTACCAGGGGCACATTGTCGACAATGCTGGATAAAGCACCTATAATGAGGTTGATAACATAGATATCTCCAACTTTTTCATCGAGCCATTTCGACAAAAGATTTAGATGACCGGCCGATGATAAGCTTGCCACAGCCATCAGAATACCCAGGAAGAATAGGACAGTAGGAACATCAATTTTGGTAAGTATACCTGCGACAGTTAGTTTTCTGCGATCCTCGTGAGGCTTGCCGCGGTGAATAATTTCGGTCACCACCCATAAAACGCCCAAGCCAAGGAGCATACCCATATAGGGAGGCAAATGGGTAAGAGTCTTAAAAACTGGTACAAAAAGTAAGGCACCCAAACCCAGGAATAGAATCCCAGTTCTTTCTGCAGATGTATTGAACTCACGCTCATCGGCCAAACTTATTTTAGGACGGGAAATTTCCAGCTTCGGATAAAAGAATGTAATGATCAGCAAGGGGATCAGCATGCTGAACAGACTGGGCAAAAAGACTTTAAGAATAATGTTTACGGTTGAAACCTGCCCGCCTATCCACAACATGATGGTTGTGACATCGCCGATCGGCGACCAGGCCCCTCCGGCATTGGCTGCCAGGATTATCAATCCCGCGATGAACCATTTCTGCTCCTTGTCTGATACCAGTTTGCGCAATAAGGCTACCATGACTATGGTGGTAGTCAGGTTGTCGAGGATGGCAGACATAAAAAAGGTGAGGATACTAATTATCCAGATCAGCCTGGTAAAACCGGTTGTATGGATCTTATCCGTTATAACCTTAAAACCATGATGCTGATCAATAATCTCAACAATCGTCATGGCACCAAGGAGGAAGAAAATAATCGTAGCCGTTTCCGCCAGGTGGGATAATACTTCGTGCTCGCCAACGAATTTAATCATGTCCTTATGATCAGCAACCGGATTGGCTAAAAGAAAACCATTCCACGCACTGCTGTACCCCTGGTTCAGTATATCGGGCAATCCCAGGATATACGCCACCCACGTTAAGGTACCTAAAATCAGAGCTGTAGCTGCTTTATTAATTTTAATCGGGTGTTCCAGGGCGATGGCAATATACCCCAAAACAAACAGGATGATCATGAATACAAACATGCCTTGTCTATTTAATATGAAATTACTGATTTAAACGAAGAGGGACATAAACAGCATAAATCTGCCATGTCCCTCGATTGATGAAAATCAAAATTAACAGAGTGCTTACCTTGATGTAATGTAACTTATTATTCCATTCCGAGGAAGTAACTTCCTCATCCATTCGAATGAATCTTTTCTTTCGCTTCTCCTATGGAATTTTAAATAATATTTTAGCCAGTACCATAAGAAGAACAATTGAAAGAAAAACAAATAGAGCCTTTACGAGATCCGGAATTTTTTTCTTAGCCATGATAATCAATATTTTAAATTAATATTTTAATGTCTTATTTCAACCACGTTATCTTAACCTGACCTGGACGCTTCCCAGGTAATCAGTCCCTGAAAAGATCTGGAACTTATAAATTCCTTTCTTCAGCTTTTTGGTAGGAGAATATATCAACTGCACCCTGCTCTTACTTGCAGATATGTCACTTGTTCCGGCCACGATTTTAGCATCAGCCCCGATTATCTTTACCTCTGAAGAGATATCACTGGAACTTGACAAGGTCATCCCTTCAGGATTTGTAATTGTGAAGTTTATAGGTCTCTCTAATTTTGAAGGAACCTCTATACTAATGTCCAATTTGTTGGTCCGTCTGGCAACGACAGTTAGTTTGTTCTGTCGGCCTCTCTGGGCCTCTGTACGATAATTATCTGCATGGGGCTTTTTAACCAGCTCATCAATTTGTTTTTCAAAAGCCAATTTTTCCTCTTTGGCCGCAGCTACCTGGCTAAGCAAATTATCAACTTCCTCTTTTTTTGAAATCACAGCTTTGTTAAGTTCTAAAATTTTCTGCTCCAAATCGCGGGTCTTCCCCTCCAGGTCAGCACTCTTTTTACGGTACATGGATAAAGAAGCAACTTGTTGGGTTAGCCGACTCAATTCTTTCTGCTTTTCATCAACACGATCTCTTGTGGATTCCAGAATCTGTCTTATGTCACGGTTTTTTTCATTTGCTGCAGCAATTTCTTTTCGAACATCATCCAGGCTCTTGTTCAAATGAATTTTTTCAGAGATAAGCGATTCCTTATCCAGACGTTCTCTATCGGCAATATTGGAGAGCCTTATTGAATTGTAAATTAAGAAGGCTGAGCCAAGGAGGAGCAGAGCGATAATTGTTACCGCAGCGGCCCTGTTTGTATTGTATGATGTGTTCATTTCAAAACCCTTTGATTGATTACGTCACTAACGTAATTCAAGGAAATTAAAATGAAATGAAAACGGGATTAAAAAGAGATTAAAAAGACTTCGATACTGGACTTTTTTTTGCAAGGGGTAACTGAATCATGAAATCTGAACCTTGTCCGGCTTGCAAGGTAACTGCAAGGTTCAACTGCACAATTCCTATGAGGCGCTGAATTATAGAAATGACCCGATAAAGTTGTAAATTTGTTCGTCGACCTGGCGTTTCCGGTGTTTAATTTTTGGAATTGATTGGAATGCAAACAAGAAATTGGTTAACCCGGAACAAGCTAAAAGCAATACCTTTAGAAACAGCATTTTTAGTTGGTCTACTGATTGTTATATCTGGTTGTTGCAAACCTGAGGTTTTTCTGCCCGCCGGAAACTTTACCGATAGCCGTGACAATCACGTTTACAAATATCTAACAATTGGTACCCAGGTTTGGATGGCTGAAAACCTGGCCTACTTGCCGGACTCGACGCCGGAATTGGCCGGCACAGGTATTACAAGTATGGCGGTCGGTCGGTACGGTGTGTTAAGAATTAGATTGGTTCCGGTGTCGAAAGTGCTTTCACAAACCTTTTCAGCGATCTCCGGCCATGTGACTGAGAAAACGTGACGCGTGACGCGGTAATGAACGGAGCTGTGTTTATCCATTCTCTTCTAACAGACGCCGAATATCTTTGATTTTTCCGTAAAGAATAAATTTATCCCCATCATTGAGAATGGTGCCGCCAGAGGCAAGTTCCCGAATGACGGATTCCTGTTTGGGTGTACCGAAAAGTGTTCTGGTCTGAACTTGCTGGATTGTTGAGAGAACCAAAACATGGTAGTTCCGTCTCAGCCCGATCTCTTCAAGTTTTTTTCCAAAAAACCGCTTGGGAACAATCGCTTCAATGATGTTATAGTCCCCTATTAACTCAAAGGAATCGATCACTCCCCGGATATTGAGTTTTTTGGCCCATCGTTCAGCCGTTTCTTCCTCCGGACGAAGTATTTCATCAATACCCATGGCTTCGAGGATCATTTCATGCAAGGGTGAAATCGCACGGCTGATGATCCTCCTTGCCTTCAGTTGCTTCATAAGGGCCGTAGTTTTGATATTGGCGCCTTCATCCTCGCCGATGCTCACAATTACCACGTCAGTATCTTTTAAGGGCAAGTTAGTAACGGCTTGCGGATCCGTACTGTCCAAACAGACAACATGGGTTATCTTGTCTTTCAAAGCTTCAACCTTACCCATCTGGCTGTCCACTCCAATGACCTCATTACCATACCGAGTGAGTTTCGTGGCCACTGAAGAACCGAAAATGCCAAGACCTATAACAATGAATTTCATGCTTTTATCAGTTTAATTGATTAAAATTTCTTCCGTAGGATAGCGGTAATTCAAATGCTTAATCTTATGAAGGAACGCCGTTAACATAGTGAGAGTTCCCACGCGGCCTATGAACATGGTCAGGATCAAAACACCCTTACTGGCATCAGTCAGTCCGGCTGTAATTCCCTGGCTCAGGCCGACCGTACTGAAAGCAGAAAGGCATTCGAATAGTATATCCTTCAGTTTATTATCCGGATCAAACGCATTGACCAAAAAGACGGATAATCCGACAACCAGGATTGAAAGGACCACCAGGGCAGAGGCGCGGCGAATCGAGATCACGGAGATTTCTCTCCTGAATAGCTCTATCCGGTCTTTTCCCCGGGCCAGGCTAAAAATATTAAGGATGGAAATAGCCAGAGTACTCGTCTTTACTCCCCCTCCGGTTGATCCTGGCGAAGCCCCCACCCACATCAGGAACAGTATAATCAGGACTGTGGAGAAGTTCAGCGCAGTGGTATCCACTGAGTTAAATCCTGCAGTCCGGGGTGTAGCCGCCCCGAAAAAAGCCGTAATAATCTTCCCGATTCCATGATGCTCTGCCAGAGTATTATGGTATTCTAACAGATAAAACAACAAGGTGCCACCGAGGAGCAGAATCCCGGTGGTTACAAGAACTATGCGGGTGTTAATATTGATTACCCAGGCATGATGAACCGCCCGTTTTCTCCAGCGGAACAAATGGAGACGATTTACAATCAGATGTTTTATGTATTTCACAAAATTAAACACGATAGGAAACCCCAATCCCCCCAAAATAAACAAGGTCGCGATGCTCATTTGCAATGGGTAATTGAACCGGAAACCTTCATCATACAGACTGTTGGACAGAGTCGAGAATCCGGCATTGCAAAAACCGGAAACCGAGTGAAACACGGAGAAGAATATCCGGTTCCTGACAGAGGACAATAAGGAAGGATCAAGGGTGCTGTAAATAATCACTGCTCCGATGGCTTCCACGATAAAAGTGACCAATAATATCTTCCGCAGCGTTGCGAATACATCGGCCATTCTTTCAGTTCTCATCAGATCGCTGAGAATCAGATTGTTTTCGTATGAACTTTCGCCTCTGAAAAAGTAACTGAAATAACTTGTAAAAGTCATGATGCCAATCCCACCAGCCTGGATCAGTATAAGAATAATGGATTGTCCGAACAGGGTAAAAAAACTGCCGGTATCAACAACGACCAGGCCAGTCACACAAACTGCGCTTGTAGAAGTAAACAGGGCATCTAAAAAACCAATCCTGCCATAAGATGCATTGGGCAGCAACAAAAGAAAGGCTCCTGCCAGGATCAGCGCCAGAAAACTGATCATGAACAATTGAGCCGGGTTTAAATTTTGCTTTTTAAAATCGAGTCGGAGTGCAGAGAACTCCCGCAGAAATACTGCCCCAACTGCCATATAAACCCAGACTTTGTGATAAAAAAACGGAAGATTGACCCAACCAAAAAACTGTCCGATCAATCCGGCCAGGAATAAAAAAAGAATGGCATCAAACGGGATTAACTTGAGCCGGGGTCGTGTCCGTGAGAATAAATAACGGCCGAGAACAGATAAGGATCCGGTGAGAAGGGAAAGGTAATAGAGGTTGACCAGAGCGGACTCTATCTTATCTGATTGGTCGAAGCCAAAATCGTAAATAATAGCCAGAATAGCAAGAAGGCTGATCAAAAAAGGAAGCCGCTTTAACCGATTCAATCTTTTTTTATATGTCAAACGGCTGGTCATTTTTCAGTATTTCGTATCAGTTTCCGCCACTTCTCATGGTATCCACCAGCTAAAATTAGCAATAAATGACAATCAATCCCCGCTAAGCAGTTGCGAGATGCGCACTGGATAAAATTTTTCGAGGACATCATGTTGGCCAATCAGGTTTCGGGCACAATGGTTTAGCCGGACTTGATCTAGTCGCCGGTTGTAATCATTTCAACATAGCGCCCTGCTATGTTTGTCCAACGTTTGCGTTTTGTTTCGGTCCTAAAAAAATGTCGATGCCTTTCGGACTTATCCTGCTATCAAGTACACCCGGTTGATTACTGATTAGAAATTGCGGTATTGACTTGCCAAAAAGAATAGATTCTGAGGATGGCGAAGCTACACCGGTATTTTCGTTACGTCCCTGAAGAATATATCCGGGTGTGGTGCTGTTCATTTCATTCACGGCTTGTTTGCAAAGCTTTCCAATATCCCCACCTTTCACCCGGTTCCAGATCAATGTCAATTTCATATCCGGAAACTTTGTTGACATTTCATAATCGCCATCGCTGTCGCCGGCTGAGAATAAGGGATCCCAGTTTTTGCCAAGTCCAGCTTTTATGACTATATTAATGGCATCAACTTTTCCTTGCCTGACTGTTTTAACCCATCCCGCTTTAAGTTCAGGAATAATTTTGCCATCAGTGGCTGTTGCCAGCTCCATAGCAGTAACATTTTCAGGAGGCACATTGTAACCGAATGTTCCAATACCTGAAAATACTTCTACAACAGGCTTTTAACTTGCTGATACAATGAAAACATCTATTCCATGACCTTTGAATGTAGAAATCAGGTTTTGCATTTCGGGAAAAACCAATATCTTCATTTTCATTGTTTAAAATCTATTTCCTTAACTTTTCTATCGTATTCATAAAGCGTTTCCTTGAGGCGGCTGCCGTCGGTGTCGTAAGTGATCCAGGTGCCGTGGAGTTTACCCAGTGAATAAGTTCCTTCGTAATATTTGAAGCCGTTTTCACGATATACGACGGCTTTGCCGTTGCGCATATCATTCTTGAAAAAACCTTCACTCTGCTTCTTGCCATTTTCAAACCAGCTCGACCAGGCACCATCTTTTTTACCGCCGGCAAATTCACCTTCCATCTCCTTCTTACCGCTTTGGTAATAGCGTATCTCCTTCACTTTATCCTTCTTGTCGCCGGTTATCCGATAAAAGGATACTTTTTGCGGACTGCCATCCGGCCAGGTTGTTGTGGTTTCCTGCAACAGTTTCTCTTTACATCCCGTAAGTATCAATATAAAAGCAAGTATTATCTGCAGTGCCGGTTTCATGTCGTTTTTCAGTTTGAACCGGTAAAAATAGGAAAATTACCAGGGGGAATGGTGTCCATTTCTTATCTTAAAAAAAGTTAAATAGTGAACCATGCGATCTCACTTTTCCTAACTTGACCCGATTTTTTGACCTAAACTGACTTTATTATGAAAAACCTTCGCAACTTCTGGTTTCTGGCCGGGATGCTAACTGTTATGACTGTTGGCGCAATGGCCCAGTTTGTCCCTCATTACCAGTGGACCCTACTCGATAAAAAGCTGATGGATCAGGTGATCGGTGAAGCATCCGGTGAAACAGCCCTTGCCCACGACATCGAAATGGGCGGTTATACCCGGAACCGGTTATCCAAAGAGTACCAGACCGTCCTCTGGGAATCTCAGTATGTTATGGACAAACTCAAAGAATACGGGATCATTGATGCACACCTGGAGCGATTTGGCGATATGAAACCCACATGGGATGGGATTAGTGGAGAACTGTGGGAAGTTTCGCCCGGAATGAAAAAACTGGCCGACTACAAAGATCAGGTAGCCATGCTGGTCTCCGGCAGTCAGAATGCCGATGTGGAAGCCGAGCTGATCTGGATTAGTGAAGCCCGGAAGGGGGAATACGACACCCTGGCCGTTGCCGGAAAAATCGTAGTGACGTATGCCTCGCCCGGTCAGGTTCAGTCGCTGATCACTAAAAACGGAGCTGTTGGAATATTATCATTCAATTCACCCCGCCCGCTTGCGGATCCTATCCAGATGCCCTATACGAGTTTAGGCGGACGTGGCGGCCAGGCAAAAGGATTTGCTTTCCAGATGCCTCCTAGAGAAGGGTATTACCTCCGCGACAGGCTCACGCGCGGAGAAAAAATAAAGGTACATGCCACCGTTAAGACAGCTATGGAAAGCGTTGATCTGCAAGTACCTACATGTGTTTTGCCCGGAACCGACCCCAATGCCGGCGAGGTTATTTTCTCCGCACATATTTTCGAAGGAGTGATTAAGCAGGGTGCCAATGATGACCTTTCAGGCGGTGCCTGTCTGCTCGAAATGGCGCGCATGCTGAATACCATGTACAATGATGGCCGTCTGCCCCGCCCTGCCCGCAGTGTCCGGTTTATCTGGGTTCCCGAATTTTCAGGAACCGGTCCGTGGGTAAATGCCCATAAGGATATCATGGAAAAGACCTTGTGCAACATCAACCTGGATATGGTTGGGATTCTGCTGAGCCAGAGCCAATCGTATTTCAACCTTGAGCGCACGACTTTCGGTAATCCTCATTATATCAATGATGTAATGGAAAATTACTTCCGGTATGTGGGAGAAACCAACCGTACCAGCCTCGTTCTTTCCGGCCGCGAAGGTTATCTGAACCGGATCGTCGCTCCATCGGGATCCGACGAACCGTTCTATTATGCTATTGAAGCCCACTATGGTGCATCCGACCATGAGGTGTTCAACGACTGGGGAGTAGGGGTTCCCGCTGTGATGATGATCACATGGCCGGATCTTTATTACCACACTTCGCAGGATCTGTCGGATAAGCTCGATCCCACCCAGTTAAAGCGTTGCTGTGTGATCGGGGCCGCCTCAGCGTATACGATTGCCGCCGCCGATGCCGGAATGGCTGCGAAAATTGCCGGTGAAGTGTTTTCCAATTCCATCCGCCGCCTGGGAATGCAGCAGGGAAGATCGATCGACGGACTCTCGAAATTGCAGACTGATAACCTGGCTACGGGGTATAAAAGGATTCGTGGATACATCGAGGGAGCTCTGTTGAATGAAATCGAAACCATTGAAACCACCCTCGAGCTGGCACCAAAAGATGCCAATTTGATTGCCACAGTGGCACTGCAGACGGCTCAGCTGAAAAAACTCGCAGAGGGCCAGTTGTTGATTCTCGACCAGGAGATGAAACAACTTGCCGCAAAATTGGGTGTTCCGGTTGTTTTATTGAAGCCTGAAGAGCTGGAGAAAAAAGCCATGACAATCATTCCGGTGGCCACATCAAAGGTCAAGGAGGCCGGTTACAATGGATACCGCCAGTTCATGCCCCAGATGACGCGTGAACAGATGACCGCCTCATACCGGGATATCGCGAATACCGGGGAACTCGAACGTTTATGCAACGGGAAGCATAATGCAGTACAGATCAAACAGATGCTCGATACGCAATCATCAAGAGAGTCTGATTTGCAGGCAATTATCGATTATATTGAGGTGCTGAAGACTGCGGGGCTGGTTATACTCGCTAACGCTGGTTCATTGGTTCGCTACGCTCACTAATTAAGGTACAAAGGCTATAATTAGCTCGCACCAGCGAGCACAATTAGCGACCGAAGGGAGCATAATTAGCGTAGCGTAGCGGAGCATAATTAGGGAGCGTAGCGAACTACTTCCCCATCCGCCCGCGTTTGAAAAGGACGTTTTTCTGGTAGTTGGTAAACCTGTGAATACCTTCGCTTACTGCTTTTACATCCTCTACGGTATAAAAGGCTTTGGGATTGAACTGATTGATCAGGGAAATCATTGCCTGGAGTTCCGACCTCTTGATGATGGTATAAATGACCTCCACCGTTCCTGTGCTGCCTTCGGCGGTGTCGTAGGTGACTCCGTACCCGGCATCCTGAAGTTGTTTGATCAGATCATCGGCTGGGACCCGGCTGATCACCCGAACAGCAGTATAGCCAATAGCGATTTTTTCTTCGAGGATGATCCCGATAAAGTTCCCGGTAGCAAATCCTCCGCAATAAGCAAAATAGTAATACCAACGGTCGAGATTCTGCAGAATCTTGGTCATGGCCATAAGCCAGATGAAAACCTCGAAAAAGCCCAGGAGAGGTGCAAGATAACGGTACCCTTTGGATACGAAGATGATACGGACGGTACCAATGGACACATCCCCGATCCTCGCAAGGAAGATCAATATCGGTACAACGATTATCCCCCAAAAGTCGAACGGCATATTACCTCCTGCTCTGTATCAGCACTTCGAGTATCTGAATGGCTGCTTTCGGAATGCTGGTGCCTGGTCCGAATATGCCGACAACTCCCAGGTCGTATAGATATTGATAATCCTGCGGGGGTATTACACCGCCCACGATCACCATGATATCATCGCGACCCAGTTTTTTCAGTTCTTCAATGACCTGCGGAACGAGCGTTTTATGGCCGGCAGCCAGACTGGATACCCCCAGCACATGAACATCATTATCAACGGCATCTTTTGCCGCTTCGGCCGGAGTCTGGAACAATGGGCCCATATCCACATCGAACCCAATATCGGCATAACCGGTGGAAACCACTTTTGCTCCCCGGTCGTGACCATCCTGCCCCATTTTGGCAACCATGATTCTCGGGCGGCGGCCTTCGATAGTCGCAAACTTATCAGCCAGGTCGCGTGCTTTCTGGAAATCTTCGTTTCCCACGTATTCCGATGAATAAACTCCAGATATCGAACGAATCACAGCTTTGAACCTCCCGACAATTTTCTCACAAGCATACGAAATTTCACCCAAAGATGCACGTTTTTTCGCGGCATCCACAGCAAGCTCAAGAAGGTTGCCTTCGCCGGTTTCAGTACAACGGGTCAGTGCATCAAGCGAAGCCTGGCATTCGGCCTCATTTCGTTCTGCACGCAGTTTTTTTAACCGTTCAATCTGTGACAACCGGACTTTAGTATTATCCACATCGAGTGTTTCGATCGGATCTTCTTTATCCAGACGAAATTTATTTACGCCGAGAATGGTATCCTGGCTGCTATCGATGCGCGCCTGTTTCCGGGCTGAGGCCTCCTCGATACGCATCTTCGGGATACCGGTTTCAACGGCTTTCGACATTCCGCCCAGCTCTTCGACCTCTTCGATCAGCTTCCACGCTTTTTGAGCAAGTTCATGGGTAAGAGCCTCAACATAGTACGAACCGGCCCATGGATCCACCGAACGGCAGATGCCGGTTTCTGCCTGAATGTATATCTGGGTGTTACGGGCAATTCGCGCCGAGAAATCGGTTGGCAGCGCGATGGCCTCATCGAGTGCATTGGTGTGCAAACTCTGGGTATGGCCCAGCGCAGCGGCCAAAGCCTCCACGCAGGTGCGGGTGACATTATTGAAAGGATCCTGCTCGGTAAGGCTCCAGCCCGAGGTTTGGGAATGGGTGCGGAGGGCAAGTGATTTCGGATTCTTCGGATTGAATTGCTTAACCAGTTTAGCCCACAGCATCCGGGCAGCCCTTAGCTTGGCAATCTCCATGAAATGGTTCATCCCGATGCCCCAGAAAAAGGATAGCCTCGGGGCAAAAGCATCAATATCAAGTCCCGATTTCACCCCGGTTCTCAGGTACTCGAGTCCGTCGGCCAATGTATAGGCCAGCTCAATATCTGCTGTACCGCCAGCCTCCTGGATATGGTATCCCGATATGCTGATCGAGTTGAACTTTGGCATGTACCTGGAAATATAGCCGAAGATATCGGCAATGATTTTCATGCTGAAGGCTGGCGGATAGATATAGGTATTCCGCACCATAAATTCCTTCAGGATATCGTTCTGGATGGTTCCCTGCAATTCTTCGAGTTTGGCTCCCTGCTCCAGTGCGGCTACAATATAGAAAGCCATAACCGGCAATACAGCTCCGTTCATGGTCATCGAAACCGACATCTTATTCAGCGGGATCGAATTAAAGAGAACCTTCATATCGAGGATCGAATCGATGGCCACACCGGCTTTCCCGACATCACCCTCCACACGGGGATGATCGGAATCATAGCCGCGGTGGGTTGCCAGGTCGAAAGCCACAGAAAGCCCCATCTGACCGGCAGCCAGGTTGCGGCGGTAAAAGTCATTCGACTCTTCGGCAGTGGAAAATCCTGCATACTGGCGGATCGTCCAGGGCTGCATTACGTACATCGTGGAATAGGGTCCGCGTAAATAGGGTGGCAATCCTGCAGCATAATTCAGATGCTCCATATTTGCCAGATCATCAGCGCTATATTTTGGTTTTACCGGAATCTGTTCCGGAGTCATCCAGGGTTTCGTAAAATCAGGTCTCATTTCTTTTATTCCTTTAAGATGAGAGCGTTAAACGCCTTTAACGTCGCGGATACATTGCTCCGGACGTGTATAAAATGCTGTATTCCTGCGGATTTCAGCTGGTCAATAATCTCCTTCGGATATCCGGCAATGACCGGGATGGCTTTCATTCGCAGCAATCCGGCAAACGGGACCCCCAGTGTGGCATACTCACTATCCGAAGAGCAAAGCACCACGATATCGGCTTTAGCTTTCATGGCAGCATCAACTCCTTCCGCCAGCGTTGCAAATCCGGGATTATCGATCACGGTGTAACCGGCACATCCAAAGAAATTGCAGGCAAAAGTGGCGCGGGCTTTGCGCACGGCCAG
Source organism: Porphyromonadaceae bacterium (assembly GCA_007280905.1). Classification (GTDB taxonomy): domain Bacteria; phylum Bacteroidota; class Bacteroidia; order Bacteroidales; family UBA12481; genus UBA12481. The sequence goes on along the minus strand of QYQM01000134.1, from coordinate 9,110 downwards.
GTGACCGGTGGTGAGCATAAAAACAACAGGCTTTTTACCTGAACGTTCGGTTTCAAACCGGATGGACTCAAATTCTTCAGATGCCCGGTACAGATTCATCGGCTGAGCTTCGGCCAGGTTGGTGTCCATTACTTTCGAACGCAACCTGACGGTATCCACTTTTGGCAGCATCTCCTCGGCCGGATTGGGATACTGGTTGGTTCCCAGCAGAATCTCCTTCCGCTGCGCTATATTCCGGTCACGCTCAAAGGCCGCTGTTACAATGGCATCCTGGACTTTCCCCTCGTAAAATGCATCGGTATATCCGCCGGAATCTTCAACATCCTGAAAGAGTTTCCAGGCAACTTCCGCTATCGATGAAGTCAGGGATTCGATATAATAAGATCCCCCTGCAGGATCGGCAACTTTATCAAAATGAGCCTCTTCCCTTAGAACGATTTGCTGATTCCGGGCGATACGCTCCGCAAATTCGGTAGGTTCCTCATACGGGTAATCGAACGGCAGCACGGTCATCGAATCGATGCCGGCCAATGCAGCCGACATGGCTTCAGTTGTGTTTCTCAATAGGTTGACATACGGATCATAAACCGTTTGGTTCCAGCGCGAAGTTTCAGCATGGATATACATTGCCGGCAATTGATCTTTCTGAATTCCGTGACCTTCCAATATCCGGACCCAAAGCATCCGGGCCGCCCGGAACTTGGCGATCTCCATGAAATAGTTGGATCCTATGGCAAAATGAAAAGATATTTTCCGGGCGACGAGTTCAGCAGGGACCCCGATTTCGGTTAATTCAGCCAGATATTCGTTAGCCTGGGCCAAACTGTAAGCCAGTTCCTGGGCGATCGTGGATCCTGCCTGATGGAAATTCCGGCCAGTAACTCCGATGATCTTCAATCCGGGGAATCTTGCAGCCTGATGAATCCAGTCAGCTACCTCAGCTAACTCTTCGTCCTCATCAAATTCAAAAGAGCCATACAAACTGAAATCCCCGAGCATATCCCACTGGCAGGATCCATGAATTTTTTCCGGATCCAGCTTCCCACTATCGGCCATTTCATTGAGAACAGCAAGGATCTGCATCGGAACAAATCCCTCAAAACTGAATTCAGCCTCTTCGAGAGGTAAATCCTTCAAAAACTCCCGCACTTCTTCTACGATATGTGGATCCTCCATTTTAAAACCGATCGACTCCACTCCATGTGAGAGCAAATAGCGGCATTTATCTTTAGCCTGATCATAATCAGTGACATCGATATCCTGCCGGATAAGCCACCCATTGGCCCTGCCTTCCGTGTCGTTGATAAACCCGAACTCCATGGGATTAAACTCACTGCTGTTCAGTTTATCCAGATCTTCTGCCCGGTAATAGGGCCGAACCGGGATGCCTTCCGGACTAGTCCAGATCAGTTTTTTAGCATAATCGGCTCCTTTAAGGTCTTTGAGGATCGCCTGTTCCCACTCCGGGGTGGAGATGGGCGGAAACCCCGTGAAGAGCTTACTCATTTTATCATCCTGTACCATAATCAATCAACTTTGGGATTCGGGCGCAAAGGTAGGGGTTTAAACGGAACTCAGAGCTGGGGCAATGATGACATTTATCAGGGCGCAGTGCAGCGTGAAGAGGTCCCCGCCTGCGCGGGGATGACAGGAGCACTTGTCACCCCCGCGCAGGCGGGGGCGAAGACCAGTTGTGAATTTTGAAATTACAGATTCAAGTGGGTTCACACCGACACCCACCTCCATCTCCACACCCACTCTAACTTGACAAGGACAATATTTTGTAGGGGCGACCCTTGCGGTCGCCTTCAAAGTTTGGCCGGAATGCCGACTCTTCGTTCAGACCTCTGTTATTTGGAGCCTATAATGTGAATCTCTGCGAGTTCGCGACCAACTTGCCGGATACCTTTGAGAATTCGTTGCAATTGGGCGGCAGAGGGTTTTTTATGTCCGCTGATATATTGAGCCAGAAGGCTTTGGTTCATTTTGATCCGCTCACTCAACGCCGATGCATTAATGACTTTATAGAATTCGAAGAACTGGGGCAGGTCAAGAGAGATTCGAAGGTCATCCGGGGTAACAACCTTGCCTTCATCTTCAAAATACAGATTAGTAGCTTCGAGGATATTGTATTCAAGTTCTTCCCAGTTGGAACCGGCAGTATAAATCATATGTTTCTCAGCATAAGCCGAATAACCGGTATTGGTTTTCTCTACGGTAAAATCAATTTTCTTCATTCTTTTTTCCTCCTTTAGTTAATCCAGCCTCCTTTAATATCTTCCTTACCAGCCCCTCACCCATATCCTGATTTCCATGCATAGTGACTACGATTTACCTATCTTTAATGAGATGCCTCATAATGATGTGGCTCCCTTTTTGCCTGACGATATACCAGCCTGCCCTCATCAATATCCTGATTAATTCTCTGCTTTTCATTACAAAAGTAATAATATTATTACTTGTCACCAAATCTATTCAAGATACATAGATGCGAGAATGCAGGGTGAATGGAGAAAATGGGCTAAAATTAGTGGTGGACGTTGGTAGGTATAGGGAGTTAAGAGCATTTAGGGGTCGGTCCATGTGTCGGCCCGGCAAGGTATTCAAAAACGCATTCCGTCAAAATCAAAAAAATCGTGAGCAGGAACTCGATCATCGGCACCCTCACATTCCGAAGACGGATCATCACTAAACCATCTTCTTCGGGTCCACCCATTGGGTGAACTCTTCATCCGTGACATACCCCAGTTTCATTGCAGCCTGACGGAGGGAGGTGCCCTCTTTGTGAGCCTTTTTAGCAATCTCGGCGGATTTCTCATAGCCGATATGGGTATTCAGGGCGGTGACCAGCATGAGGGAGTTTTCCACATGACGATTGATGACCGGGTAGTTCGGTTCAATGCCAATAACGCAGTTGTTGTTAAAGGATACGCAGACATCGCCGAGCAGGCGGGCCGAAGTCAGGAAATTCGCAATGATGACAGGTTTGAAAACGTTGAGTTCAAAATGACCGAGCATTCCCCCAACCGAAATGGCCATGTCGTTCCCGATGATCTGAGCGCAGACCATCGTCATCGCCTCAATCTGGGTGGGATTCACCTTACCGGGCATGATGGATGATCCGGGTTCGTTTTCGGGTATACTGATCTCACCGATACCACTGCGCGGGCCCGAGGAGAGCACCCGAATATCGTTGGAAATTTTCATTAAACTGACTGCCAGCATTTTCAAAGCACCGTGCGATTCCACAATGGCATCATGCGCAGCGAGTGATTCAAACTTGTTCTCAGCAGTTATGAAAGGCAATTTGGTGAGTTCAGCGATTTTAACGGCAACCTTTTCAGCATAGCCTTTCGGGGCGTTAATCCCGGTACCGACGGCCGTTCCGCCCAAAGCCAGTTCACCCAGGTGAGCCAGGGTGTTCCGCAAAGCTCTCAAACCGTGATCAAGCTGCGATACATAGCCGGAAAACTCCTGTCCGAGCGTGAGAGGCGTGGCATCCATAAAATGGGTACGGCCGATCTTGACAATCTCCATGAAATCTTTTGATTTGGCTGCCAGGGTATTGCGCAGAAGTTCGATGCCCGGAATGGTGGTTTCGATCAGGATTTTATAAGCCGCGATATGCATGGCGGTTGGGAAGGTATCGTTCGACGACTGCGATTTGTTCACGTCATCGTTGGGATGAATTAGCCGTGTTCCTTCGCCCAGCTTATTCCCCAGGATTACATGTGAACGGTTGGCAATCACCTCGTTGAGATTCATATTTGACTGCGTTCCCGAACCGGTTTGCCATACCACCAGCGGAAACTGGTCGTCCAGCTTTCCGGCCAGGATCTCGTCGCACACCTCGCCAATCAGTTTGGCCTTCTGCTCAGGGAGTACCCCCAGATCAAGGTTGGTGAGTGCGGCCGCCTTTTTCAGATAGGCAAAAGCCATAATGATCTCGCGGGGCATTTTCCCGTCGCCGATCTTGAAATTATTGATTGAGCGCTGGGTTTGTGCTCCCCAGTACTTATCGGCCGGTACTTCAACCGGACCCATCGTGTCTTTTTCGATTCGGTAGTTCATGGGTAAAATGTAGTTGGTTAATGGTCCAAAAATACTAAAACCGAGACCTGCAATTTTATTTGTCGATTACATCATTATAATCAATTGATATATTCATTTTCCCTGTCACCAACTCACGTATGGCCTTAGCAATTACCATCGCCTTTTCTACTTTTTCGTTGGAGAGGAAAATGGTTTCATTCGGATATCTAATCTCTACAGCATATCCTTGCAACTCTGAAACAGAATCATAATAATTATTGAAATCCAAATCTTTTTGAACAATCAAATCCAGCAAGTAAACCAAATCATGGGAGAATCTAAATGAAATTGAATGAAAAATCAAATAGGCCTTCAAATACTTCTCGACAGCCTGTTGGCAATGATAAGTCACTGTATCAAGGTATTCCGGGATATACAGGTAGGTAATCTTGGCGGTACCCAGGTCATGATCTCCCTTGACAATCCATCGTTCAATTTCGCTAGCTTGCCCGTTCATATACTGTTTTTCCGGAATTTAATACTTCGTGAACAAAACTGAATCGATTGTCCTTTGATTCTGCGATTTCTTTGGGAGTAAAAACAATAAGGTCAATAGGAATCATAGCGCCATAAAGCATTTTTCTGACCAGGGCTGTCCTTTGAGGTCTTGGCAAATCGGAATCCTTAATTACAAATAAATCCAGATCGCTGTCGTCATTTGGATTTCCGGCAGCATAGGATCCGAAAAGGATAATCTTGTCAGGAGTATATCCCAGAGCTATTTTTGCAACTATTTCAGCAATTTTATCGCTACCAATCATTGCTTTTTTTTTGCTAATATAAGAATTCTTCTGGTCTCAACAAGGCCAACCGAGTCTTTGACTTCATCTCATTCAAAAGAGAAATCTGCAATTCCAATCTCCTAAATATATCTTAATTTAGAGGAAAAATCAAGCGCCATGCAGCTTAAGGGAAGTATTTACATCAGAATCTTTGCTGTGGGTTTATTTACCTTCCTGTTTTTCGTTTCCTGCGAACAAACAAACTTACCACCTGTAGCTCAATTTAAAATATCCGCCTACCTGGCTGACACGATTGCCATTCTTGAATTTGATGCATCAGCCTGTTCCGACCCTGAAGATGATCAATTAGCACTTTTTATCCGGTGGGATTTTCAGGGCGACGGGACATGGGATACTGAATACGCAACCCAGAAAGTTGCCGCGTACCGTTATCGTCAACACGGATTATTCCACCCGGTTCTCGAGGTTAAGGATCAGGACGATGCAACGGATACCCTCTCCTTGGAAATTCGGATTACCGACATCATGAAAGTATCGCAACTGACGGATGACAGGGATGGAAAAACCTATAAGATAACCCTGATCGAGGATACCTGGTGGATGTCCGAGAACCTCGATTACGGCAAATGGATATTGGCCCCGCAAGGACAGGAAAACAACGGTATCGTTGAGAAGTATTATTATAATAATGATTCAGCGCAGAAAGAATTCAAAGGCGGATTGTACACCTGGAAAGAAGTCTCCGGTTTCTCAAAGGAGAATCTGCCGCGGGGAATCTGTCCGGAAGGATGGCAGTTGCCGGATGGAGTGGCTTTGGCGAAGCTCTTTAACAAAGGGTATCTCGTTTCGCCGCAGGAGCATTTGTTTGGACCCGGCGGATTTTGGAATCTTGATCTGCCTAACAAAGGAGGAACTTACGGTTGGTACCACAATTATGAGTTTTCGATTGGTGACAGCCACTGGTGGACCGGTGAATACTATGGTGAATATTCCAACAACAAGCCATACGTCATCTTGTACTACGGCCCAATGCATTTAATATATTATAATCCTGATGGAGAAGTTCCATACTATTATCAAGCAGCACTACCGGTCAGATGTATAAAAAAAGTTCAATAACATCAGGGCTGATAGCCTTACTGAGTTTGGTCATGCTGACAAATTGCGAAACCGATTTTAATCCCGGCATGCCGGATCAGGATATACCCGTTATCTATGGATTAATTGATTATGATGATCAGGAGTACCAGGTATCTGTTACCAAGACGTTTCTCCCGGATGGTCCAGGCAATGCCGGCATCGGATCTGGAACTGATCTCTATTATGATTCACTGAATGTTGCACTGGAATTACGTTTCGATCCGGAGGCAAGAGTTTATAGTAGCAGCTATGGCTGGGAGCAATGGTTAACCGATTATCAACATTATGGTGAACTGATAATCCGGAAGGAGATGCGTCCAAAACAGATTGTTGATCCGACAGAAGGCAGATCCAGAAAAGTTTACACACTCCCTGCCAGTGAATTTGTAAAGTATGGGCTATATGGCGTCGGTGCTCTCAATCCTCTTATTCTACGTTTGGTTGTTCAACAGCCAGGAACCGACATTTATGCAGTGGCTTCTACTCGAATATGTGAACGGCCATATTTAATGAGTCTGGGTAAAGCGACATCGATGAGTCTTTATAATAATTTAGTGGAATGGTCCTGGGATTCACACGGGAATTATAATGAACCCAAAATCACCCTTCATTACCAGGAATTACAAAACGGGGAGTGGTTGGAAAAACAGTTAACCTGGAGTTTCAGTCCGTTTGAGGAGAAAGTATTTATTGGCGATAGAGGGTCAAAATTCACTTATTATAGTGGTTTACCATTTACCGAAAGTATCCTCACCCATATCGGTGGCAGAATAAAACCAAACCCGGAAGTGGAAGCCCGGAAACTCATCAGTTATGACCTCGTAGTTTTTAATGCCGATCCGATATTTGGTCAATATCTGGAATCAGATAAAATTGTATCGGATCAGATCGGCAAGCCCATCTCAAACGTAATCAATGGATTGGGGATTTTCGCTTCAACCAGTAAAAACGGGCAATACGGATTTACTCTTGACAAAAACAGTCTGGATTCACTGGTTTATGGAAGATATACCAAACATTTGAAATTTGTAAAATGGTGAAGCTTTCGAACAACAGGATTAAAGCAAACATTATCCTTTTTGTGGTAATTGCACTATTCAGTTGCCACGAGGAAAGGATAAACACCCCACCATCAGGAGTCCTGACTGTCTTTCCTTATGCCGGGGATACTACCACCATTTTTACTTTCGATGCCTCAAAATCTACAGATGCTGAAGACATTAAGGAAAAGCTTACGGTAAGATGGGATTGGAATAATGATGGGATATGGGATACTGATTTTCAATCTGAGTTTAAAGCTCTATACCGGTTTTCAACGAAGGGAATGAACTATATCAGGATGGAATTATTTGATTCTGATGGACTTTCGGTCATTTTATCTGATAGTGTACGTGTCTTTCCGATCCCTGTAAAGGGTTCAATGACTGATCCGAGGGATGGGCAGAAATACGAGACTGTATATCTGGAGAGGAATTGGTGGATGGCTGAGAGTTTAAAATATGGTTCGGTCATTTGCTCAGATTCCCTACAAAAAGACAATGGAGTTGTAGAGACCTATGCCTATAATAATGACTTTCAAAATATAGCAGAGTACGGTGGTTTGTATTCCTGGTATGAAGCAATGCAATATACCAACATGGAAAAAGGACAAGGCATCTGTCCACCCGGATGGCATATACCCTCTTTTGAAGAATGGAGCATTATCGCACCGTTTAACTTACCCTATCTGTTCCTTGATTATTATTATAGCCCAGGTGGCCCTGGTGGTCTAAATTTAAAATACGGAGGCTACTATACCTTCATATGGGAGACAAGGGTCGGCGAGAAATATGAACGGTATTTTAGTGACCAGAAATTCCGGGGCCGTTATTGGACCTCCACGAGCAGAGAGGAGAAATGGCAGGACTTTAGCGGAAATAATATTGCCTTTCAAAGGTTGAACATTAGTATTGGAATAGATAATGTGATGAATGATTCAATAACCTATAGCTTTGATAATTTCGGGTTGATTCCGGAAGGTGACAGAATCCACCTTCGTGGAAATACTGTTGCATATGACAGATATGGGAGCGGTCATCCGACAAATGCAAGATATGCCTGTTCTGTGCGCTGCGCTAAAGACAAATGACTATTAAAAAATTAAATATCTTTCTGGTGGTGGCCTTGTCTGGTTGGCTACTTCTTTCCTGTGAACAGGATATCCAAATTTCAAATAATGGAGAATCCTATCCGGTTATTTATGCAATTATCAATCCGGCCGATACCATACATTTCATCAGGATAAGTCATTCATTTAAAGGCAGCAGTATCGCATCCGAGTCAGCCAATAATCCTGATTCGATATGCTATGAAACATTAGCTCCGAAGATCGAGTTTTACACCGAGTCCGGCTGGAAATACCATGAATTGAAGTTTCTTCCGGTACAAAATCCAGCAAGGGAAGTAGGATATTTTACCAATCAGGGACTTCAACTATATCAATGTCAATCAGATATATCATCCTTTTTTATCAAGGGAACAAATTTGGTCTTAAATATTTCCGTTGGTCAGCAACGATTGATCTCTGCTTCAGTTGATTATCTTGAACCTCCAAAGATTTTTGCACCCAGGCAGGGATTAAGATCACTCCTGGAATTTTATGCACTTCCATTTGAAATTGGCTTCGAAGATCTGATCGGCTTTGCACGATATGAGGCACATATTGTCTTTCATTTCATGGCTGTGATGAAAAACGGAGATACAGTTAAGCAAATGGTAGACAAATCATTTATCAGGAATACACAAAACGGGCACTTCTCTAGCGAATACAAGAACATTTCCATTTATGTTCCCGGAGATGAGTTTCTGGCACAAATCAGACAAGATGTTAAAGATGATCCCAGGGTTGACTACAGACTTCCCGGTGAAATTGAGGTTTACCTTTATACAGGTTCGCCAGATTTTTATGACTATGTTGACCTTAACAAAATCTCAGATGATTTTGGTGGTAAGATCGTTACCAATATTACTGGAGGATTGGGGGTATTCGCGCTGAAATATCACAAGAAAGTCACAAACATCTTTATGGGGCCCATTACACTCATTAAAGCGCGGTCGTTTTACTCGTTTTCTAAAGTTTAAGGATTGGTAATGAAT
>QYQM01000168.1 GCA_007280905.1 Porphyromonadaceae bacterium | reverse complement strand
GTCTTATAGTCTTATAGTCTTATAGTCTGTAAAACTCTATGTAACTTTATCCTCGATAAACCTGAATTAAACAAACTCAATTATGGCAATCAAACACAAAACCTCGTCACTGCTGGCATCCCTGGTTGCGATTCTCCTTATCGCTTTCTGCACCGGAAATATAAAAAACATTACTGCCTGGACCCCACCTGTGGAACCGGCGATCATCCTGACACCCAAACCGGGCCCGAAACCCCGGATCAACGGAACGAAAATTTTCGGTGTAAGACCGGGTTGCCCGTTCCTGTTTAAAATCCCTGCCACCGGGAATAAACCTATGAAATATGAGGTTTTAAACCTGCCAGCCGGCATTAAGGTGGATCCGGCTACCGGTGTCATCTCCGGTTCTATCGGTCAACCAGGTGAATTTTTAACCACTTTCAGGGTCTCCAATGATCTGGGGACCACGGAAAGGACCTTTAAAATTGTTTGCGGAAATTCGCTGGGGCTGACACCTCAGATGGGATGGAACAGTTGGTACGTATGGGAAAACCACGTTACCGACAAAATCATGCGCGCCGCAGCCGATGCCATGGTAACCACAGGGATGATCGATCATGGTTATATGTACGTTAACATCGACGATTGCTGGTCGGTGAAACCCGGTTCCAAAGATCCCGAACTCAATGGCCAACCCAGGAATTCAGCGGGGAATATCAATATCAATAAAAGATTTCCGGATATGAAAGCCATGACCGATTATATCCATTCCAAAGGCCTGAAAGCCGGTACATACACTTCCCCCGGACCTTTCACCTGTGCCGGTCATGTGAGTGCCTTAGGGTATGAAGAACAAGATGTTAAACAATATGTTAGCTGGGGATTCGATTTTCTGAAATACGATTGGTGCTCTTATGGACAGATCGCCAAAGATCAGAGCCTGGCCGAACTACAGAAGCCTTACATCCTGATCAGCAGCATTCTCCGGAAACAACCGCGCGATATTATCCTGAATCTTTGCCAGTATGGTATGGGGAAAGTGTGGAAATGGGGCAAACAGGTTGGCGGCAACAGTTGGCGCACTGCCGGTGATCTGGGAGGTTCTTTTGAGGGAATCGGTACGGCCTTGTTCCGCGACGGGTTCGATGTGTACAGTACTGACAGCCTTCATTTATATGGCGGGCCCGGCGGTTGGAACGATCCTGATTACCTGCTGTTTGGATATCTCAGCAATTGGCAGGGCCAAACTGTTCCCACTCCCCTGACACCCAATGAACAATATACCCAGATGTCGCTCTGGGCGATAGTTGCCGCTCCCTTGATTTTCAGCGGTGACATGACCCGGCTGGATGAATTCACACTGAATGTTTTAACGAATGATGAAATTATCGAAATTGACCAGGATCCTTTGGGTAAACCGGGATATCGTGTAGCTAAAAAAGGCGACCTGGAAGTTTGGAAGCGTGAACTTGAAGATGGTTCATTGGCAGTGGGGCTATTTAACCGCGGTGAAGAGCCGGCCTTGGTTACCGCATCATGGTCCGACCTGGGCTTGTCGGGAAAGCTGAGAGTGCGCGACCTTTGGAGGCAGAAAGACCTGGGAAAATATACCATTCAGTATACAGAACATGTTGGACGGCATGGTGTGGTTATGGTGAAAATATCGAAATAACGTACCGGTTGTCGGTTGTCGGTTGTCGGAGTAATCCTCAACATCAGATGTGGCTTGGTTTAAAATTACTGCTATTTTTCTGTTCCCCGGCTCTTGGGATGACGGCCGTATCCCAGGATACTCTCGATCTGTATCCTGGTCAAAAAGGTTCCCTGATTTGCCGGACGGAAACCCGAACTGCACCGCGGCCGCTAAAAATCTATTACATCAGGGTAGATCTGACCTGCCATAACCTGGAAATATTCACCTTGCCTGGTGAAGATCCCGATGGTGACGGTCCCGCTGAAAGCACTGACGGACAATTAGTTTACTGGATCGCATCACACACTACCTGACTGAATTCAATCTCAGCCGTTATGGTAACCAGGGTATCAGTGGGATTAACCGAGAGGCTCCTTAACCTGTAATCCTCATTCTGACCTGCAAGGAGGAAATCTTCCACTTTAGTCACATCTGTTGGAAGGGAATAATAATAATATTCCCCATCAATACTGACCCTGAAATCATAATCAGCATTAGGTTCCAACTGCAATTCACAGACCCCTTCAAAAAACTGAAAGGATGTCCATGGATTCAATGTTCCCACTTTCCTGAATTCTCCCATAATGGAAAGTCCCATGCCAACGGGTGAATCCGGGCAACTATACTGGGTGATGAACTTATAGGCTTTCAGGTTGCTTTTTGGGGCTGCAAAAAAGTTAGCATTTGCTCCACAGGGTGATGATAAAGGTACTGCCGGAGACATGTCGTATTGGGCATCACCGAATAACTCGACACTCACGGCAGCATTGGAAGCCGGGTAATAAATCTGTTCAATCAGGTTGTCGGATGGAAAGGTGCAAGAGACTCTCCCTGACTTGGTTGTGCCATCGGAGAATGTTATACGGTAATCAAATACTCCGCTCCCGGCTTTCCCGTCGGCCCTTTCTACGTGGATCGTGAGCCCCTGATCACATTTAAGAAGTCCGGATCTTAAAACAGTGGAATAGACAAAATCTCCGCTTTGCAATCCTACATTTTTTGTTGGGAGAGCCGGGGGCACCAGGCTGAGTCCGCTTACCAGGCCAAAGAAGTAGGCCCCATAATCAGTGTATATTATATTATCATTCAAATTATTGCAAAGAAGGGTCCCATTTGAGGCTGTGGAATACAGGTTTAAATAATCCCAGGCCGTACCGGTTGGAGAACTGCCGATATCACTGATAAAACGGAGCTGGTCGGAGTTTTTGATCCCATTGTAATTTAAATCGAAAGGTTCACTAAAAGGTCCCGAGCTAATTGATTTGCCGATGATTTTATGGGCCATTTTGATTATCACATTTTTTATTCCCTCCGTTGTATAACTGACAAATTGGGGTGCGGAAATGTAATTGAGGCTCATGGCAATGATGGTCAATTCCACCGGATTCTGGTTGTCGATCACTATGTTGGGGTCATATCCTACCTCAACAAATCCGGTGCTTGTATTAAAACTGGACTTTTTATTACCGGTAAAGGTGATGAGATTGGCGGCATCATCGCCCATAAACCGGATTTCAACCTGTTCCTGGTCAATATCATTCAGTGTTGCGATATCCTGCAACCGTATGGACAGTTTTGTTTTAATGAAATTCCGGTCCAGCAGCAATAATGTGACTTGATCCCCGGTCTTCTTATCTAACATAGGATCTTTGAACATGTCTTTGCACCCGGTCAGGCAAGGGATCAGGAGAACAGTTGCTGTCAGGGAAATAATCCTGAAATGTATTTTGGGTTTCATGTTGTTAAGTTCTGGATGGTTAAAATAAACTTATCAAAAAGTGACAATTTTATAGGAAAGTGAAAGTTTTACGACGGGATAGATGCTGTATTGATTAATCTGTCCCTCCAATTTTTCAGCTTGTTGCTGATCCGGATTGGAAGTAGGGGAAAGCAGCCCGGAAGATACGATGGTGATGTCAGGTGATCCCTGGTAAAATCCACCCAATTCAAATGCGAATCCTACCTTCTTTTTCAATCCAAGGGTTCGTCCAAAACCAATTCCGAGATAGGGTGATATTTTTAATGAAGGATCTACGAGAAAATTAAAGGTCCCGATTTTTTCCTTCGGAATCTGGATATCACCAAATTGCAGGTAACTGTCGGCTTGTCCGTCGAATTCAACATGAAACAGGTTATAGCCGGCACCAGCGGACAAAAAAATATGATTAGCAAGATAGTAATCAAATAACAGGGATATACTGCCCGTTTTAAAACTAACATTTGCGGCATAGGTGACGGCATTTTCCTTAAAAATGAAATCCTTTTTTGCGCCTAATGTTTCGAATCCCAGGCGAATACTCATCCTTTTATGGAAATTATAAACCGCATCACCTCCAAGTCCGTTGGTCGAGGCTATAAGGGCCAGTCCAATTCCAGGGGAAAAGGCTGCCTTAGCTGAATCAGCTGTCTGTGCCGTAAGATCCGGTAATCCAAAAATAGATACCAGAAAACTCAGGAGTACTATTTTAATTGTCTTCATATATCTTTGATGGTTAGGTATTTATTTTCAAATATACAAACAAATTTGATTTTCAACTTTTTAAATGAACAATTCAAACCGGTAAAAGTTGTGAGGACGTCTTCATTCACACCCACCCAAGCAGGTGTGCCCATTTCCAATATTTTTGTATATTTGTAATAGTAAAACTATAAACCATTGTCTATGAAATCCCTACGGTTATTCACAGCAATTCTTCTTGTCATCTTAATGGTGGCGGATTCGTGCAAAAAGTTTGATCTGAATACCGATGATCTGGATTTAACCCTTAATCTGGATATCATCAAGACAAACTATGAAATTCGTTTTACTGATGCTGCTACTGGTCGGACGATAGGTGAAAACGATGAAATCATTATCCGGGCGACTATTCATGGCCAGGATAGTCTTTTTGTACTGGATCCGTCGGGAGACAGGTACGCTGAATATACAACATTGGCTGGGAGGCTGCCACTTTCCCTTGATCCCTATCTTGCTAAACCCACCGAAGAGGACCCGGTCAGTTTCGTGGTTTATGCGGAGGCCGATGGTTATATTCCAACGAGCAAGCTGATAGAGACTACTACTGAAGGAGCTCATTATGAGGTAATTCAATTGGCAAGTCTGGCCGCACCACCGGCAGGCGCTGTGATAAAAACGGTGAGCAATGCCGGTAGATCCGACAATGGTATCCTTCGCGATTCCATGACTGTAGCAACCGATGGACTTGAAGCGAGCATTGCATTATCTCCGGGAACCATTTTGAAAGATAAGCATGGAGCACCATTGAACGGATCTTTGAAAGTAACATTATCTGTGTTTTCCGTCCTTGAAAATGCATCCCGTGAAGCCTTTCCCGGCGGTTTCATGGGCAAATCCGATTCCGCAGGTATTACTTCCGACAGTTTTTTCGAATCTGCCGGTTTCTTCAACCTCGAAATCAGCGATGAATCCGGACGAAGCCTGGATAAGGTAACCAATGGAAGGATTACGGCTGAAATCATGGTAGATCCGTCAATTGTTAATCCGAGAACAGGGTTGCCCGTCCAGGAAGGCGACGAGTTGCCCGTGTGGAGTTATAACGAAATAGCCGGCAGGTGGCAGTATGAATCGGTTACGCGGATAAAACTATCCGGTACCGGCCTCACCGCAATCGCTGAGCTCCCTCACTTATCCTGGTGGACTTTGGGCTGGCCCGGATATACCTGCAATTCAAATTATTACTTATTTACCACACCCGCTTCATCACTATTGGAGATTCCGGTCAAATATGAGGTCAGGTTTTTTTATTCCAGGAATCCACTTTGGATGTATTGGGGCTCATTATACTTTTCTGGTTTTCCGGCCCCTGAGCAAATGGCCTATGTCAGCAGCAATTACCTGAATAATAATCAATGGTTCCGTCTAAGCCACTGGCCAGTCGCCAGATTCATACGAATGGTATTTGTTAATACTGACGATGCCTGCGGCAGTGCTGAATTTTCATTTTGGAACACCCCTGAGACCCTCAATAACCAATTATGTGCAAGGGCTAACCCTGACGCCTACGCCATTTCTAAAATCCTAATTACTCCTCAATTTTTGGAAACACGGAGCCGCGCTCTTATCAATGTGGAAATTCTTTGCCAGGAAACTCAACGGAAGACGGTTCCCACGCAGCAAATCTATGTACGCTACCGGCAGCAGGGCAGTTCCTGCTGGCGTTATGAATGGATTACGAGCGGGGTCAGCATCATCTGGGGTATTGAGGCTGGTGATACGTATGAAGGCCAGGCTGCATACCAGGGCAGATGGCAGCCCGAAACACCCTACCCGTACACTATCGGCCGTGGATATCGAGAGGGCACACTCACCAGTCTTACCTTTACGGTGCCGATGAATTGCGGGAAGTAGTCCGTCATTTCATCTGCGGATACTGTAGGTTAGCTGTAGGGAAATCAGGGGGTACCATTTGTATTGAGCAACGGCCGCCATGATCAGCTGCTCATTGTTATCACTGCCCATCAGATTGAGTTTTTTTGTGCCTGTTAAACTCAATTGAGGTGCACCCTGATAAAAGGTACCAAGCTCAAAATTGAAAGATACTCTGTGCTCCCGGGAAAGGGTATTCCCAAATCCGAGAGCAAAATACGGCGCAAACTTTATCTCTGGGGTGATTATAGCTTCAACTATACCCAGATCGGCAGCTGGAACCATAATGTCCCCGTAGGGATAATCCGACGTGGGAGTTAAAGTAACCGTATGGCGCATGGCATTTTGCAAAACACCGGCTGTCAGATGAATAACATTTTTTACCGGATAAAAATCAAAAAACAAGTTAGCTCCTCCGAATTTAAGGTTGGCTTCAACTTTGGCACTGTAGCCTTCCATGGGAACATCTCTTGATATCGGTATATTCAGGAAGGAATAACCTAACCTGACGTTCAGACGAGTGCCGAATCCTTTTACGGCCTCAAAGCCAACTCCATTAGTGGTGGCCTTGATGCCAATGCCCCATAAATCAAGGATTCCGTATTGTTTATTTACCGAGGCTGAATCTGCATTCTGGCTTTGGATGCTGCTGAACGGCAGGAGCAGAAGGCAGACGACGATTGAGAAAGACTGGATTTTAATCATTATTTCTCGGACTAAATGAACATTTCAAGTTTGAAAAGGTTTTTCCGGGTGCAATATTCCCTGGCCTGATACATAAAGGCTTGCAAACGACTCTCCATCGAAGAGTCTTCCTGTCCATCATACGCAAAATTCTCCCAGGGAAAATGATCATGATCCCGTTTGAATAGATCCGAAACAGAAGTATTCAATGTTCCGGGCATGCAGGTAAAAGGCAGAATATTGACCACCCCTGAAATATAACCTTCTGAAAGTATTGAAGTGGTACCTAAGGACAACGGCGGGTCGCCGTCATAATCATGGTGGATATACTTATCACAGTGATCCAGCATTTCTTTGATCCTGACGACGGGTCCTACAGGGGTCAGTTCCCGCACAGCATTCAGAAGGTTCTCCTCGAAGTGGTGCTGAAGGATTCCCTGAATTTTTGACCGGATAAATCCCTTTGTATCTTTTTTCCATTTGCTGTCGCGGCTGTAGCGGTAAGTTGAATAAGAAAGCCATTCTGCAAACGGGGC
>QYQM01000038.1 GCA_007280905.1 Porphyromonadaceae bacterium | reverse complement strand
CGGTTGATAATCAACTGTCGGTTCATCCCGTTGAGGATGTCGAAATTTAAAGTATTAGCTTCGAAAACCTGAACGGTCACCTTTGATCCGGTTACGATATATCCAGCTTTCAAATCGAATTGAACTCCTGAAGTATGCGGAACGTACCGGAGTGAATCATAGAAATATCCTTTAGGGAAAATGGAATCCCTGACCGGCACATATATGGTATCCCTCTTAACCAACCCTTTGGCAACGGCTATGGAGTCATCAAGAGATCCTTCCTTAAATTCAACCGGGAAAGAATCATATTTGACAAAATTGATCAGGGTATCAAAGCTTCCTGTGAATTTCTGATAAACCGATTTATAAGCAACCTCGGCCGTCCGAATGTCCTTCAGCCGGTTAATTACCCTGACGTAGCGTACATTTCTCTCTTTTTCGAAGTTGATGGGTTTCATTATTCCACTGTAAATCAGATAGGTGAGAACGATGATCAATCCACCTAGAACGATTTGAACAATGTATCTTACCGTTTTCATTTGCTCGGATTTGTTTAAGTTTGAATGCAAATTTAAAACTTTTTTTGGAACATTGAGATCGTACCCTGGCATTTTTCTCCCTTATGTTGATTGAAGAAGTACTTAGCCATATTACTCAGAACCTGGGCCATGTTCCAACCACTGGCCAGGAAAAAGTTATTTATGCTCTTGGAAATTACCTGTTTACACGCGACAATCGGATTTTTCTGATTAAGGGCTACGCTGGTACGGGAAAAACCTCACTGGTCGCATCCCTGGTGAAAAGTCTCACACACTATCGCTATCGTTCTGTATTACTGGCTCCTACAGGGCGGGCAGCTAAGGTTTTATCCCGTTATTCAGGTGCAGCTGCTTTTACCATTCATAAAAAAATCTATCGCCAGAAAAAGATCATCGAAGGTTTTGGCGAATTCAGCCTCGACCGCAATCTGCATCGTAATACCTTGTTCATTGTAGACGAAGCTTCAATGATCGCCAATCAATCGCTGGAATTATCGGTTTTTGGCAGTGGCCGGCTTCTGGATGATCTGATAACTTATGTTTTCAGCGGGATTGATTGTAAGCTGATCCTCATCGGTGATGATGCCCAGTTACCACCTGTCGGTTTTGATCAAAGTGATGCATTGGATCCAAAATACCTTCAGCGCTATGGATTTCCGGTGGATGAATATTACCTGGATGAAGTCGTCAGGCAAAGTGTGGACTCCGGAATTCTGTTCAATGCGACAAAACTGAGAAAGAAGATTCAACCTGATGTACATGGTTTTCCTGGCCTGATCACAGGGAGATTTCCGGATTTCTTAAGTGTGACAGGAGAAAACCTGACCGATATGCTGGAATCCAGCTACAACAGTGTGGGCCAGGAAGAAACCATCGTCCTTTGCCGGTCGAATAAACTGGCTAACCGATATAATAAGGGCATCCGTAATATGATCCTCAAATACGATGAGGATATCCGGATGGGCGACCTGGTAATGGTCGTCAAAAATAATTATCACTGGTTAAGAGATTCTTCTGAAGTTGACTTTATTGCCAACGGCGATATTCTTGAAGTTACCCGGGTAAAAGGATCCAGGGAATTATATGGATTTGATTTTCGTGACCTTGCTGTGCGCCTTACCGATTACCGGGTGATGGAATTCGATGCAAAAGCTATGCTGGATACCCTTTATTCGGATGGACCCGCCCTGGATAAGGACCGGACACGAAGTTTTTTTTCGGCCGTTTCAGAGGACTACCAGCACATGAAAGGCAAAAAACACAAATCAGATGCTATACGGGAGGATCCCTATTATAATGCTTTACAAATAAAATTTGCCTATGCGATAACGGGTCATAAAGCCCAGGGCGGGCAATGGAAACATGTTTATATCGACCAGGGTTGGCAAACAGAGAAGAACCTTGACCGCGAATATTATCGTTGGCTTTACACGGCCATTACACGCGCTACCGAAAAAGTCTTTCTGGTGAACTTTAAGGAAGAAATGTTTAATCATTCAGATGCATACCAGCGGCAAGGCCCTTAATCCTCAAATCCATTGCCGCTTCAGCTTCCGCGAGCTCTTCCAGATTGGCAATTTTCTGTCTTACACTGAAATAGAACTTGATTTTAGGTTCTGTGCCGGAAGGACGGGCTGAAATGATTGAGCCGTTTTGAGTAACAAACTGAAGGACATTTGATTTCGGGAGATTGATATCGTAACGGAGATGAGAAATCAGATCGTAGGATTTGCTTTTAAGAAAGTCGTTTATCATCACTACATCCGATCCGCCAAGAGATTCAGGCGGTTGACTCCGGAATCTTTCCATCATAGCATCTATTTGCTCAATTCCCGACTTGCCCTTTCTTACAATAGAAATCAGATGCTCCCTGTAATATCCGTATTTAACATAAATCGATTCAAGAAGATCCAACAGGGTCATGTCCTGATCTTTAGCCCACGCAGCAATCTCTGCTATTAGTGCACATGAGGAAATAGCATCCTTATCCCTTACGAAACTGCCGGTCATGAAGCCATATGACTCTTCACCACCGCCGATGAATACTTCTTTTCCTTCCTTTTCCCGGATAATATCTGCGATATATTTGAAGCCCGTCAGCACTTCGTAAGTTTTTACACCGAAATCATTGGCAATTTTGTTGAATAACGGGGTCGTAACTACTGTTCTGACAATGAATTCGTTGCCTTTTAATTTCCCTTTGTCAGACCAGTTTTTAAGCAGATAATAAACCAGCAAAGAGCCGGTCTGATTTCCATTCAACAGCATGAAACTTCCATCATGATTCCGAATTGCAATCCCAACGCGGTCTGCGTCCGGATCAGAGGCCATAACAAGCTCAGACCCGGTCTCTTCGGCTTTTTTTATTGCAAGATTAAGCGCAGCTTTCTCTTCCGGGTTAGGAGAAACGACTGTCGGGAAATTTCCATCCGGGATATCTTGCTCAGGAACATGGATAATATTGGTAAAGCCAAACCTTTTCAGGATGTTTGGCACCATGGTCACTCCGGATCCGTGAATCGGAGTATAAACAATTTTCAGATCGTGATACTTCCGGTTAATTTCCGGATTGAGCGACAGAGAAGACAGACATGAAAGATAAGCCTCATCAACTTCTGCTCCAATGGCATGAATCAGAGAAGGTTTGCCATCAAAGCGAACTTCCTTGATGCTTCGAATCTTCTCTACCTCTTTAATAATGTCAACATCGTGGGGAGCAATAACCTGACCTCCATCTTCCCAATAGACTTTATAACCATTGTACTCTTTGGGATTATGCGAAGCCGTAACTACTACCCCTGATTGGCAGCCCAAAAGGCGGATTGAGAAGGATAACTCTGGTGTAGGCCTGATATTATCAAATAGATAGGCATGAATCCCATTGGCTGATACAACTTTTGCAGTGGTTTCGGCAAATAACCTCGACTGGTTGCGGCTATCATACGCAATGGCTATTTTCAGATCGGTCCTGCCCGGGAAATTCCTTTTAACATAATTGCTTAAGCCCTGGGTTGCCATTCCGATTACATAGATGTTCATCCGGTTGGTTCCGGGGCCCATGATACCTCTCATTCCTCCGGTTCCGAATTCGAGGTTCCGATAGAATGCTTCAACCAGCGTTTCCGGATCCTGATCGATCATCCGTTGAACCTGCAGCCTTGTTTCCTGATCAAATTCAGGGGCCAACCACTGAGTGGCTTTTTCCATCACTCTTATATCAATGCCGTTCTTTTCCATATTGTTAAATCTTCAGATGGACTTTTGCATTAACAGATATTTTTCAAAGCAATATTTGACACTTGTTTTCCAATAAGGTATTTCTGACCAAAAGATACTCCTGAACTTTTTGGTATCCAAAATACTGTATGCCGGCCGTGGTGCTGGTAACGGATACTGTTCAGTGCCAAGAGGATAAATATGGCAAGGAAGTCCGGAAATTTCCATTATCGCCATGGATAAATCATACCAGCTGGCAATTCCGGTATTGCAGAAATGATAAATCTCCGGCTGATTTATCCAGCCCGGATGCTGATAATCATATTCAACAATCTTCATCAGGCCCATCGCCAGATCACCGGCATAGGTTGGGGAACCAATCTGGTCCAAAACCACCCCGATTGAGTCCTTGTCTTTACCCAATCTGAGCATAGTCAGGAAAAAATTCTTACCGTATTCGGAATATAACCAGCTGGTTCTTATAATAATTACTTTACCTCCGGTTTTGAGCAGTGCTTGTTCGCCGGCTAATTTTGTTTTTCCATAAGCGGATTGTGGGTTCGGTTCGTCAGTTTCCACATAAGGCTTCCAGTGTTGTCCCGCAAAGACATAATCAGTAGAGATATGAATCAGGGGTATGCCGGCAGATTTTGCAGCAATTGCAAGATTTTCAGGACCGTTGGCATTGAGCATCAGCGCTTTTTCATACTCTTTTTCAGCAAGATCAACGGCAGTAAACGCGGCACAATTAATAATGAAATCAGGTGAAACCTGGCCAATAAATAAATCAACAGCCTGATAGTCGGTAATATCCAATTCCAGGTAATCAGTAGGCATCCATTCTGCCATTTCCGAAAAATCAGGCAGGTGCATCAAGGCTTGGCCAAGTTGACCGTTGGCCCCTGTTAGAAGGATTTTGAGCTTCTTTATCATTGATAAACGAAATTCATGGTCGCCTGCTTAAACAAAGGCAATACCTTGTCCTTTGCGCTGATGATTGCCTCACTTTCCGGTATTGGCCAGGGAATCGCGAGACCCGGGTCGTTGAAATGGATACCGCGCTCAGACTCCGGATTGTAAAAGCTGTCACACTTATAAAAGAAAACGGCAGTCTGGCTGGTAACTGCAAAACCATGAGCAAATCCCTGAGGGATAAATAATTGAATCTTATTTTCGGCACTGAGTTCAATGCCATAATACTGCCCGAAGGTTGGTGAATTCTTCCGGATATCAACAGCAACATCCCAAACTGAACCTTGCAGAACTCTCACCAGTTTGCTTTGAGCGTAAGGCGCCAGCTGGTAATGCAATCCGCGTAAAACACCATATTGCGACAGCGATTGGTTGTCCTGAACAAATTGCGTGTCAACTCCGGCATCCATCAGGTTTTTCCGGTTAAAGCTTTCAAAAAAATAACCCCGGGAATCCTCAAACAACTTAGGCTCAATGATCAATAATCCGGGAAGCGGAGATTCTCTGATAATCATAAACTTTCTACCAATTTTTAATTTTCTCGTTGGCAATAGCCATTAGATATTGACCATACTGATTTTTCAGCAACGGTATCGCAAGATCGGTTAATTCCTGTTGGCTGATATACCCCTTTTTATAAGCAATCTCCTCAATACAAGCCACCTTGAGTCCTTGCCGCTGCTCAATGGTTGAAATGAAATTGGATGCCTGAAGCAGGCTGTCGTGGGTTCCTGTATCCAGCCAGGCCATCCCGCGACCTAAAAGACTAACCTTCAATGATTTTTCCTTCAGGTATATTCTGTTCAGATCAGTAATCTCCAATTCACCCCGAACAGATGGCTTTAGCGATTTAGCTTTGGCAACCACTGTATTATCATAGAAGTAAAGGCCGGTAACTGCATAATTTGATTTTGGTGTCACCGGTTTTTCTTCAATGCTGAGAACCTTCCCAGTGTCATCGAATTCGGCTACTCCATAACGTTCGGGATCGGTAACATAATAGCCGAATACTAGTGCTCCCTCTTTCAATTGGGCAGCATCCTCCACGATCTTACCGAAATTGTAACCATAAAAGATGTTGTCACCTAAAACCAGACAGGCTTCATCACCCTCCAGGAATTCTTCCGCGATCAGAAAAGCCTGAGCAAGGCCATCAGGAGAAGGCTGTTCCGCATAAGAGATTTTAAGCCCTAAGTGTTCACCAGTGCCAAAGAGATCCTCGTACAGATGAAGGTCTTTTGGTGTGGAAATAACAAGGATTTCACGCAACCCGGCGAGCATGAGAACCGAAAGCGGGTAATAAATCATGGGTTTGTCGTAAATTGGTACTATCTGCTTTGAGATACTTTTCGTCAGCGGATATAACCGTGTTCCGGCACCTCCTGCCAGGATAATTCCTTTCATCTGTCTATAAATTTTGCAGTTGTTTAAAATAGGCAATCGTTTTCAATAGTCCTTCCTCAAGATGAATCCTAGGTTCCCATCCGGATAACTCCTGTTTGGCGAGTGAAATATCCGGCTGCCGTTGTGCAGGGTCATCCTCCGGCAATGGCATGAACATCAGCTTTGATCGCGCACCTGTCAATTCAATGATCTTCTCTGCCAGCTCCCGGATGGTAAACTCCTTGGGATTACCAATGTTAACGGGCCCGACAAATTCATCGCCGGTTGCCATCATCCGTGTCATGCCCTCAATGAGGTCGTCGACATATTGAAAACTCCGCGTCTGGTGCCCATCGCCGTATATGGTGATGTCTTCATTATGAAGAGCCTGGATAATAAAATTGGAAACAACCCTACCATCCTGCGGATGCATCCGCGTTCCATAGGTATTAAATATGCGTATGATTTTAATCCTCACGTTGTTTTGATGATGGTAATTCATGAAAAGTGACTCGGCACACCTTTTACCTTCATCATAACACGACCGCAACCCGATCGGATTAACATGACCCCAGTAATCTTCCGTCTGCGGATGGATTTTGGGATCACCATATACCTCACTGGTTGAGGCCTGGAGGATTTTAGCCCTGATTCTCTTGGCCAGACCCAGCATATTTACCGCTCCCATAACCGATGTCTTTATTGTTTTTATAGGATTGTACTGGTAATGAATTGGCGATGCCGGGCAGGCCAGGTTGTAAATTTCATCAACCTCTATAAAAAACGGTTCGGTCACATCATGACGGATCAATTCAAAGTAAGGATTATCAAGAAGATGGACTACGTTTTGCTTACTTCCGGTGAAATAGTTGTCGAGGCAGATTACTTCATTGCCTTCATTGAGCAACCGTTCACACAAGTGGGAGCCGATAAAACCGGCTCCCCCGGTGACTAATATTTTTTTCATTGTTAATATATATTATCTGACCTTCCGGCCCATTCCGAAGTATTTAAATCCTACTTCCTTCATTTCATCCGCGTCATAAATATTTCTTCCATCAAAAATCACACGATTCTTCATCAGTTTAGACATAATCTTATATTTAGGAACACGGAATTCATTCCATTCAGTTAGCAATACCAAAGCATCTGCATCAATAAGAGCCTCATACTGATCATTAACATAGTTGATAACGTCGCCGATTTTCCTTTTTGTTTCATTGATAGCAACCGGATCATAAGCGACAACATGAGCGCCGGCAGCCACCATCTGCTCAATAAATACCAATGCCGGAGCTTCGCGCATATCATCGGTGTTGGGTTTAAATGCCAGGCCCCAGATGGCAATTGTCTTACCAGCCAATTGGCCATCAAAGTACTTGCTGATCTTGAAAAACATAAGCTTCTTCTGGTCATCATTCACGTCTTCAACCGATTGCAGCACACGCATCTTGTAACCATACTCTGAGGCCGTCTTAATGAGGGCTTTTACATCTTTTGGAAAACAACTTCCGCCATAACCTACACCAGGATAGATAAATTTCGTACCAATACGCGTATCACTGCCGATGCCTTTTCTAACCATGTCAACATCAGCACCAACGATCTCACACAGGTTGGAAACATCATTCATGAAACTGATTTTTGTAGCCAGCATCGAATTTGCTGCATATTTTGTCATCTCTGCCGATGGGATATCCATAAAAAGCAACGGATGTCCGTTTAGAACAAATGGCTTGTATAAACGGGCCAATGTCTTTTCTGCCATTTCCGTATCAACACCGCAAACTATCCGGTCGGGTTTTAAAAAGTCAGCAATAGCAGACCCCTCCTTTAGGAACTCAGGATTAGAAGCTATATCAAATTCAATATCCATACCTCTTTTAACAAGCTCCTGTTTTACTGTTTCCCTGACTTTAATGGCGGTACCAATAGGAACGGTACTTTTGGTGACCACTACCATATAATGATCCATATATTTGCCAATATCCCTTGCAACACTTAATACATAGCGCAAATCTGCACTCCCGTCCTCATCAGGCGGGGTTCCGACTGCTATGAATACTACATTAGCCTCTACCAGGCTCTCTGCGATTTTAGTCGTAAAGAAAAGCCGCTCCTTCTTAACATTCCTCTTGATCAAGTCGTCCAAACCTGGCTCGTAAATAGGCAGATGGCCATTATTCAATAGGTCAATTTTATTCTGATCGATATCAACACAAGTGACAGTCACACCGGTTTCGGCAAAACAGGTCCCGGTAACAAGTCCGACATAACCGGTACCTGCAATGGAGATTTTCATGATAGTTTAGTTTATCTGTAAATACTTGAATTTTATCAAAATAACTATACGATCTATGGTTATAAATCGATGCTCTAAATATAGCAGTATCCCATAAGTATGTCGATACTTTAAGGAAAATTGTGAGGAACCTCCCTCTCATACAGGAAAATCATAATCTGATAAGCCAAATTGTTATATTTTTACTACCACTGAAGCCGTAAGTTGGTTGGATATTGAAATCTATTTAACGATGAAAAGGAAAAGAAATGTATTTCTGATTTTTGGTGTGGCTTCTATGATGGCGGTGTTAGTTTATTTGTTCACCATGGGTCACCGTGAAACCCTGGAGAAGACTGCAATCAGTTATTCAAAGCCGCCTGATAACCCTAAAAAAGACACGCTTTTGCTCCGGGCGAAAGCAAGATATTATACGATTAAAGCTGGCGATAGTCCTTTAGGCGTATGCAAAAAATTTGGATTGACTCTGGATGAATTAAATCGGCTGAATTCCCCAATGCCTCCATTTAACGGGGGTCAGCGACTGATAGTAGGAACTCTTCCGGAACCCGGTAGGGTAGATACCATCGTGATTAAAAAGGTACCGGAACTGAATTCGTTGCGTTATGAACGTCATACATCGAAACGGATGATCATGGTAATAGGCGCTTTTTTGGCCGGATTAGTGATAACTTCCTCTTTGATAATTCTGCTGCAGTTTCTTGATACCGGTATAAAATTTCCCGGTCGCTTTGCAGAGCTTTCCGGACTGAAACTGATCGGGGCATTTCCCTGGATACCTGCCAAACCGAATAATCGAATTAATTATCCTCTCATTTCATCACGTGCCATTGACCTGATTACTCAAAGAATCCGCCTCGAGGATCTCGGGCGGAAAATCCTCGGTGAGCAGCCATTTATTTTGTTTTTTATCAGCACCCGGGAAAATGAAGGCAAAACATATTTAGCCACCAGGGTGGTGGAGAAACTCCGTGCCAGTGGATCTAAGGTATTATATATTAAACCACTGGAAACGAATTCGACTGATGAGTTTAAGCTGCAGTTTAATAGGTTCGATCAGCCTTTGCAGGCATGGGACTACGAATATGCCGTTCCTGATAATTTTATCAGTATCCGGAATATCAATGAATTGCTAAGGAATTATACTTTCCTGACGAAAGGTTATCACTATCTGGTAATCGAACTGCCAGCATTGCTGGTACACGAATATCCGGCCATGATGACTCAATCAGGCCACCTGTCGATTTTGGTTGGACATGCAACGAGAACATGGAGCAAAGCTGACGAGGAAGCAGTTAAATTATTTCAATCATCTATAGATCACCCCGTTTTAGCCTTGTTGAACGGATGTCAGGTGGATCAGTTGAAGTCTGTTATCGGAGAAATACCCAAGCGAAGCCGCCTGTCTTTTGGATGATTGTTTATCTCGGTTATGTGTTCGCCTTTATTTCGCCATCTATTGAAAAATCCTTACCTTTGCGCCCAAGTTTATCAAAATAATGTCTAACACATTAATTAATTGAGTTTTACAAAATGTCCGAAATTGAAAAAAAATCAATGGAAGAGGAAGCCGAACAAATTCTGAATCCGGCTACCGAATCGGCCCAAGAGGCAGAAAATCAAGAAGTCGAAGTTGATCTCAGCTTTGATGACGGAGAAGTAGTTCTTCTGGAAGAAGAATTGGAAGAAGATGATTTTATTCCCGAAGAAGAAGAAGGTGATGTTGATGTTGAGGAAGAAGAAGTGGATGTAGTTCAGCTGTTATCTGCTACCCAACTAACCGGTCAGGAATTTGACTGGGATAAGTACGAAGCAGAGCAGGATGGATACAGCGCTGAAGAACGTTCCCAGCTGGAAGCTATGTTTGATCAGACCCTTTCAGTTGTTGGAGCTAATGAAGTAATTGACGGAACGGTTGTTTTCATGAACAAACGTGAAGTAGTGGTCAACATTGGTTACAAATCCGAAGGGGTGGTCAGCTTGAACGAGTTCCGTTATGATCCTGACCTAAAGATTGGTGACAAGGTTGAAGTGTATGTGGAAACTCTTGAGGACAAAAACGGACAGTTGGTCCTTTCTCACAAGAAAGCCCGTGCCCTGCGTTCATGGGATCGGGTTAACGATGCCTTTGAGAAGAGTGAAATCATTAAAGGGTACATCAAATGCCGTACAAAAGGTGGCATGATCGTCGATGTCTTTGGCATTGAAGCATTCCTGCCCGGTTCGCAAATTGATGTGAAACCAATTCGTGATTATGATATTTTTGTTGGAAAGACCATGGAATTCAAGGTTGTAAAAATCAATCATGAATTCAAGAATGTGGTTGTTTCACACAAAGCACTTATTGAAGCCGAACTCGAAATCCAAAAACAGGAAATCATTTCCAAGCTTGAAAAAGGACAGGTCCTCGAAGGAACTGTTAAAAACATTACCTCTTACGGGGTATTTATTGATCTCGGAGGAGTCGATGGACTTATTCACATTACCGACCTTTCCTGGGGCCGCGTAAATCATCCGGAAGAAATCGTCGCCCTTGATCAGAAGATCAACGTGGTAATACTTGATTTTGATGATCACAAAAAACGTATTGCACTTGGTCTGAAACAATTGACCCCGCATCCATGGGATTCTCTTGATGCCAACCTCAAAGTTGGTGATGTAGTTAAAGGGAAAGTTGTTGTTATGGCTGATTATGGGGCTTTTGTTGAGATTACCGCGGGTGTTGAAGGACTTATTCACGTATCCGAAATGTCATGGTCACAGCATCTGCGCAGCGCTCAGGAATTCCTGAAGGTTGGAGATGAAATTGAAGCCGCTATTTTGACACTGGACCGTGAAGACAGGAAAATGTCATTGGGTATCAAGCAGATGCGGCAGGATCCATGGTCGAATATCGAAAACAGATATCCGATTGGTTCACAGCATACTGCTAAAGTTCGGAACTTTACCGGTTTTGGTGTATTTGTTGAAATCGAAGAAGGTGTGGATGGGTTGATTCATATCTCTGACCTTAGCTGGACGAAGAAAATTAAACATCCTGCTGAATTCTGCTCCATTGGAGATGAAATTTCAGTTGTAGTATTAGAAATCGACAAGGAAAACCGCCGGTTAAGTCTTGGCCATAAACAACTTGAGGAAAATCCATGGGACGTTTTTGAAACCATGTTCTCCGAAGGTGCTCTCCATGAAGGTACGATTATAAGCGTATTTGACCGTGGTGCAGTTATAGCGTTACCTTACGGTGTTGAAGGCTTTGCTACTCCGAGGCACCTGATCAAGGAAGACGGAACACAGGCAAAAGCCGAGGAAAAACTGATGTTCAAGGTTATTGAATTCAATAAATCTGCAAAACGGATCATCCTCTCACATAGCCGTGTTTTCGAAGATGAGAAACGTGCGGAGGAGACGATTGAACGTAAGCAACAAAAACCCATTGTTGAAAAAGCTGTCAAAAAGGTTAAACCCAGCATGGAATCGACAACCCTTGGTGATATTTCCGAACTCGCTGCCCTAAAAGACAGGATGGAAGCTGATGAGCAGCGCGTGATTAAAAAAAGCCAGACTAAAAAAGCAACTGCAGTGCAAACCGTTGCTGCAAAATCAATTGTGAAGCCGGAAATTACCGAAGCACCAGCTCTGGAAATTGCAGAAGAACCAGCTCAGGAAATTACCGAAGCACCAGCCAAGAAAATTGCCAAAGCCACCAAGGCTCCTGTGAAAACAAGGAAAAAGAAGGAAAAACCACAGGAACCAGAAGCAACAGCAGAGCAGGAGGCATAATCCGGATGAAGTTTTCCCTGACAATACTGGGAAGCAGTTCAGCAGTTCCGACTGCCAGCCGAAATACGACCGCTCATGTGCTTAACGTGCATGAGCGGTTTTTCTTAATAGACTGTGGCGAGGGAACTCAGATGCAATTCAGGAGATTTCGTATTCGCTTTGGTCGCGTGCACCAGATTTTTATCAGTCACCTGCATAGCGATCATATACTCGGACTCTTCGGATATTTAGCTACCCAAACACTGATCGGCAGAAAAAAGGAGATAGAAATCTTCGGCCCGCCGGATCTTGAGAAATTTGTCAGGAACCATTTTTCACTTTTCCCCGAATCGCTGCTTCTGCCAATTGTTTTTCATTCGCTTGATCAATCCGGCGTTTTCAAAATATTTGAGGATAAGGCGGTTGAGGTCATATCATTTCCTGTGAAACACCGGATCCCTACGTGGGGCTTTTTGTTCAGGGAAAAACTTATGGGTACAAACAATCTGCTAAACGAGCCCAGGACATTTGCCTATTGCACGGACACCATTTTTGATCCTGGGTTGGCAACCGTTTTTGCAGGATGCGATCTGCTGTACCATGAAGCTACTTATGGGCAAAAAGAATTGAACCGTGCAGTTTCTACTGCCCATTCTACTGCGAGGCAGGCAGCAGAACTTGCCCTTCTGGCCGGGGCAAAAAAACTGGTAATCGGCCATTTTTCGGCGCGATATAAGGACATTGCAATTCTTTTAGATGAAGCCAGGGAAATTTTTCCTGAGACCATTGAGGCAACTGATGGATTAACCATTGATATCCCACCGCGGCTGCCATCGAAGTTCTAATTTTATATATTATTGCTTTATAACTACGATTGCCATGGAAGACACAATTTTAATTCTGGATTTCGGATCCCAATATACCCAACTTATCGCACGTAAGATCAGGGAATTAAACGTGTATTGCGAAATACATCCATTTAATAAGCCGCCTGTCACCGGTAGCCATATCAAAGGAGTGATCTTGTCGGGAAGCCCGTTTTCAGTGCGTGATCCGAATGCACCTAAACCTGATCTGTTAAGCTATAAAGGAGTTGTACCGATTCTGGGAATTTGTTATGGGGCCCAATATTTATCCCATTTTTTTGGCGGGGAAGTTCTTCCTTCAAACCAACGGGAATATGGCCGGGCAAATCTTTCCTTTGTAGATCAATCCGATCCCCTCTTCGGGGGAATTTCCAGGAACACCCAGGTTTGGATGTCGCATGGCGATACCATTGCGAAAATCCCGGATAATTACCGCATTACAGCCAGTACTAACGATGTGATGGTGGGAGGTTTTCACATCAAAGGGGAGCCAACCTTTGGCATTCAGTTCCATCCCGAAGTTTACCATACCCTCGAAGGAAAGGATCTCCTGAGGAATTTTCTGGTTGATATCTGCGGATGCAATCAATCATGGACTCCGGATATCTTTATTGAAAGTACCATCAAATCAATCCGGGGAATTGTGGGGAATGATCCGGTAGTTCTTGGTCTGTCGGGCGGGGTGGATTCAACTGTGGCCGGAGTTCTGTTGCAAAAGGCGATCGGAAACCACCTCAAAGGTATTTTTATCGATAATGGCCTTCTGCGGAAAAATGAATTTGAAACGGTTATGGAATCCTATAAGCATCTGGGAATAAATGTAATAGGTATCCGTGCTGCTGATGAGTTTTTGTCGCAGTTAAAAGGAGTAACGGATCCTGAAAAAAAGCGTAAAGCAATCGGGCGCGTATTTATTGAGGTATTTGAGCGGGAAGCTGCAAAACTCAAAGATATCCGGTGGCTTGCACAAGGTACAATCTATCCTGATGTGATCGAATCGGTTTCAGTAAACGGGCCATCCGCAACTATCAAATCACATCATAATGTTGGGGGATTGCCCGAGAAGATGCATCTGAAAATTGTTGAACCATTGAAACTTCTGTTTAAGGATGAAGTACGCAGAGTAGGGCAGGCGCTGCATATTCCGGAAGCCTTTCTGAAAAGACATCCCTTCCCGGGACCGGGATTGGGAATTCGTATCCTGGGTGCTGTAGATACCGATAAGGTTCGTCTGTTACAGGAAGTCGACCATATTTTCATCCAGGGATTGAAAGAGGCTGAGCTCTATGACCTCGTCTGGCAGGCAGGTGCTATGCTATTACCGATTCAGGCTGTGGGAGTTATGGGCGATGAAAGAACCTATGAAAGTGTTGTTGCGTTGAGGGCGGTTACTTCAACCGACGGAATGACAGCCGATTGGGCTCATTTGCCCTATGAATTTCTGGCGCACATTTCCAATGAGATAATTAACAGGGTAAGGGGTGTTAATAGGGTTGTTTATGATATCAGCTCCAAACCACCGGCTACTATCGAGTGGGAATAGGAAAAAAAATACGGTTGATCAGAAGGCCAATTTCTTTAAGCGGCAGAATGTAGTCAGGTTTGAACCGTTCTTGGAATTTATGGGGAAGCGATTCGGGATTTAGCGGCCTGCTTAATGTAACTCTGATGGAACCCTTTTCTGGATTTGACTGATGAAAAGCCTACTTTCGCAGGGTTAAAAAAAATCAATTATTGCGATGGAAATCATACTGAGCTGGATATCAGTAAATTGGATAGAAGTGGCGGCAGCTCTGGTGAGTTTTACCTACGTGATTCTAACCATTAAACAAATCATCTGGCTCTGGTTTTTCGGAATTTTATCGGCCATTCTATATGCTTGGGTTTATGAGCATTCCGGATTTTATGCGGGGATGGCACTTCAGGCTTATTATGCAATCATTAGTATTTACGGATGGTTCCATTGGTCGGCGAAAGCGAAGGAACCGGATGCGGATGCCGGGCTTCCAGTGACCCGCGTGAGTAGTCGCTTGCTGATCATTCTGATTTTATTGTGGCTTGTATTATGGATGGTTATCAGTTACCTGCTCAAAGAGTATACTAACTCAACCATTCCTTATTGGGATGCCTTTACCGCATCGGGGGGAATTGTCGCGACCTGGATGCTTGCCAGGAAGATACTCGAACAATGGCTTTTCTGGATTATTATTGATTCTGTATCGATCGGATTGTATTTGTGGCAGGAACTTTATGCCACCACTATATTATTCCTGGTGTATATCATTATGGCTATAGTGGGTTACCGGCAATGGAGAAAAGCATGGAAGACAATAGTTTAAACCGGGTTTTTTTTATTACAGGTGCCGAATCCACAGGTAAAAGTACTCTTACCGAAGAGCTTGCAAAACAGTTTGGAGGTATTGGCATACCTGAATATGCACGTACTTATCTCGAATCCATAAACCGTCATTATAATTATGCAGATGTTGAGTTAATCGCCCATCGTCAGATCGAACTGATCTATCAGAACAGGCAAAACCCAATTGTTTTTTTTGATACCTGCCTGATTATTCTGAAGGTCTGGTTTCGTGAAGTATATAATGATGTACCTGGCTGGCTCGAAGAGGAAATTCCGCGGGCAGGGCAAGGTACTTACCTGTTATGTGAACCCGATTTGCCCTGGCAGTATGATCCCCTGCGGGAAAACCCGCATCGCAGGGAATATTTGTCGGAACAGTATGAACAGGAGCTTAATGCAGCAGGATTTACCTATTTTCGGGTCTTTGGAAAAGGGGGAGAACGACTTCAAAATGCAATAGAAATTGTAAATCGGGTGATTATATGTTAGGGGAACATTTTTACATGGTTGCCAAAACCTTTCAGGGACTTGAAGAGGTTCTGGCACAGGAAATCCGGGGACTGGGTGTGCAGGATATCGAGATTTTGAACCGTGCTGTACGGTTCAAGGGCGACCTTAAAGCTCTTTATGCAGCCAATTACAGGCTAAGGACAGCCCTGAAAGTACTGGTGGAAGTGGATACTTTTCCGGCAAAGAACGACTTTGAACTGTACCAGGGAATCCAGAAGATCGATTGGGTCAGATTTCTCGAACCTTCTATGTCGATGGCTGTTGAGTGTGTACTGTTTTCAGACCATTTCTCGCATAGTCAGTTTATTGCTCAGCGTACCAAGGATGCGGTGGTGGATCAGTTCCGCGACCGCACCCGAAAACGTCCAAGTGTCGATCGCGATAACCCTGATTTGCTGATTTCTATTCATATCCAGGATACCAAGGTCAATGTTCTTTTAGACAGTTCCGGCAGTTCCTTGCACCGCAGAGGTTACCGCTCGCAATTACACCAGGCACCGTTAAACGAAGTATTAGCAGCCGGACTGCTTTTGCTTGCAGGTTGGAATGGAAAAGGAAACCTGATTGATCCCATGTGCGGATCCGGTACATTTCTGATAGAAGGAGCTATGATTGCCATGAATATTCCCCCGGGCACTTTTCGGCCTAATTTTGGCTTTGAAAAATGGAAAAACTTTAATCCTGAATTATTTACAGAAGTAGCTGACCAGGTCGAAGAGAATGTCCATTTTAAACACAGAATAGTAGGTTCCGATAAATCGGTTAAATCCCTCCAATTGGCACGGGAGGGAGTCCACAGATCTTTCCTAGACAAAAAAATCGAACTCGTCCATGAATCTCTTGAAAATTATATCCCGCCGGCCGGTGGCGGCTGGCTGATCACGAATCCTCCGTATGACGAAAGACTCAAAGTTGAAAATATTCTCGGTTTATACCGGCTTATCGGTGACCGGATGAAACAGCATTACAAGGGATATCAGGTTTGGATTTTCAGCGGAAATCCTGATGCCATGAAATCAATCGGATTGCATCCTACGAAAAAAATACCGATGCTCAACGGTTCGATTGAATGTTCATTCCGTCGTTATGATATTTATGAAGGCAGTAAGAAGGCAAAATACCAGAAATCCCAGATATTTAAGAAATGAAGAAGTTCTTATCAGCTAGTCTATTACTAACAAGTTTAATTTCTTTTCAGATATCTGCTCAGCAGTTGTCAATCGAACAGGCAGTTTTACAAACCGGACTGTATCCTGTCCGGCCATCTTTTGTTTGGGGTGGCCCTGCCGGTGGCTTTTTGCAGGTTAAGAATGGTTTAATTATATCTGTTCAGGCAAAAACCAGTAAAGAATCAGTAATCCTTACCCGCGACGAGTTCAATCAGATTCTTCAGGCATCAGGTTTAACGGCGATACAGGTATTGCCTTTGCCGGAAATCCTCCCTTCAGGATTCTTCAGGTTTACAGTTGGCTCTGTTATTGTGGATTTCGATTGGAATCAGAAGAAACTGACCGGGAAATTTTACATCCCTGAAGGTTCCGGCAATCTGAACCTTGCTCCATCCGGTACGATGGCGGCCTATACCATTGGACAAAATGTCTTCATAACCGATCATGCAGGCAAAAGGACTTCAGTGACCAATGATCAGGAGAGGGGTATCGTCAACGGACAATCCGTTTCAAGGGACGAATTTGGAATCAGTACGGGCCTGTTCTGGTCACCGAAAGGTTCACTGCTGGCTTTCTATCGTAAAGATGAAAGGAAGGTTCCTGAATATCCTTTGGTCAATATTACGACCACACCGGCCACTGCCGGAATGATCCGCTATCCCATGGCTGGAGGCCCAAGTGAAATAATCAGGGTTGGTATTTTCAACCTTTTTGACGGTAGTACTGTTTTTCTGGATGAGCAGGCTTTCGGAGATGATCGTTACATGACCAACATCTCATGGGATCCATCAGAAAATTATCTCTATGCAGCTGTATTAAACCGCGAGCAGAATCATTTGCTTGTGAATCAGTATGATGCCAAAAACGGGAGAAAAATCAGGACACTTTTTGAAGAATCCTCAGAGAAGTATGTTGAACCTCTTAAAGGGCTGATATTTAATCCGAATGATCCTTCACAATTTATCTGGTTCAGTCAGCGGGACGGTTTTAATCACCTGTATCTATATCGGACAGATGGTTCCCTGATCAGGCAATTGACTCAGGGAGAGTGGGTTGTAACAGATTTTATTAACTGGGACAATCGGGGACGGTACATTTATTTCAGAGCAACCGATCCCAGTCCCCTCGAGAGGCACATCTATCGGCTGGATCTTAATTCGGGAGCCAAACTACCGCTAACCCCGGATCCAGGCACTCATGATGCCTTGATCAGTTCGGACGGACGATATGTAATTGATACATATTCAAGTTATAGCGTACCTCGTCGTGTTCTGTTGCGCGAGATTAGCGCGAAGGAATCCAAAGCCATTTTTGATGCCCCAAATCCCCTGGCCAACCTGAAAATGGGTGAATACCGGCCTTTTACCATCAAGGCAGCTGACAAAAAGACTGACCTGTATGGATACCTCGTTCTTCCGCCTGAAATGGATCCAACGAAAAAATATCCGGTGATTGTTTATGTATACGGAGGGCCTCATGCACAACTGGTTCTGAATACCTGGCTGGGTGGAGCTTCCGGATGGCAGTACTATATGGCACAGCAAGGCTATATTTCAATGACACTTGACAATCGCGGATCCGAAGCCCGCGGAAGGGATTTTGAACAGGTCATTCATCGAAACCTGGGAAAGGCGGAAATGGCTGACCAGATGGAAGGTATAAACTATTTGTTTTCACTGCCATTTGTCGATTCAAACCGGATCGGTGTTCATGGCTGGAGTTACGGCGCTTTTATGACAACCTCCCTGATGCTCAATTATCCTGATATCTTTAAGGTAGGCGTAGCCGGTGGCCCAGTAACCGACTGGAAATATTATGAGGTTATGTACGGAGAGAGATATATGGACATGCCCGGTGAAAACCCCGAAGGATATGAGCTGTCAAGCACCCTGCCGCAGGTTAAAAATCTCCGCGGCCGGCTGATGCTGATTCATGGTGACAATGACCCGACGGTTGTATGGCAGAATTCACTAATGTTTGTGAGGAAATGCATCGATGAAGGCAAACTGATCGATTACATGGTTTACCCGCAGCATCCGCATAATGTACGGGGCAAGGACCGGATACACCTTATGCGTACGGTGACCAGATATTTTCAGGATCACCTTTGAATTAACTGATTGTTTTCGCGTACGCTTGAAGCTCGGTGCAAGTCAGGGTAACCTGGTCAATAAACCGGTTAACCAGGATTGGATATAATTCCTGATCTATTCCTGCTTTAGCACTTATTTCCAATGTTTTAAGATCTGCGGCTAATGAGTCCATCCCCATTACAGCTACGGATGATTTTGCTTTATGAGCAAGAGCTCCAAGCGCCATGTAATCCCTGTTTTTAAGGTGTTCTGTGAGTCCCTCAGTGAATTCAGGAAGCTGATCAATAAATATTTGAAGCATCTCTAAAATTAATTCATTACTGTCCGGAGACATGCTTTCGAGGTAAGTTAAATCAGCATACGTGAATTTTACTGCCATACTGGATTGGTTTATTTATGTGTTGAAGTTAATTGACAAACCCGATATTAGTCATGAATTTTCTGTTTTGAATGGCCTATATTTGTAAGGATACCAAATTAAAAAAAAATATAAATATGTCCGCTAAGATAACGCCTTTTACTAAATTCCATCAATCGATGGGGGCCCGGATGGAGCCCTTTGCAGGATACCTGATGCCCATCGAATATGCAGGAATAACTGAAGAACACATGCAGGTTCGTGAAAAACTCGGAGTTTTTGATGTTTCCCACATGGGAGAATTCTGGGTTAAGGGCCCGAAAGCATTTAGTTTGGTACAGAAGCTGACTACCAATGATATAGCTGCCTTATACGATGGCAAAGTACAGTATAGCTGCTTCCCGAACGGCAAGGGTGGGATTGTAGATGATTTACTCGTATATCGCGTTAATTCTGAAACCTATCTACTGGTTGTCAATGCGGCCAATATCGAAAAAGACTGGAACTGGTGTGTGAAGAATGCCTATGAAATGGGACTTCTGGTGGGGAAGGAGATTTACAATGCATCGGATGAAATAGCCCAACTGGCCATTCAGGGCCCTCTTGCACTGAAAGCTATGCAAAAGCTCACATCGGAAAATGTTGAAGACATGGAATATTATACCTTCAAAAAGATTCCATTTGCCGGTATTAAAGAGGTGATCTTTGCTACAACCGGGTATACCGGATCCGGCGGTTGTGAAATTTTTTGCGCAAATGAAGATGCTGAAGTGCTTTGGCATGCTGTTATGGAAGCCGGTAAGGAATTCGGAATCAAGCCGATAGGGCTGGGTGCACGGGATACGCTCAGGCTTGAAATGGGGTATAATTTATATGGACATGATATTAATGATGAAACATCCCCGATTGAAGCCGGTTTGGGTTGGATTACTAAGTTTGTGGAAGGTAATAATTTCAATGACAGGCCTTTGCTTGAAAAGCAGAAAAATGATAACCCGAAGCGCATCCTTCGTGGCTTTATAATGAAGGAACGCGGTATTCCGAGACAGCATTATAATATTGTGAATGAAGCCGGTGATATAATTGGTGAAGTTACATCAGGAACTCAGTCACCCATTCTCCAGACCGGTATCGGGATGGGCTATGTAAAAGCTGAATATTCAAAAATCGGAACCGAAATTTTTATCCAGGTGCGGAATAAAAACCTCAAAGCAGAGATTACCAAGACACCATTTATTAATTCAAAATAATCCAACCAGCTTAATTTTATCAGTATGAGAAAACATATTTTTAACGCAGGCCCATGCATTCTGGCCGATGTGGTTCGTGAAAATACAGCAAAAGCAGTTATCGAACTGGGTAACAGCGGCCAATCTATCATGGAAGTCTCCCACAGGGGTAAAGATTTCGAGGCCATTATGAAAGAGACAACAGATCTATTTAAGGAAATCCTGAAAATCCCGGAAGGGTATTCGGTCCTCTTTCTTGGCGGTGGAGCCAGTCTCCAGTTCGCCATGATACCATTCAATTTCCTGAATACAAAAGCAGCCTACCTTAATACGGGTACCTGGGCCAGTGGAGCCATCAAAGAAGCCAGACTTTTCGGAGAAGTCCAGGTTTTAGCATCATCTGAAGATAAAAATTTCAGCTATTATCCTAAGAATTATAAGATTCCTTCAGATGTTGATTATTTTCACATTACTACGAATAACACCATTTTTGGAACAGAAATTCTTAAAGATCCCGATTCCCCGGTACCGCTGATCGCAGATATGTCGTCAGATATTCTCAGCAGGCCGGTAGATGTATCGAAATATGCACTGATCTATGGTGGCGCTCAGAAAAATATGGGACCGGCAGGTGTCACCGTTGTAATTTTGAAGAATGAAATGCTCGAACGAGTAACACGTTCCAATATTCCCACCATGCTGAAATATCGCGTGCATGTTGAGAATGATTCGATGAAGAATACACCTCCTTGTACCGCCATTTTTACCGTGAGAGAGGTTTTAAGATGGGTAAAATCACTTGGCGGATTGAAAGAGATGGATCGCAGGGCTCAGGAAAAGGCTGACTTATTATACCATGCAATTGACTCAAGCAAAGTGTTTATTGGTACAGCAGCTAAAGAAGACCGTTCCAGAATGAATATCTGCTTTGTGATGAAAGAGGGATTCCAGGATAAAGAAGCTGATTTTAACACCTTCGCTTCTTCTAAAGGTATCGTTGGCATCAAAGGGCACAGGTCTGTCGGAGGTTTCAGGGCCTCCTGCTATAATGCGCTTGAACTTGCAAGCGTTCAGTTTCTGGTTGATACCATGAAGGAATTCGAAAAGTCCATTCTTTAATCAATTCTTCAGAAATTATGAAAAAAGTATTAGTTGCCACCGATAAACCATTCGCACCAATTGCCCTTAAGGGCATCCGCGAAGTGGTTGAAAACGCTGGTTATAAATTACTTCTGCTGGAAAAATATGCCACTCCGGAACAATTATATGAGGCAGTGGCAGAAGCAGATGCAGTGATTATCAGGAGTGATCTGGTTACCCGGGAAGTACTGAATGCCGGCAAAAACCTCAAAATAGTGGTTCGTGCCGGTGCGGGTTATGATAATGTTGATCTTGCAGCTGCAACCGAAAAAGGCGTTGTTGTAATGAACACACCTGGCCAGAATTCCAATGCTGTTGCTGAATTGGCTCTTGGGATGATGGTTTATGGCGCGAGAGGCTTCTTCAGTGGAAAATCAGGAACCGAATTAAAAGGGAAAAAGCTTGGCATTCATGCTTTTGGTAATGTCGGTAAATATGTTGCCACCATCGCTAAAGGTTTCGGTATGGATGTATATGCCTACGATCCCTTTGTGCCAAAAGCTGCCATTGAAGCCTGCGGTGTAAAACCAGTTGATACTGCTGAAGATCTTTACAAAACCTGTCAGTATGTTTCCCTGCACATGCCGGCTAATGATAAAACAAAAAAGTCTGTTGGTGCGGCGTTTCTCTCTTTGATGCCTAACGACGGGGTAGTGGTTAACACAGCCCGCAAAGAGGTCATCGATGAAGATGGATTGATGCAGATCATGGAGCAAAAGCCAAAGTTTCAGTACCTGAGCGATGTGGCCCCGGATGCTGTCGAAGCTTTTCAGGCTAAATTCGCGGGCAGGTTTTACGCAACTCCGAAAAAGATGGGTGCCCAAACTGAGGAAGCCAATACCAATGCCGGTATAGCCGCTGCAGAACAGATCAGGGACTTTTTCGAAAAGGGAGAGAAGAAGTATCAGGTTAATAAATAGTTAACAGTTGTCGGTTATCAGTTGTCAGTTGTCAGTTGTGATTGTTGTGGTTGTTGTGATTGTTGTGATTGTTGTCGGTTATCAGTTGCCACTAGCTTTAGCTAGTGGATATAGTTAGCTATCAGAAGATTATGGCCTTTAGGCCAAATATTTCTTTGCCATATTGATCTGATTATATCAAAGAATTCAGGAAATTGGGCTAAAGTCCAAATTTGCATTTGCCTCATTATCAATCCACTAGCTAAAGCTAGTGGCAACTGATAATTGCACACTGGTAGCTGAAGCTTTTGTGGCAACTGATAACCGACAACAATCACAACAATCACAACAATCACAACAATCACAACAATCACAACCGACAACTGACAACCGACAACCGATAACCGATAACAATAATTTAACTTTCTCTATGGCCATTCTTAAACCCTTTAAAGGCGTTCGCCCGCCGAAATCTTTTGCTCACCTGGTGGCATCCCGCCCGTATGACGTCATGAATTCAACCGAAGCCCGTGCAGAAGCGGCCGGTAATGAAAAATCATTGCTGTACCTGATTAAGCCGGAAATCAATTTTACCCCGGCTATTGATGAGCATGAACCTGCGGTATACGCCAAGGCAGCTGAAATGTTTGACCTCTTTCAGTCAAAGGGTTGGCTGGTTCAGGATACGAAGGACTGCTACTACATCTATGCTCAAACCATGAATGGGATCACGCAGTTTGGCCTGGTGGGATGCGCCGGCGTTCAGGATTATACAGGCGGGATCATCAAAAAACATGAACTGACCCGTCCCGATAAAGAGGAAGACCGGATGAAGCATGTCCGCGCAACCAGCGCGAATCTTGAACCCGTATTTTTTACCTACCGTGCGGTTCGTGAGCTTGATCAGATTGTCGCCATCTGGGTGGCTGAACATCCTGCCGAATATGACTTCACCTCGGTCGATGGCATCGGACATCATTTCTGGGTGATCGATAACGATCAGATTATTAATCGTATAACCGGATTGTTTGCGGAAATACCCTGTACCTATGTGGCCGACGGGCACCATCGTACTGCTGCTGCTGCCCTAGTAGGAAATGAACGCCGGAATGCTAACCCGGATCACAACGGAACCGAAGAATACAACTATTTCCTCGCTGTTCATTTTCCTGACAATCAATTGAGAATCATCGATTATAACCGGGTAGTCAGGGATTTGAACGGTTTGTCCGTTTACCGGCTGCTGGAAAAATTATCGCTATCTTTTACCGTTAATAAGATGGGGCCCGAAGTTTATAAACCTTGCTGCCTCCATAATTTCGGATTGTATGTCGATGGAAATTGGTACAGCCTTACCGCCAATCCCGGAACCTATAACAACAATGATCCCATCGGTGTTCTGGATGTAACTATCAGTTCTGATCTGATACTCAGGGATATCCTTGGAATCCTGGATCTCAGGACCGACAGGCGCATCGATTTTGTCGGAGGGATCAGGGGCCTTGGCGAATTACAGAAACGGGTTGATTCCGGTGAGATGGCAGTTGCTCTTGCCCTGTACCCGGTTTCGATGAAACAACTTATGGATATTGCCGATACCGGCAACATCATGCCACCGAAAACCACCTGGTTTGAACCCAAGCTCCGCAGCGGGCTTGTGATACATAAATTGTAGGCAGTAGGCAGTAGGCAGTAGGCAGTAGAAATACTTCAGGATACCTGGATGTGTAATTTCAAAATTCAAAACTGGTCTTCGTATCACTAAATTCTTACTTCTTTAACCACCCGTCATCCCCGCGAAAGCGTGGACATCCGGCTCCGCAGTACCTCCGTAAGCGGAACTTTCCGGAGCAGCGATTCAACCCAGGCGGTGAAATCGAAAATTCTCAGAATTTGCTTTTCGAATACATTCTGATGGATTTCAGTAAACTCCTTCAATGTCTTGTCAAGCAATTGCTGCCGTTTATTAGCGACGGACGGCAATTGCTTGCTTAAGAACTTAAACAGAAACCGTTCAATCCTGTAATCTTTGACTGTATCCGTTGAATCGCGTTTCATCGACCGGATTTCATACCTGATAAGGTCGAAATCTCCAAGGTTGTACAGTATCATCAGGTTAACCAGGCGAATGGTCCTGTAAATAGGAAGATAATAATAATTTTTTCCCCTGAGAATGATTTGATTCAGGAACTTATGCGCCTTAAGATATTCAGAATTACCAAAGTATATTAAGCAAGTATAAAGGCAAAGATCAGCCTGACGGGCCCTGTTTAGTGTGAATAGCTTGTCATACAGCGTCTCTTTATACTGGTTCATCAGCGACATGGAGGTGCCAAAATCACCGCGGTCGAGGTGGGGAAACAGCTCATATAAGTAAATGATGCACATAAGGTTAATTCTGAAACCAACGGACTGACTGTCAATCGCCTTCAGCTGGTCGATAAAATAGGTCATGCCTTCATAATTGCGGATCCCTCTCAGGCTCTCGAGTACCCCTTCAAGCGTATGAAGGTAATATACCGGTGGATTGCTCCAGAAATGCTTGTTCGTTTCAAACAGGTTATTCAGTTCGATGTATGAGTTCAAAGCCGATTTATAGTCGCCCACGCTGATCAGATAATTTGCCTGAAAAAGCTGATGAAGCTTGCTGATCTCGAAATTGTCCAGATTTTGAGAGGCAACTATGCTTATTTCGCTATATACCAAGTCGTTAAATTCGTCTTTTTGCTTTTGCGACCGGGCATGGCCTTTATACACAATCCGGTGTTTCAGGTTTTCATACAGCGACGACTGTTCATTAATCTTTCTGACATATTTTAAAGCCTCATTGAGCCTGAATTGTTTTTGTAAAAGTGTTTTTTCGTTCAGGTTCGGGAAATTCAAAGCCAGAAGATAGTCCAGCTCCAGGCGTGATGCAAGTAGTAATGCAAAATAATTCTCGTATTCTTCGGCATATGCTATGATACTTTCAAGCAATCCAAAGCATTCATCGAACAGTGATTTTTCATATAATAATCTGGCTTTTAGGATTT
The DNA here is from genome assembly GCA_007280905.1 of Porphyromonadaceae bacterium. Lineage (GTDB taxonomy): Bacteria > Bacteroidota > Bacteroidia > Bacteroidales > UBA12481 > UBA12481. The sequence continues at coordinate 41,818 of QYQM01000038.1, read as the reverse complement.
TGTTAAACAGGAGATAAAAACTGTCCTGCTCCTTCCTCAAATCCAGCATGGAGTCAAGCAATAATTCATACAGGTATTTCAAGGTGGTTTCAATGGAGGCTTTTGGACGTGCTTCCAGGAATGCTGATACCAACAAAGGTGTAGACTGGTTTCTGTGTTTTTCAATGATATCATACAATATGAGGTAATCCGAGGCTACCTTTTTGCGCCCTGAACGAATCCTGAATGCCTTTTTCTCTGCTAATGACATGGAATGTGTCAACAAAACGAGTGATTGCAATTTCGACATGGGTTTAAAATTACTTATTCAAGTTACTTTATCATCTGCAAATATCTAGTTAAAGATCATAAAATTAATGATATAATCGAAAAACATTTATGAAAACTGCTAATTTATAATTACTGGTTTTAAACAATTATTGATTTTTATTGCAGTCAGTCGTATATATATTTACTTAAAATAATTAGACCGATGATACAATCAAACAAAATTGTTGTAGTAGGAAGTTGCAATACCGATATGGTTATCAAAGCGGACCGGCTTCCCATACCAGGTGAAACCATCCTGGGTGGAACTTTTTTCATGAATCCGGGAGGTAAGGGGGCCAACCAGGCCGTAGCTGCCTCCCGCCTGGGCGGAAATGTAGCGTTAATTGCAAAAACGGGGAACGATGTTTTTGGTAAGCAATCAGTTATGCTATACACTGCCGAAAATATCAAAACTGATTTTATCTTTTCGGATCCGAAACACCCCTCTGGTGTTGCGCTAATTACGGTTGACTCGTATGGGGAAAACTGTATTGTGGTTGCCTCCGGGGCCAATGCTTCTCTCACCCCGGCGGATATCACCAAAGCTGCTGCTGAAATCGAAGGAAGCGGTTTGGTTCTGATGCAGCTTGAAATACCGATCGAAACAGTGGAGTTTGTTGCTGAAATGGCACATTCAAAAGGGGTCAAAGTTATTCTGAACCCGGCTCCGGCGAGAGCATTGTCCGATAATCTGCTTAAAAACCTGTATATTATCATACCCAATAAAAGTGAAGCAGAGATTCTTTCGGGAATCAAAGTTTCAGATATTGAATCAGCTAAGCAGGCAGCGGATATAATCAGTTCAAAAGGTGTTGATATTGTTGTGATTACCCTCGGCCCGCAGGGTGCACTGATCAAAGATTACAAAGAATACCATTATGTTGAGGCCTCCAAAGTGGAGGCTGTTGACACCACCGGAGCGGGGGATACTTTTTGCGGTGCGGTATGTGTCGGACTCTCAGAAGGGAAATCAATACTGGATTCAGTGAAATTGGCTGCACGGGCCGCAGCACTTACTGTCACACGCATGGGTGCCCAAACTTCAACACCTTACCGTTCTGAATTGGCATCACTTGATTTTGAACAAGTTAAACCTTCGATATGAAAACAATAATGAGGTTCAACAAAAAATGTTCCGGCTTGCCGGGTTTGCTCCTGTTAGTATTTCTGATTTTTATCGGGCAGTTTACTCTTGCCCAAAATGCTCCCACCCTTAAAATATCGGGAATCGTCCGCGATAATGCAAACAGTGATCCTATACCAGGTGTTAATGTTTCAATTAAAGGCACCCAAACAGGAAGTGTTACCGATAATTACGGCAAGTATTCGATAAATGTACAACAGGGTGCAACCCTGGTTTTTTCATACGTCGGATATGAAAACTCTGAAATTCAGGTTGGTTCCCAGCAGAATATTGATATTCGTCTCGATTTAATGGTTCATTCATTGGATGGAGTTGTGGTCATCGGTTATGGGACAACCACTAAAAAAGAGGTTACCGGCTCCATCGCCACCGTTAAATCGGGTGATTTCAACCGGGGAGCTTTTGGCGACGCTATGGGCCTGCTTCAGGGGAAAGTGGCTGGTTTGACCATTGTAAAACCTGATGGTGCCGACCCGCAGGCGGGATACCGGATTATGCTCCGGGGAACCAATACCCTCACCTCCGGCCAGGGGCCCCTCATCATAATAGATGGAGTGGTTGGAGCCGATATCAAAAATGTCAGTGCTGAAGAAATCGAATCTTTCGACGTATTGAAAGACGGAGCTGCAGCAGCTATCTATGGAACCCGCGGTTCGAACGGGGTAATTATTATAACAACCAGGCGGGCCAAAGCAGGCCTGAGCAAAGTCGAATATACCGGACAGTATTCTGCCCAAGTCGCACCGCGCGGAGTTAAAAACCTGTCGGCCAGCGAATTCCGCCAGGCAATTGAATTGTACCAACCTGATAAGGCCATCAATGTTTATGGTGATAACGTTAACTGGTTTAAAGAGATAAGCCGTCCCGTACCATTCAGCCAGAAACATAACCTGGCAATCTCCGGAGGCTCAGAGAATTTTTCGCACCGGACAACCTTTTATGCTGATAATGCCCAGGGTTTGCTGAAAGATAATGTGTCGAACCGATATCTCATCCGTACAAATATTGCACAGAAAGTTCTGGGTGATCTTTTATTGCTTGATTATAACCTGAGTTACAGCATGCGTGACTATAAACCGGCTAATTATGATCTTTGTTACCAAGCATTTATACGCAACCCCACCAGCCCCATTTATGATCCGGGCAATACCTATTCAGGCGGTTATACCCTGCTCGAAGGAATAGAGTATTACAACCCGGTGGCAATGCAGAAGGAGCGGACCCGCCAGGGAAAAACGACAGATACCGGCGGAAATGTCCGCGCTACATTAAACCTGTTCGGATCTTTGAAATGGGTGAATTTTATTTCGATCGAGCAAGCCGACTGGGAAGATCTGTATTACCGTACCAAGTATTACCCCAGTAAATTGGGCAAGAATGGTGAGGCGGAAATCAGCAACGGATGGAACAATAACTTGCAATACGAAAGTACTTTTAACTATTTAAAATCTTTTAAAGATCATAATTTACAGGCACTTGCAGGATATTCGTTTCAGGAACTGGAGTCAAATAATTCCTATATGATTAACTCCGGATTCGATTCCGACCTTTATGGGCCTAACAATATCGGCGACGGTTCGGCATTAGGTGTAGGTACGGCTGAAATGGGATCGTATAAAGAAAAAAGCAGGCTCATCTCATTTTTTGGCCGGGTCATGTACAATTACGATCAAAAATACCTTGCTTCCGTCTCCCTCCGGAGAGAGGGATCCTCAAGGTTCGGCAAGAACAATAAATGGGGCTGGTTTCCTTCTGTAAGCCTTGGATGGCGATTAAACAAGGAGGGTTTCATGACGAACGTGAAATGGGTTAATGACCTCAAACTACGTATTGGATACGGTGTGACCGGTAATCAGGATTTTGCAAACTATCAATCCCTGATCATGATGGGAACTGCCGGAAAATTCTTCTACAATGGAGAATGGATCAATACATACCAGCCGACATCCAATCCGAATCCCGACCTTCGCTGGGAAAAGAAACAGGAACTGAATGCAGGGGTCGATTTTTCATTTTTTAATAATCGCATAAGCGGCTTTCTCGACTATTACAACCGCACCAGTACCGACCTTCTTTATACCTACAACGTGCCTTATCCTCCTTATATATTTCCAGTGCTGTTCACCAATGTGGGCACAATCCGCAACGAGGGAGTGGAGCTTACCATGAATGTTGTTCCAGTAAAAAGAGGCTTCTTCACCTGGATGACTACTATGACTTTCAGCAAAAACAGCAATAAACTGGTTAAATTTTCCAATGACGAATTTACCAGTAAATACATCGAGACCGGTTGGCTCGGTGGTGCTTTTCCTCTCAATGCCTTAAGAATTGAAGAAGGTAAATCGCTGGGAACATTTTACGGCCCGGTTTGGCTGGGTGTTAATGAAGATGGATATGATCTGTTCAAAAATGCTAATCCGATCGGAAAAGTCGATCCCAAGGATTGGGAGCCAATAGGCAATGCTTACCCTTTCTGCACCATTGGATGGAGCAATATGCTTTCCTTTAATGGTTGGGATCTTAATTTTTCTTTCAGATCGAATATCGGAGGCCAGGTACTGAATATGTACCGGTTATATTACGAAAACTGGCAAAGCCTCGGACGCAATATCGTTCATACCCAACTGGAAAATCCCAGATTCATCGGAAACGGTCAATATTCATCGAAGTATGTTGAGAGTGCCACTTTCCTTAAGCTGGACAACGTTTCCATAGGGTATAACGTTCCGGTGCATTCAAAATACATTTCCAAAATCCGGCTTAATATAACTGCACAGGATGTCTTCACGATTTCCGGTTACAAAGGCCTCGATCCGGAAGTGAATTTAAGCGGCTTGCAGCCCGGGATCGAGTACCTGTACTATTATCCCCGAACCACCGCCGTTACTTTAGGTGTCAACGTGTTATTTTAATTAAACACACAAAACATCATGAAAAATTATAAATATACCTTTCAGGCGATCGGCCTGAGCATTGTTTTAAGCCTGGTTTCCTGCACCAATCTCGATGAAGAGGTGTTTTCTGATATTCCCCTGGATAAATTCTTCCGAACAGAAAAGGATGTATTAATGAATGCCGGTCGTGCTTATACCAAACTGCAGCCATATCCAGAGGAATTCAGCCTTTGGACACTCAATGAAATGGCTTCCGATGAAATGGTTGCTCCCGGGCGCGATGATGGCTTCGTTTGGGACAATGGCCGCTGGAATGAAATGCATACCCATCGTATCAGCCCGACGAATAAAATTCTCACCCTGGCCTGGGAATTTGTTTTCGAAGGCATCAGCGCCTGCAACGAGGTAATTTATGAAACCGAACAAACGGAAATCACCTTTCCCGAAAAGGAAAGAATAGTATCGGAAATTAAAATCCTTCGGGCATTTTTTTATTACTGGGGATTGGACAACTGGGGCAATATCCCATTTACCAATGATTTTGCAGATAAAAAGCTGCCCGAGCAGAAGGGAAGAAAGTTCATGTTTGACTACATCGAGAAAGATATTCTCGACAATATGGATAAACTGCAAAGTCAGCCGGGGCCCTCTTATTACGGACGTGTTACCCAGGGAATGGCTTACACGCTGCTGGCCAAACTATACCTGAATGCCCAGGAATGGATCGGTGAGGATAAATTTCAAAAGTCGATCGATGCTTGCGATAAAGTTATTGCAATAAATAGTTATAAGATTGAAGATGATTATTTTGCAAATTTCAAGGTTCAAAACCAGGGATCCCTCGAAAACATTTTTGTCATCCCGATGAATTCTATTTTTACAAAGGATCATCTTTACTGGTATACCCTTACACTGAACGATGCCAGCCGTGCGACATTCGGATTTAAAGGACAGATGTGGGACGAATTTATCGTGGAACCGGGCTATCTGGATAAGTTCGCTGAAAACGACCTGCGAAAGAAATCTTTCCTGTTTGGTCAGCAAAAGGATAAAAATGGCAGCGACATCGTAATTGATGGCGTTCCTTTTATTTACACCACAACCGTCGACAATTACATGGCTCGCAAAAAGTGGGAGGGCGCCCGGTGTGCCAAATATGAATACCAGAATGGATTGGAGTATTATGTAACTGACATGGAGAACGACTTTGTCCTGTTCCGGTATGCCGATGTGCTATATACCAAGCTTGAAGCCTTATGGCGCCTGGGCCGCGCCGGAGAAATGCTGAATGATGCTGATCTTCAGAAGATCAGAACCAGGGCAGGTATTCAGCCATTGCAGGCATCAGATTTAACAGCTGCAGAATTCCTGAACGAACTTGGCCGTGAGTTCGCGTGGGAAGGACACCGGAGGCAGGATCAGATTCGATTCGGCGTCTGGGGTAACCCCTGGTGGAACAAACCGGCCTCGGGGCCCAATGCAAAACTATTCCCGATTCCGCAATCCGTGCTGGCAACAAATTCAAACCTGGTCCAGAATCCATTAGATTAAAATGAAATTACCAACCCTGATTATATGGTGTTTTTTGACTTCCATTGTGAGTCTTCATCCGGTTGTTTCATGCGGGAGTCAGCCTTCCAGAATAAAAGTCAGCGTACTGCGTGATAAAGTTGAAGCTGCATGGATTGGCCAGATGATCGGTAATATTTATGGATTGCCGCACGAAGGAAAATATATCAATACTCCCGGTCCTGAGAATTGGCCTTACGGGTATACAAAAAACCTGGATAAACTTAAACAATACAACGGAGCCTTTTCTGATGACGACACGGATGTTGAATATATGTACCTGCTTCAGATGCAGAAATATGGCCCGGAACCTTCCTATGCTCAGCTTCGCGATGCCTGGATGTACCATATCCGCGACCGGGTGTGGCTGGCTAACCGCGCTGCACTGGGACTGATGCATTTCGGATATACACCGCCATTTACCGGCAGCAAACTTTTAAATCCGCATTGGTATCAAATAGATCCTCAGCTTATTAACGAAATATGGGCCGTAACAGCCCCAGGTATGGTAAAATATGCTGCATCCAAATCCGACTGGGCCGCACGCATAACAAGTGATGACTGGGGTGTGGAACCAACGATCCTTTACGGAGCCATGTACTCCGCAGCTTTTTTCGAAAGTGATATTACTGAACTGATCGAAACCGGTTTGAAATCATTGCCACCGGGAGGCCGTTTCACTCAAACAGTGAAGGATATGATTGCGTTGCATGCCAGGTATCCCAAAAACTGGAAAGCTTCCTGGAAAGAAATGGCACAGAAGTATTACACCGATGAGCCCGATATGACTAAAACCATCTGGAATGCCAATCTTAACGGAGCCTGCGCAATACTGGCATTGTTGTATGGCCAGGGTGATTTCCAGCATACCCTCGACTTGTCGTGTGCCCTGGGTTTTGATGCGGATAACCAGGCTGCTACTGTCGCGGGACTATTGGGCGTGATCAACGGAATGAAAGGGTTGCCGGAAAATCTATACCTGCCGGTCGAAGGTTGGAAGGAACCTTTCAACAATAATTATATCAATATTACCCGGTTCGATCTGCCTGATGCTAAAATTTCTGATATGATCAATCAAACAGTAAAGAATGCGATTGATCTGGTCAGATTAAAGGGTGGCAAATTATCTGGTAAGTCTGGGAATGAGGTGCTTATAATAAACCCGGAGGCTGTTTTTAATCCTCCGGTGGAATTTTACCTCGGACCTTTGCCGCAAATGGAAATCGGCAAGCCTGTTGATTATACATTTTATACCGAAGCAAACAAGGTGTACAACTGGAGTCTGATTTCCGGCACCATACCTGAAGGGCTCACCTTTTCCAAGGGCCGGCTCACCGGGATTCCAGGGGCGGCAGGATATTCGAAAATCACCCTTCAGCTCGATAACGGGAATTCTAAGATTACAAGAGATTTTGATCTCCTCGTGCGAACTAAAAATTTTGCTCCGACCGCCGATACTGTTTTGGCCAATGTTCGTCAACTCAATGAAAAAGTACTGGACTCCTGCTGGTATACCTTCGGTAAGTCGATGTATGCCAAAGATGTAGACGTTATTAACGATGGAAAAACCAGCGGTGCCGGTTCTGTTTTTTATAGTCTGGCAGCTAAAACCCGGATACCTAAAGTTGACTACTACGGCTACGGCTGGAAGAAACCGCAGAAAATAAGTATGCTCGCACTGCATACCGGTTGCCTCGAGGAATTCGGCGGCTGGTTTACTTCGCTCAACGTTCAATATATGAATGAATCCGGACAATGGATACCGGTTGAGAAGATCTCTGTTACACATCCATTGCCGGCAACCGATATCGTGTTTTTTCAACCACACTTCGTTGAATACGTGATCAGTTTTGAGACTGTCGAAACCAAGGCAATCAGGATCATCGGAGATGCCAAAATTCAGGATCACTGGAATAAATACACCAAACAGGTTTCAGGCTTTACTTCTATAACCGAATTGAGTGTATATCATTAAAATATTTGCGCAGAATGCAATACATAATTAAGCGGGCTTTTGGAATTGGATGTTTTGCGGCACTCGTTTTGAGTTTCTTCATTTCCTGTAATCCGAAAGAGCCTGCTGGTAAAGTAGTACCGGCTATAGCCACCTTCACCCGGCAGCAGCTGATGGACAAGATTAACGGCGGATGGGCCGGTCAAACTATCGGGGTAGTTTATGGTGCTCCGGTCGAATTTAAATACCAGGGATCAATCATCCCTGATTATCAGAATATTCCGTGGCGCGACGGTTATGTGAAATACTGGTGGGATAAAAAGCCCGGACTGTTTGACGATATTTATACGGATCTGAATTTTGTGGATGTCTTTGAGAAATATGGTTTGGATGTTTCCATGGATACGATTGCACATCATTGGGCATCAACGGCTTACCATCTTGCCCATGCAAACCAGGCCTCCAGGTATAACATCCTTAATGGGATCATGCCCCCAAATTCAGGTAACTGGAAAAATAATCCGCATGCCGATGACCTGGATTTTCAGATCGAAGCTGATTTTATCGGTTTGATGACACCTGGAATGGTGAACTCTGCATCCGAAATTGCCAACAGGGTAGGGCATATCATGAATAGCGGCGATGGCTGGTATGGCGGGGTATTCGTTTCGGCTTTGTATTCGCTCGCTTTTATTTATGATGATGTGATTGATATCGTTGAGCAGGCGCTGAAAACCATCCCGGAGGGAACAAAATTTCATGATTGCATTGCCGATATTATTAAATGGCACAATCAGTATCCCGGTGACTGGCAGGCAACCTGGTTCGAACTGCAGAAAAAATGGAATAATGATATTGGCTGCCCAAAAGGGGTATTCCTCTCTTTTAATATCGATGCAAAAATAAATTCAGCATACTCTGTCATAGGACTTTTGTACGGGAAAGGCGACTTTACAATGTCTTTGGATATCGCTGCCCGCTGCGGCCAGGATTCCGACTGTAATCCGGCAACGGTGGGCGGAGTGCTGGGAGTAATGCACGGATATTCAAAGATCCCTGAATTCTGGCTTAAGCCGCTTCAGGAAATTGAATTACTTAACTTTGATGGAATACCCATGTCGCTGAGTAAAGCATACGAATTAAGCTTTAAGCATGCCTTAGGTATGATAAGTCTTGCCAGAGGATCTATCGACGGTGACCAGCTGGTGATACCACTTGCACCGCCTGTTCCTGTGGCTTTTGAGCAAAATTTTGATAAAACCTTTCCAACATTCCGCGATCGATACGACCGCTCATTCACCGATGAACTTTCGTACGACTTTGTTGGTAACGGATACATCTTTTATGGAAATCTCGTGAAGAAGTCTAAAATCGATCAAGATTATATCGATCGCGTTTCTAAAAGAGTTGGTTCCGAGGTTTTTGGCCTTGCCGAACCCAACGACCCGTATGTGGCTGAACTGGAGGTGTATATAGATGGCAAATGGGACGAAAATGTTAAACTTCCAATGAAAAACACGTCCCGCCGACTTGAACCGGCATGGAAATACCAATTAGCTGAAGGTAAGCATAATGTCAGGCTTAAATGGATTAACCCTGCTCCTGACTATGAAATTCGCATTAACGATATTGTGATTTATTCGGAGACGCCTCCGGCAAGCAATTTGACCCAACCACTTTCGAAATGAAAAAAGGAACAAACTGTATCTTTCTTTTATCTGCCTGGCTGCTCCTGACTCCTTATGGATGCAAAAGCAAGCAGGAATCAGTGCTTCCTGAAAAAGCCACCCTGTCAGTCAGTGCACTTAAAGACAAAATCAAAGGCGGCTGGGCAGGGCAAACAATCGGATGCACTTTTGGTGGGCCGACTGAGTTCAAATTCAAGGGAACCATGATCCAGGACTACCAGCAAATGGCGTGGTACGACGATTATATCAAAGAGTTATTCGAATCGGATCCTGGCCTTTACGATGATGTCTATATGGATTTTACCTTCATTGAGGTACTTGAGCGGGTGGGGCTTGATGCTCCGGCCGATTCCTTCGCTGTTTCTTTTGCACATGACGACTATAAACTATGGCATGCCAATCAGGCGGCCCGATATAATATTTTGAGCGGAATCATGCCTCCGGCATCCGGATATTGGATGAATAATCCACACGCCGATGATATCGATTTTCAGATCGAAGCCGACTTTGCAGGATTGATGTCGCCCGGAATGATCAATACCGCCTCCGAAATATGCGATCGAACCGGCCACATTATGAATTACGGCGATGGCTGGTATGGCGGCGTTTTCATGGCTGCCATGTATGCAACAGCATTTATCTCTGATGATCTTGATTTTATTGTAGCCCAGGGATTAAAACCAATCCCTGAAAAAAGCAGGTTTTATCAGGCTATAAGAGATGTAATTAAATGGCACAGGGAATATCCTGATGATTGGAAGCAGTGCTGGTTTGAATTCGAAAAGAAGAATACTTCCGAGAAGGGCTGCCCTGAGGGGGTGTTCAATGCATTTAATATCGATGCATCCGTAAATGCAGCATATGTGGTCATCGGCTTGCTGTATGGAGAAAAAGACTTCTATAAAACCATGGATATATCAACCCGGTGCGGACAGGATTCCGACTGCAATCCGGCAACGGCAGCAGGTATTCTGGGGGTAATACTCGGTTACGAAAAAATACCGGTTTTCTGGAAGCCGGCTATCGAAAAGGTTCAGGATCTGAAATTTCCTTATTCAGATTTGACCCTGAACCAGATTTATGATCTGAGCTATAAACATGCTAATCAGCTGATTGTAGAAAATGGAGGCGAAGTTAAAGCTGATTCTGTCAGAATTAAAGTTCAGAAAACCTTAACACTCAGGTTTGAGCAGTCATTTGAAGGAATGTATCCAACTAAAGAACTGTTGGTAAGGAAGGATTATCTCGACGAAAGCATTAAGATAGATTTCACGGGAAACGGTATTGTCGTGCTGGGAAATGTAAAAAGTCAGTGCGGACTGGCAAGCAGCGAATTCGTCGCACTCCTGGATGTATTTATCGACGGTGTAAAAACTGAACAGGTGCGCATGCCGTATGATTATATAGTGCGCAAGTATGATATCTATCACAAGTACTTGCTGAATAACGGAGACCATAAACTTGAAATTAAGTGGGTTAATCCGGATGCTGATTTCCGGATTACCCTGAAATCGTATGTCGTTTACGATGATTCGCCAAACAAAAAATTTAATCCATTCGCGGAAAAGGTTGCAAAATGATTGATACGGAAAAGAGCTTAAAGCGCTTCACTATATTAATCTTCGGGTTGATCCCGCTTATCATGGGATTGCCCGGATGTAAGCATGATACGCCTCCGCCGGATGATCCTGAACCCTTCGTACGTTTATTAACGAACCAGTCCTTCCAAAGCCGAATCCTCAACCGCTCAATGACTTTTGCAGTGCTGCTGCCTAAAGAGTATGAAAACTCAACGGAATCATTTCCAGTAGTTTATCTCCTGCATGGTTTGGGCGATGATGAAACAGGCTGGTATAAATGGGGTCTTATCAACTACTATGTCGATTTGAATGCCGCGGAAACGGTCCCAATGATTTATGTGATGCCGAAAGGGTTCAATACTTACTGGGTGAATAAATACAATGGCAATTATCCATATATGGATATGCTTGTAAATGAGATGGTTCCTAAAATTGATTCGCTGTTTCGTACCTTCAGGGACCCACAGCACAGAGCTGTTATGGGCTATTCGATGGGCGGATATGGAGCTATGATTTTACCTGCTAAAAATCCGGGTGTATTTAAAACCGGTATTGCCCTAAGTATGTCGTTCCGTACTGATCAGCAATATATTGATGAACCGCAAGGAGTATTTGACTCCCAATGGGGATCGGTTTTTGGCGGCATCGGAACCACAGGTACTTCACGATTGACAGATTATTATAAAACATACAGCCCGTTCTATTTCTTTGGCAACCCAGGGGACCTGTCATTGAATGGCCAGAATTATTTTTTCGATTGCGGTGACGATGAAGAGAGTCTTTCGGTACCCAACAACGCCCTTCATAACCTGTTAAGGGATCTGAATATCAGGCATGAATACCGGACCAGAAATGGTGGCCATAGCTGGGATTACTGGCGCAAATCTCTACCTGAAGCCTTGAAATTTATTAGCCTGGCAGTTCAGAATGTTCCGTACCCCGATGACCCTGAACTGATTGATCCCGGACCGGCCATCCCGGCCTGGCGGATCGTTGACAAACAACTTGATGGATCAAACATTGCTTTTAGCGTTGCTTTGCCCGCAGCTTATTTATCCGACACAAGTCGTTATCCGGTTATTCTTGTCCTGCACGACAGGAAAGCCGTTTCACAGGATGAAGAATCCCGGAAAATGCTGTCGATCCTCAACACCAATATGACCGGCGGCAAGATACCGGCCTCTCTGATAGTTGAAATCCCGTTACAAACAGAGCCAGTATCGGCGGTTGTTCTTCAGCAAATCCTTAACCAGGTTCAAACTGGATACCGCACCCTCAGCGACAGGAAGCATACCATCCTTCTGGGCAATAACCTGGCTGGCCGGCTGGTTTATGACCTGTTACCTGATTGTGCCGAATTTATTAATGCATGCCTCCTTTTCGATGCAAACCTGCCTCAGGATGCAACTGCGATAAGCTCAGATGTGAATTATTACCTTGATATTTGTGATGAGGGAGTTAATTATAATAGCTATCATTCATTATTCATGAGTTTAAGGGAAAATGGTATTGCTCATGAATATCGGGTACGGCAGGGAACTGCATCACATGATTCTTTCCTTGCCGGACTGAACGAATCTGCCAGTTATATGAAAATTCATCTTCAAAATTGAGATATGAAAAAAACTGTCTTGCTGTTTTTCATTAGCTTTTTACTGATCCTCAATTCATTTGCAACCGATGGATTGACCATCATGGAAGGCCTGATTATGCCCAGCAGGATACTGAAGCAGGATATCCATTTCTCAGTATGCCTGCCAAAGACGTATTATAATGAAAGTCGATCATATCCGGTAGTCTACTTGCTTCATGGCCTTGGTGATGATGCCAGCTCATGGCTCGAGTATGGCCGGATTTCCCAGTATGCTGATCAGGCAGTCGTGGATAAAGAAGCCATCCCAATGATTTTTGTGATGCCTGAAGGTTTTCGAAACTATTATGTCAACGATTACAAGGGATCATTTTTGTACCAGGATATGTTCATTCAAGAGCTGGTCCCATATATCGACAGTCTTTTCAGGACCATTGCCGATAAGCGGCATCGTGCGCTGATGGGCTATTCCATGGGCGGTTTCGGAGCATTGATCCTGCATCTGAAGCATTCTGATGTATTTGGTACTGCGGTTCCGTTGAGCATTTCTATACGTACCGATGAACAATATATGACAGAGGATGCATCGGAATGGGATCAGCAATGGGGCCGTTTGTTTGGTGAGCCGGGCTTTAAAGGTGCTGACCGTATTACCGCTTACTACAAAGAGAATAGTCCTTTTTACCTCTTATCCGCGATGTCACCGGCTGAAATCAGTAAGCTGAACATATACATTGATAATGGTGATAAGGAACAAACCCTTTGCAGGAGCAACGAGGAATTGCATATCCTGATGCGTTCACTGAATATCCCTCATGAATACCGGGTACGCGATGGGGGTCACAGTTTCCAGTACTGGTGCTCAGCCTTGCCCGATGCCCTCCGTTTTATCAGTGATGCTTTTGAATCAAAACCTTATCGCGGGGATAAAGTACGCTCAATTCCCGCAAGGCCAATTTCAGATGGACAATTACATTCGCTGGCAATAAATAGTCAACAGATCTTTGCATTCGTACCTGCTGAATATGATGAAACCAGTCGGTTTTACCCTGTTATATATTTATCTGGCAAATTTTCACCTTCTCAGCGGAAAACCATCGCGGCTTCGGTAAACCGGGAAATTGAGAACAATTCAGTTTGTCAGTTGTTGCTGGTATTTCTGCCGGAAAACACACTAAGCAAATTGAATTCAATACTCCCGGAAATCGAGGAGCAGTTGAGGATTCGCAGGGGATATCGTTTCCGCGCCCTGGCGGGATATCAGATTGAGCGAATGAATCCTGACTCTCTTTCCTTCAATCAGCAGCAATTCAGCTCCTTCATTCTTGCCGACGGATATTTTGCAAAAGATAGTTTCTCTGGTTTCCTTTCGGGGATCAGCCCTGAAGCGCTTAAACGAATTTCATTTTATATCGATGCGCCTGATAAAGGCAAGTTTTATGAAGGCAACGGAAATGCACATATTCTGCTGCGCGACAAAGAATTGCAACATGAATACCGGGTCAGGGAAGGTGATGGGGGATTCGAATGGTTCCTAACCGGATTGCCCGCGATGATCACATTTACGGCCAATGAATTTCACAAATAGATAATTTAATAACAACTAATACAAATAACCATGTTTATCGTAAGTAGTTACACAATGGCAGTCGTCTTCTGCTTCATTACCATGCTTTGCTGGGGATCGTGGGCGAACACTCAGAAAATTGCCGCTAAAAGCTGGAGATTCGAACTTTTTTACTGGGATTATGTTCTGGGTATGCTCCTGTTTTCGTTGCTGTTTGGCCTCACTTTTGGCAGTTCCGGCGCGAAAGGGATGAGCTTTGCCGCGAGCATAAGCCAGGCTAGTGTTTCAAGCATTGTCAATCCTATAATCGGAGGAGTTATTTTTAACCTTTCGAATATACTTTTGGTAGCAGCTATATCCATCGCCGGATTGGCAATAGCTTTTCCGGTTGGGGTAGGCCTTTGTATGGTTTTGGGAGTAATTATAAATTATATAGCCACTCCAAAAGGCAATCCGGTGTTCCTGTTTATTGGTATGGGCATTGTACTGGTTGCCATTATAATTGATGCCATAGCCTATAAGAAACTTGCAATAATCAAAAAGAAAACTCCCACCCAGGGGATTGCTCTATCGGTAGTGGCTGGATTTTTAATGGCCTGGTTCTTTCGTTTTATAGCAAGTGCGATTGCATCGGATCCTGAAAATACCGGGGCCGGAATGGCCGAAGCCGGGAAACTGACACCTTATGCTGCATTTTTCTTTTTTTCAATAGGTGTCCTCGTTAGTAATTTCTTATTCAATACCTATCTGATGAAAAAGCCTATTGAAGGTGCGCCGGTAAGTTTCAAACAATATTTCAATGGCAATTTCCGAAGCCACCTATCAGGAATTATCGGCGGGATGGTATGGGCACTGGGAACCTGTCTGAGCCTTTTGGCAGCCAATAAGGCCGGATATGCCATCTCTTTTGGTCTGGGGCAGTGCGCCACCATGATAGGTGCTTTGTGGGGAGTTTTTATCTGGAAAGAATTTAAAGGAGCAAACAAATCGGTAAACTGGTTGCTGGCGATGATGTTTTTACTTTTTACCGCAGGATTGGCCCTCATAATTATAGCCGGAAACAATTAAAACATCACATATAAATCTTTTTTTAACTCTAAATTAATAGTAAAATGAAAAAGCAGATTTGTTTATTTGCGCTGGCTGTTATCATGGCCATTCCGTTTTCTTCATGCAAGAAATCTGATCCTCCGGTTGTTACCACGACAGCTGTCTCTTCGATCTCCGAAACCGGCGCAGTTTCCGGTGGGAATATCACCGACGAGGGAACCTCGGCAGTCACCGCCCGCGGTGTTTGCTGGGGCGCTGCTGTAAATCCATCAGTAGCCGATTCCAAGACTTCCGACGGCACAGGAGCTGGCACCTTTACCAGCACCATCACCGGCTTAACCCCCGGTCAGCTCTACCATGTGCGGGCTTACGCAACCAATGGTGAAGGCACCTCTTATGGTGCTGATGTTACTTTCTCGACCGCTTCGCTGATCAAAACCATCGGGGTTGCCTATCCTCCGGATCTTGAAAAATATGAATTCTTTTATGATGCCGTTACCAGAAGAATAACAAAGATCGATGATTATTGGAATGTGGACCTCGACAAGACCATCACCTATGATTATTCGGTAGCCGGCAAGCTGACTATTACCAAAGGCTCTTCAGCAACCGTTTATGATATCAACGCCAACGGGATGGTAACCAAGGAAGATTGGGGTGGAGGCGAATATGCTGCCTATGAGTATGATGCCGACGGATACCTGTTGAAAGTCATTGAACACTGGGGCGGTGCTGATCATTTAAAAATGCAGGCTGTGATCACCAATGGCAATATCATGAAACACACCACTTTTGATGATGATGGTGTAACCTCGAAAAAGATTAAGGAGTTTACCTATGCCGCCATTGGTGAAAATGTGAATAACATTCATCAAGCCAGTATGGTCGACAGCAATACTTTACCTTGTAGTAACCTGTTCGGGAAATCAAGCAAAAAACTGGTTGACTACCTCGAGTACTGGGATCCCCGGGTCACAGTGGTTAAGAAAAGAACAACCATAACCTATGAATTTGATGCCAAGACCCGGCCATCGAAAATTACCCGGACAGGTGTTGACTTCGTGGAAGTATATACCTACACTTATTATTGATCGTCTTTGGTGAATTCCGTTGTCAGGGAGGGGATCCCGACCCCCCGCTTCCGCGGGGGCAGGCTTCGTCGGGATGACAACGCTCTTGCGGGCTTAACTGACGGCCCGCATTAGCTATTGTCATCCCCGCGAAAGCGGGGACCCCGTCACCAACAACGGATCTAAGTAAAAGCTTTACGGCACAATGAAATCCATCAAGTACCAGGGCCTCATCGGAGGCATAGTTTTCCTGATCATAATGCTTGCACTGCCAGTTCCATCAGGTATGTCGGTAGCTGCGCGAAATGCTGCTGCAGTGGCTCTTCTGATGGCAATCTGGTGGATCACGGAGGCTATTCCGATCTATGCCACTGCCTTTTTGCCTATGGTTTTGTTCCCGGTATTGAAAGTTTTACCAGCTGGCGAAACGGCAGTAAACTATGGTCACGATCTGGTCCAGTTGATGATTTCAGGTTTTTTTATCGCAAAAGCAATTGAAAATCAGAATCTTCATAAGAGGATTTCTCTTGTTCTCATCAAAGCCCTGGGTACGAGCCGACAGCTGATCCTTCTGAGTATCATGCTGGCTACCGCCTTTCTTTCGATGTGGATCGCCAATGTTACAGCAGCACTTATGATGCTCCCCATCGGGATGGCAATTATTTCAAAGGAGGAAACTCTGGGAAATTCAAATCCCAAATTCGGTGCCGCCCTTATGCTGGGCATTGCCTTTGCAGCGAGCATCGGAGGTGTGGCCACACTGATCGGATCCCCTACTAACCTTATTTATGTGGGGATCATGGACAAACTGTTTCCTCTTGCCCCGAAAATCAGTTTTTTCGATTGGCTCAAAGTGGGAATCCCGATCATGATTATTTTTCTTCCACTCATATGGTATTACCTGGCCTTTTATTTTAAGATCAAAGGAACGATACCCGGAAACCGAGAGCTGATCAATGATGAACTCAAAGCAATGGGAAAAATGTCGCCCGGCGAAAAGCGGGTCATGTACATTTTTATTTTCACCACCCTGGGGTGGATTTTCCGCGAAGGCTTCACTTTTGACCAAACAGTGATCCCGGGCTGGAGTTCATTGCTTGGGGTCAGTAAATATGTGCAGGATAGCACGGTTGGTATGCTGGGTGCCCTGCTGCTGTTTATGCTTCCGTCCGGACAAGAAAAGAAACGCTTGCTCGACTGGAAATCGGCCAGCTCTGTGCCCTGGGGAGTTGGGGTTATCGTTGGTGGCGGATATGCGTTGGCCACGGGTTTTAAAGCTACAGGCCTGGCCGACTGGATCGGCCTGCAGCTGGCATTTGTAAGCGGTTTCCCAACGTTGATTATTTTGATTATTGTGTGCGGTGCCGTGCTGCTGTTCACGGAAATGAATTCCAATACGGCAACAGCCAACATTTTCCTGCCTATACTCGCCAGCATTGCTGTAGCTGGCAGTATTAACCCGGTAATACTGATGCTTCCTGCAACGTTTGCTGCCTCCTTTGTATTTATCATGCCTGCAGGTACCGGACCGAATACCGTAATTTTTGCCAGTAATAAGCTTACCGTAGCCGATATGGCCAAATCAGGCATCTGGCTGAAGCTCATCAGTATGATCCTGTTGCCGGTAATCCTCTATTCTTTAATGATCTACGTACTGGGTGTCGACCTGGCGCTGCCGGTGTGGGCAAAATAAGAATGGCACGCGGATGACACGGATCCCTGCGGGAACGCGGATTATCGCGGATCTTTTATTAAAAAATCCGTATAAATCCGCGTTCCCGCAGGGATCCGTGTCATCCGCGTGCTAATATTTTATTTCGCCGGCTCGATCTTCCCCTCAGAATTCGCCAGCTCATACAGGCTCACGAACCCTGCCTTGATGATCTTCTGCATCAAATCGAGATTCGCCTTTTCTGAATGGTCCATTGCGCCGTGATAATCTGCTGTAAAGGCAGCATCAAAACCGTAAATCGGGACTTTCTTCATCGAGAATGGCGTAAAATCGGTGCCCGCCATGGGTTGCTTTGAAGGCCTGAACTTTATTTCCAGTCCCAGCTCATATTTTGTATTTGCACTGTCTACCAGATTCTTCAGGATAGGGTAGGCCTCGGTATAATCCATCCCGGCCTTAAACCCGGATGTATCTTTTTCCGGCCTGCGGGATATCATATCGAAATTCAGGTTCAATACCAGATTCTCTTTTTTTGGATATTTGTCCACCCAATAGTTCGACCCCAGCAAACCCTTTTCCTCACCGGTCCAGGCTGCGAAAATGATGGTCTTTTTGGGCTTCACTCCCGATGCGATAAAAGCCTTGGCAAGGGTCATCACGCCGACCGTTCCCGAAGCATTGTCGTCGGCACCGTTCCATATATATCCATTGTAGGTACCAAGATGATCATAATGTGCGCCTACCACGATAACTTCATTCGGATTCTCGCCTTCTATCTTCGCCAATACATTCCTGCCGCGAACCGTTTGAGTGGTGACGGTGTTTATTAAATGGATTGATTTACCCTTCATCTCTTTTGAGCCAGGTTTGAGCTTAGCGGCATTTTCTTCAAACTCCTTGATGTTAATGCCCGCACCATTCATGAGCTCGGTTAAAATTTTCGGTGAAGCTGAAATGTTCAGTATGGCTGAGGTCAGAGTATCAACTGGCAGGCTGATGTCTAACTGGCCGGAATTAAGTCTTTTATCTCCTTCATATATCCTGGTATTAAATCTGAAAGGATAATTGGCAGGCGAACCCTGGGGATACCCCGGATAATCAATAACCCCGGCAACTTCAAATTTTTTCAACAGGTTATCCTTAACCTCATAGGTTTTATACATCGCATTCCTGTCTTTCAGGTTCAGCTTTTTGTAAGCCACTGAAAGAGTATCCTTCATTCCGGGTAATCCGTTGATCCTTAGAACTATCTTTCCTTTAACATCGATTCCTTTAAAATCATCATAACCAACCGAATCATTTTTATATCCGTAGCCGATGAATACTACCGGAGCCGTAATATCCTGACCGGCTCCTCCACCCCAAAAATTGAAATCGTTCCCTTTGCTCAAAAGAAATCTGCGTTCTACCGAGCCTTCTTTGGTAATCAGCTCCATACTGGATTCACTGGTGAGGGTTTGAACAAATGGAATATTCTGAAAATAGCTGCGGGTGGGAGGTGCCATTTTAGGCCGGTCGCCTGACATATAGAGGTACATCTGATCCGCGCTGAAAGAATAACCGCCGCCAGCCATATCACCGGCAGGCTGAACACCGTAGATTTGGAAAACTGAGGCAATGAAATCCCCTGCCATGAATTCACCTTTTGTTGAGGTTTCACGGCCTTCGGTCCAATCTGAAGCCAGAAAGTCTAATTGTCCTTTAATCGCTTCTTTAGTGATTGCATTCAATCCCATCTGGATGGGATCATGCTGTGCTTTCGCCAGGCCGGTGGCTAACAGTGCCACCGCCAGTATTACGATCATGCGGGTTGGTTTCATGTATTAAGATTTTGTTTATTAATGTTATTTAGGGAGGTAAAGATAAAAATAGCACGCGGATTTACGCGGATCCCTGCGGGAACGCGGATTAAGACGGATTTTTTAATTTAAATCCGCTTAAATCCGCGTTGCGCAGCATCCGCGTAAATCCGCGTGCTCTTCTTAAAGGCGTCCCTTTCTATCTCGAATTCACCTGTACCCGGTAATTGCCGTTTGCCTTGGCTGCTGAGATTGAAATAATCCATTTACCCAGATATCCTTCAGTCTCACCTTCATCCCACCTGAAGGTCTGATTCCAGTTGACATCCGCCAGCGGGGAGATTGTGATTTCCTGGAAAGCGGTTTTATCCGGCTTTTTCAGGGTGATTTTCAATTCACCGGCTTTCATGGATCCCGATACGAAAAAGCTGACGCTGGATGATTCATCTTTAACATCATAGGAAAAGTCGGTGGAAAAGGTTACCTCCTCCAGGGTTTTACTGATGCTTAAGGAGGTGTTTTCATGGTCGCCGCCATAAATGCTGTACACATTGGACATCCCGTTATCTTCCGTTTTCCACCGCATGGGAGGCGTGAATGAGTAATTAATGAAGGGCTCATAAACACCCTGGGCTTTCATCTCTTCCTGAAGCTTCTTTTTGGAGAATTGAAGGGCTTCAGCTTGTTTATAGAATTCTTTATTATCCAGATAACCATTATCTTTTCTTGCCTTTAGCGCCTTTTCTTCAGCCGCCAGGGATTCTTCCATGGCTTTTTGCAGATCTTTTTCAGCATCTTTTTGCGTGTCAACAATAATGGTTACTTGTTCCTTTCTTTTTTTAGCATCCGCTTCCTGCTTCTTTTTATCTGTTTGTTCCTGACCCATAACCGTTATCAGGGAGGTGATCAGGATAATCAACAGAACCGAGATTGAAATTTTTGTTTTCATATTCATTTTTTTAATTGATTTCCGAGTCAAATGTACGATGCTGTTGATGCAGATAGCGTTAATGCCGGGTTAATGTCAGGTTAATCCCATTTTACCGAAAGAATTTAAACTATTTTTATTCCGGAATAATGAAAAAGAATCTGACCATACTAATCTTATCTGCTCTGGCTATCCTTATTGTGGTTGGTATTGAGATATTTCTGGTGACCCGGATTTATCGACTTGAAACCGAAAAGTTTGATTACCGGTACAGGGAGATATTGCAAAAAGGGCTTGCTTATATTGATAAAAGAGGCGACAACCGGGGTTTAGCCTCAGCGTACTATTTCCTGAACGGCCAATCTCTGAAGGTGCTGCCTTTATATATACCGGAATCATCGGATACTGTCAAATTTAAAGAGGTGGTACTTAAAGGTTTTCATAAAACTCTGGTTCAAAAGCAGAATCTTGACAGCCTATTGACAGGATATCTGAAGAAGATGAAAGTGGAAACTACTTTTCAGTCGAATTTTAGTATTACCAACCTGGTATTATTCGATAATCAGAAAGTAGTGAAAGTTTTTAATAAGGTAAGCGATTCTGCCTGGACCTATCCTGATACCCTGAATATCAGGTTGAATCAGATTCCGGTTAATCACTATTCCTATTATGCCGACCATTTTGAGATAGGGATAGACTATTACGTGGATTTCAATAATAAAAAATCGATTGTGCTAAAGGAAGTAGCCGGAAGCCTTCTAATTGCATTTCTTGCCCTTGCCGCCGTTAGTTTAATATTTTTATTTTCGATGCGAAACCTGATGGAAGAACGGCGTCTGTCTCAATTAAAGACAGATTTTATCAATAATATGACGCATGAACTTAAAACACCCCTTTCAACAATATCCATTGCCACGCGGACACTCGAAAATGATACCATCCTGGATGACCGGGCAAAAATAAAGGAAACGGTTTCGGTCATTCGCCGGCAGAACCGCCAGCTGACAAAACAGATCAATCATCTGCTTGAAATCAGCATGTGGGAAAGGAAACAGTTTTCCCTTGACCGGCGGATGCTGGATCTGGAGCCATTCTTTTTTGGCCTTGCAGAAGCCTTTCGGTGGGAATGCAATGAAAAACAGTGCAAGCTTGAGGAGCGATTTACTTTTATTACCAAAACAGCCTACCTGGATGAGGTTCAGATGACAGTTGCCCTCCATAATTTGCTGATCAATGCCGTAAAATACAACTCGCAGGATCCGGAGGTTATTTTGGAGGTATCCTGTGACGACCGGTTACGTATTTCAGTAACCGATAATGG
The DNA here is from genome assembly GCA_007280905.1 of Porphyromonadaceae bacterium. Classification (GTDB taxonomy): domain Bacteria; phylum Bacteroidota; class Bacteroidia; order Bacteroidales; family UBA12481; genus UBA12481. Next base: position 19,682 of record QYQM01000038.1, on the reverse strand, counting down.
TATAGGCATCGGTAAAGAAGATCAAAAGCATATTTTCGATAAGTTTTACCGTGTTTCTACCGGTAACGTTCATAAAGTCAAAGGCCTGGGCCTTGGGCTGTTCTATGTGAAACAGATTGTGGAAGCTCATGGCGGAAGCATCGATGTTTCAAGCCGGCCCGGCAAAGGAAGTACATTCACCCTAATTCTGCCTGTCCATGGAAAAAATCAGAATTCTCCTGGCTGAGGATGATCCGGATCTTGGTAACATTCTCGCCCAATACCTTGAGATGCAAGGGTTTACCGTATTGCTGGCCCGTGATGGCGAGGAAGCCTGGGCGCATTTTCTCAAGGTGGTGCCAACCATTTGCATTTTGGATGTGATGATGCCCAAAATGGATGGTTTTGAACTGGCTGAAAAGATTTCTAAACACAATCACGATATTCCATTCCTGTTTCTTACGGCCCGAAGCCTGAAAGAGGACCGGATCCGGGGGTTGAAAATCGGTGCCGATGATTATATCACCAAACCTTTCGAGGTGGATGAGCTGGTGCTACGGGTCAATAATATCCTGAAAAGATCGGGAATTCAGGACTCGGATGAGTTTCAGATCGGACGCATCAGTTTTAATTTTCAGGAGCTGGAATTAGTTACCCCGGATGGTACTCATAAACTTACCCTGAAAGAGGGAATGCTGCTAAAATATATGCTGCAGCATGAAAATAAACTGGTTAAGAGGGAGGAAATCCTGACCGAGGTTTGGGGCGAAAACGACTATTTCCTGGGCCGGAGCATGGATGTGTTCGTTAGCCGCCTGCGAAAATATCTGGTTTCTGAAGAATCAGTCTCGATTGAAACGGTGCGCGGCACGGGTTTCATTTTCCGGCTGCGGAGGCCGTGAATTCTTGGTTTATCCTGAAAAAAGATTCGGGGGAAGCTACAACCTGAAGGATCAGCCGGAGCACTATCAGGTTGGCAAGAGTTTCAACGGCCTGTTTAGAAGTAATCCTGGCGTTTTTTCTGAAATCGCTCAATGTGATCTGATCCCTGGTCTGAAAAAGCCTGAAAAGCTCTTCCTCAATTTTGGTGTAGCGGATCAATGTGCCCTTTTTTTGCTTCATCTTTTGCCAGACCGAAATCAGTACTTCATCCGCCTGGATATTTTCATCCCTTGATCGGACATAGGCCTGCCAAACTCCTGCATCTTCCTTTACGAAATGTGGTCGTAAAGGGCTGGGTGGTGCCCACACTTCCAGAACGGTTTTACCCTCATCCTTCCAGACTTTTGATTCAAAGCGTATTTCAGGTTTGGAATACAGCTGTGCCGCGGATTCAATCATATAATACTCCTCCTCCGATCTAACGCCGGCAATAATTCCGTTATCCTTTACTCCAATGAGAAGTCGGCCCCCATCGGTGTTAGCAAAAGCTACTAGCGACCGCGCGATTTTCCTGGAATCGGTTATCCCGAATTTGAAATCCTGTTGCTGATGCTCGCCTTCATTTATCAAAGCCTGTATGTAGGAGACTTTCTTCATGGTTTTCCTCGGTAAAATTGTTTAAAATTGACCAGTTTTTCACTCTCCCGACCAATTATGATATTGGAAGATAAACCGATGAACGCTGTATTACCCATATATGAAGAGACATACCCTGTTTTCTCATTCCTCCTTGATCCTTTTAAACGACTCAGTATCCCGGCTGCCTTCGGCATACTCGGCGATGCCGCCGGTCGCGATGCCGCCCGCCGCGGTTGGGGTTTTGAAGAATTGGTCCGTCGAAACCAAGCCTGGGTACTGATCAGGTATAAAATGCTGATTAACAGGCAACCTTTATGGGGCGAGAATATTACTCTGAGAACCTGGCCCAAACTGATGGAAGGGGTGGTGGCTTACCGGGATTTTCAGATCCTCGATAGCCGGCGGAATATACAGATGGCAGGATCTACCGCCTGGACGCTGATAGATCTTGCCAGCCGGCGGCCGGTGAGGCTCATCGGTAAAGAATATGAAACGGGCGACCTGGCTTCTTTTCACGCGATCTCCGATAAGCCCGCAAAAATCGGCTGGCATGAAAATCTGACAAAAGTGAAGGAGCTGGCTGCCGAATTCGGACACCTGGATATGAATAACCATGTGAATAACAGCAGATATATCGAATGGATAATCAATGAGATACCGGTAGACCTACTCCTTAACGGGAAACTCCGCGAAGTGGAAGTGAATTTCATATCCGAAGTTAAACACCTCGACGAACTGCTGGTTCTGGTTCCGGAATACAGTCAGAACCGGAATATTTTCCATGGATTCATTAAGAACAAAGCGGATAACCGCCAGGTATTTGCGGCAAGATTTACTTTTGAATAATGTGATGAACAGTATCGAACATAATCTGAATTTTATCCGCCGCGAAATCGGCGATCAGGCAATGCTTGTCGCAGTCTCCAAAAATCAACCTTCTGAGGCAGTCATGGAAGCTTATCAGGCCGGCCAGCGGGTTTTCGGCGAAAACCGTGTGCAGGAATTGCTTTTAAAACACCCGGTCCTCCGGCCTGATATCCAATGGCATCTGATCGGCCATCTTCAAACCAATAAGGTAAAATATATCGCATCGTTTATTTCAATGATCCAATCGGTTGATTCATTGAAACTTCTTGAAGAGATTTCAGCCCAGGCCCTAAAGAATGACCGGGTCATCGACTGCCTGTTGCAAATGTATATTGCTTCCGAAGAAACGAAATTCGGTCTCGATGAAGGAGAGGTTAACGACCTGCTGATCAGTATCCGACAACATCCTTTGTCCGGAGTTCGGATATGTGGATTAATGGGAATGGCAACATTTACAGATGATACGGATCAGATCAGAAAGGAATTCCGTGGAATAAAATCCTTTTTCAATAAATTCAGAAGCGAATTCTTCCGGGAGGATCCATCCTTTAATCAATTATCTATTGGGATGTCAGGTGATTATCTTATTGCGATAGAGGAGGGGAGTACCATTGTCAGGATCGGGACAAAGATATTCGGTAACCGGTAAGCCCCGGTTCTTCGGAAAACCTGGTCGGGATTTGCACGCGGATATATATTCCTCCTGCCTTGGCTCAATTAACAACCGCCTAAGATGTACGGTCCAGAACCAGGATAAGTTCCTTTACCAGGCGCTGCTTTGTTTCAGGCTGATCCGGGAGACTGTTTTTTATCAGGATGGATATTTCTCTCAGCAATCCCTTTTGCACAGGGCGTTCAAGACATGTGTTTTCGATTACGGTGAAAGCTTCCAGAGCAAGAATATAATCACCGGCTATGAATAAATGTGCAAAAAGTATCAGGTGCGGACTATAATCGAGTTGAGATTCCCAGCAGGAGCGGACCAGTTCAACCCGGATTTTAGCAGATGCGGGATCTGCCAGAAACTGAGCAAGTATTGCAGGAGCTTGTTTCGACCGGATATTGGACAGGAACGAGGTAAAATCATTTAGTGGTCTGGGCTCGGCAACACCAGCCATCACCTTGATAATCGACGGCAGGTCGTTGATATTTCCAACCTTCTCAAGTTTATTCAATGTTTGTAAAACCACTGCCGGATCTTTCGATTCCAGCTGTTTGATCAATTCCGCTGAGGTTATTGATGATTTTTCTGCAGTCATCGGTTTTTAAGTTTTGCGATTATATATTGTGCAGTGTAGGATTCTTTGCATTGAGCCAGGTCTTCTGGTGTACCGGCAAAAATCAGGTTTCCTCCTTCAGAGCCGCCTTCCGGGCCGAGATCAATAACCCAGTCGGCATTTTTTATTATTTCAGGATTATGCTCGATAATGATCAGGGTATGACCACGATCCAGAAGGGCATCAAAGGCTTTCAGCAGTGTTTTGATATCATCAAAATGCAAGCCGGTTGTAGGCTCATCAAAGATAAAAAGCGTATGACCTGCATCATGGCCGCGGGTCAGGAATGAAGCTAATTTGATTCGCTGGCTCTCGCCGCCGGATAGAGTTGACGACGACTGTCCGAGTTTTACATACCCCAGGCCCACATCTGACAATGGCTGAAGCTTTTGGGCAATTTTTTTTGCGGAGTGATCCTTTTGTGAGGAAAAAAATTCAAGAGATTCGCTCACCGACATCTCCAGCATATCGTGAACGTTTTTGCCGGCATAACGCACTTCCAGTATCTCATCCCTGAACCGGGTTCCGTGGCAATGCTCACAGGTGAGATAAACATCTGCCATAAACTGCATCTCCACCTTGATCACCCCCTCACCCTGGCACTCCTCGCAGCGGCCACCATCAACGTTAAATGAAAAATGAGAAGCCTTGTAGCCGTTCATTTCAGATAAGTGCAGTTCTGCCATAAGTTTGCGTACCTCGTCCCAGGCCTTGATATAGGTAACGGGGTTCGATCTGGAGCTTTTCCCAATTGGGTTCTGGTCAATGAGTTCCACCTGCGAAATCCGGTGCAGGTCGCCCGTGAGGGTTCCGTAGCGGCCTGTTCGCTCCCCGGCACCATTGATGCGCTTGTTGAGTGCAGGGAAGAGTGTTTTATTTACCAGGGTTGATTTTCCCGATCCGCTGACCCCCGTAACAACTGTCATTATCTCCAGCGGAAATAATACATTTATTGCTTTCAGGTTATTCTCGCCGGCACCTTTCAATTCGATGAAACTATTCCATTTCCTCCTGATTTCCGGAACCGCAATTTTTTCGAGACCCGATAAATATCTGGCAGTAAGACCTTTACTTTGTAATGACAGCTGGTCATGAGTTCCCTGAAAAATCACCTCTCCGCCGAATCTTCCGGCACCCGGACCAATATCTATTATGTAATCGGCCGACCGGATAATCTCTTCATCGTGCTCCACCACCAGGACCGTATTGCCCAGATCGCGCAAACGTTTGAGAACCTTAATTAATCTGCGTGTATCACGCGGGTGCAGGCCGATACTCGGTTCATCGAGAATATACAATGAGCCTACCAGGCTGCTGCCGAGCGATCCGGCCAGGTTGATACGCTGCGACTCGCCGCCTGATAAGGTATTGGAGGTACGGTTAAGCGTAAGATAGCCGAGCCCTACCTCCGATAAATAGGTCAACCGGTTGCGGATTTCAGTCAGTAAACGTCCGGCAATGTACTCCCGATGAGCATCCAGCTTAAGTGAATCAAAAAATGTAATCAATTCAGATACAGGAAGTTTTACCAAGTCGGTAATCGATTTTTCTCCGATTTTCACCCAGCGGGCCTCTTTCCGGAGCCGCGAGCCCAGGCATTCGGGGCAGATAGTTTTACCACGGTAGCGTGCCAGCATTACGCGATACTGGATTTTATACGATTTTTCCTCCAGGTGGGAAAAGAAGGCATGAAGGCCCTGGAACCATTCGTTGCCGGTCCACAATAGCTGTCGTTCCTGTTCATTGAGCTGATAGAATGGACGATGGATCGGGAAATCAAAATTATGGGCTGTTAAAAGGAGCTGGTCCTTCCATGCCGACATTTTCTCGCCTTTCCAGCAAACAATGGCTTCCTCAAAGACCGACAGGTTGGTATTGGGAACAACGAGATCTTCATCGATGCCAATGGTTGTACCGAAACCTTCACAAACCGGGCAGGCACCCAGGGGATTATTGAAACTGAACAGGTGAACGCTCGGCTCTTCAAAGAGAATTCCATCCATCTCAAAACGGTTGGAATATTGCTCTTCCAGATAATCGCCATTCTGGAAAATTTTCAGTGTGCATTCACCCTTTCCTTCAAAAAAGGCCGTTTCAACCGAATCTCCGACCCGGGCCTGAAGATCTTCCTCTTGTCCGATAAACACCCGGTCGATCAGAATATCAAACGGACAGGTTTCGCAAAGGGGGTATGAAGGATCGAGAACTTCAGATATCTTCCTGATCTGTCCGTCATCTTCAATTCGCGTATATCCCTGTTGCACAAGAATTTCCAGATGTACTCGCAGCGACCGGTCTTCGGGCTTGTGCAAGGGCGCCAGAATCAGGATCTGAGCACTCACGGGCAAGCTCATTATCCTTTCCACAACATCCTGCACCTGGTGCTTATTCACCCTATTCCCGCTCACCGGTGAAAAAGTTTCCCCGATCCGGGCAAACATAAGCTTTAGATAATCATAAATCTCAGTAGAGGTGCCAACGGTCGACCGTGGATTACGGGTGTTCACCCTCTGTTCGATTGCGATCGCCGGTGGAATCCCCGTTATCAGATCCACATCCGGTTTATCGAGGCGGCCCAGAAACTGCCGGGCATACGATGATAAGCTTTCAACGTAACGGCGCTGACCTTCAGCGTATAGCGTGTCGAATGCCAGAGAGGATTTCCCGGATCCCGACAAGCCGGTTATAACAATCAGCTTATCGCGGGGGATCGAAAGGTCTACGTTTTTAAGGTTGTGAACTCTTGCTCCTTTTATCAGTATATTGTTCTCCGCATCAGAGCTGTATCCGGGCATGATTTTTGATGAATTTCGGGGTGTAAAGGTAGATCATTTTAATCAGGACGAAAAAATATGTTTGTTGTAAAATAATATTTGTATACTTGCGTTCTGAATTTAGAAACGTTAAACAAAGCTAAAAGGAGGACTGTTATCGAGGGAATTCTACTTCTGTGTTAATCTTAAAAAGGAGGTAGTTTTGAATTTTCATAATCTGGATGATTATGCCCTTGTTCAACAGTACATTGCAGGTGACCAGATCTGCATAGAAGAGCTAATCAAGAGACATAAAAACCGGGTATACACCTATATCCTGTTGATCGTTAAGAATCAACACCTGGCCGAAGATATTTTTCAGGACACATTTATCAAAGTGATCAAATCGCTCAACAAGGGGCACTATTATGATAAGGGGAAATTCTTGTCATGGGTACTCCGGATAGCTCATAACCTAATTATTGATCATTACCGGAAGCAGAAGCTGCTCAATACCGTTCCCAATGAATCAGGCGATATGGACCTGTTCAACAACCGTAAACTGGCTGAGTTGAATATTGAGGAAACCATTGTGCAAAACCAGGTATTGAGTGAAGTACGAATGCTCGTCGATCTGTTGCCGGATGATCAGAAACAGGTGGTATATCTGCGCCATTATTGCGGGTTGAGTTTCAAGGAGATTGCCGACCAAACCGGAGTTAGTATCAATACCGCGCTTGGAAGAATGCGATATGCACTCATCAATATGCGTAAGATGATGAAAGACAAGCAGTTAACGCTGACCATGTCATAGTTGAAGATTGAAAGAATAGCCCCGGTACCTGCCGGGGTTTTTTTTGATTTTTTTTTATCAAAATTATACTATGGGACCTCCTGAGACGTTTTACAATCAAAATAACACTAATAAATAATACATGATGCGCCTATGACAAACTTATCTACCCTTTACTTTCTCGTCCATAAAGAATTAGGCAATGTGGAAAATGGCAGGCTAGTGGAAGAAATTAACCTGATGGAAGAAATCGATTCTGATATGTTAGTCCGCGCGCCTGACGACGCGGTTCGAAACATACTGGGTTTTGCCAGATCCTACACCTCGATGCCTTCGATTCTGCTCGATGAGATTGAAATTTACAAAAATTAACTACCTCTAGTTCAATGAGAAAGCTGTTCCGGGTTAACTGGGGCAGCTTTTTTATGCGAAAAATTTTGGTCAGAATTATTGAACGTTTTACATTTGTGATATCAAAATGATATCAATATGAAAAACGAATCAGAATTTAAAGGAAAGAATGGTTTTGTGATGCTCGCCATCTGCCTTCTCCTGGCAGTGGGTGCTGTGCTGGGCACGATTTATTATCAGCAACTGATCTACGTGTATATACCGGTAATGATGATCAGCTTATTCGGTATGGTGGGTTTAGCGGTTGTTAACCCGAATGAATCGCTGGTGCTGGTGCTGTTCGGAAAATACGTGGGTTCCATTAAAGACAATGGTTTCTTTTGGTTCAATCCATTGATTGTAAGGAAGAAACTATCCTTACGGGCACGTAACTTCGACGGGGCACCCATAAAGGTTAACGACAGTGTGGGCAATCCAATCATGATTGGCCTGGTATTGGTGTGGAAAGTGGAGAATACCTTCAAAGCTGCCTTTGAGGTGGACGAATTCGAACACTTTGTAACGGTTCAGAGTGATGCGGCATTAAGAAAGCTCGCCGGGATTTATCCGTATGACAACTTCGAGGATCAGAAAGCTGAGATCACCCTACGTTCGGGTGTGGATGAAGTAAATGAGCAGCTTGCCAGGGAACTTATTGAGCGATTGAATATTGCCGGAATCAAGGTTATCGAGGCCCGAATCAATTCATTGGCCTATGCATCGGAGATTGCAGGTGCCATGCTTCGCCGGCAGCAGGCTGCGGCAGTTGTGGCTGCACGTTCGAAGATTGTTGAAGGAGCTGTGGGAATGGTACAGATGGCCCTGACCCAGTTATCAGAGAAGGGAATCATTGAATTGGATGAAGAGCGAAAAGCAGCGATGGTGTCGAACCTGATGGTGGTATTATGTTCGGATGTTTCCGCCCAACCGATCATCAATGCAGGGACACTGCACAATTAGCGGATTATGAACAAGAAGAAGTCCTTTGTGCTCCGGTTGAATTCCGAAATGTACGATGCATTGGAAAAGTGGGCGGCCGATGAATTCCGCAGCACAAACGGACAGCTTGAATGGATAATCAGTGACGCGCTCAAAAAGGCGGGAAGAAAGCCGAAACATGAGGAACGTGAGGAAGTATCTCCCCCTGCCTCCTCCTGATGAAGGAGGGAGTGAGCCAGTGCTTTCCCTCGGTAGAAGTGTCATCCCCGCGAAGGCGGGGACCCCGTCACGCTACTCCAAAACTAGTAAAAGACTTATTTCTCGGTGAACACATAATGTACCAGATTCGCGCCCATTTTGAGGGCCTTGAGCCTTGTTTCTTGTGAGTCATTGTGAACTTGGGGGTCTTCCCATCCGTCGCCGAGATCGCTTTCATACGAATAAAAGCAGACCAATCTTCCTTCCCATATCAGTCCGAACCCTTGCGGCCGTTTGCCATCATGTTCATGAATTTTGGGTAACCCTTCCGGAAACAGGTTGGGTTTCTGGAAAACCGGGTGTGAGGCTGGCAATTCCACAAAATCAAGCTCCGGGAACACCTTTTTCATTTCACGCCGCGCAAACTGATCCAGTCCATAATTATCATCGATATGAAGGAATCCGCCTCCCAGAAGGTATTGCCGGAGGTTTTCAGCTTCCTGGGGGGAAAAAAGGACATTGCCGTGGCCGGTCATGTGAACAAAAGGCAGCGAGAAAATATCCCGGCTGCCAGGTTCAATCGTAACCGGATCTTTGGCAATATCGGTATGCATAGTCTCATTGCAGAACCTGATCAGATTTGGCAGGGAGGTGGGGTTAACATACCAGTCGCCTCCGCCGGAATATTTCAGTAACCCGATGTGAACAGATTGAGCATGAACGTTAAGAGAGAAGAGTGAGAACGATAAGAGAAGAAAGAGTAGTGACAGGTGACGAGTGACGAGTGACAGCTTTAGTACTGCCCTCGAAGCACTTGTCATCCCCGCGAAGGCGGGGACCTCTTGACGCTGTACTGCATTCGCCGCGATAGCGTTGTCATCCCCGCGAAGGCCGGGACACCGTCGCTTCGAGAACGGAGCTTCGCTGGGGCCTCTATTGTAACCCCGTCGCTTACCACGGCACTCCCTGGCGATCCACCTCACCCCCCGGCCCCCTCTCCCGCGCTCCCTCCGGTCGCGGGAGAGGGGGGGTGGAGCAACGGCTAAATTTTCTGGTAAAATATGCTCTTCTATACCTGGTACCCGATACCCGACACCCTCTTCCTGATACCCGATACCTGATACCCGACACACTTCATCCATGAATCCTTGCATATCTTCGTATTTAGTGCTGCAAAGTTGTGTTAAATGGTTGAATCGAAATCAGTCGCGGTAAGAATATTGAAAATTTCTTACTTTTGCGCTCACAACAGGAGAAATGCCAGAGTGGTCGATCGGGACGGTCTCGAAAACCGTTGTACCTTTACGGGTACCGGGGGTTCGAATCCCTCTTTCTCCGCAACCCAAACAGCACAGAAGCGCACCAGCCTGAATATCACACCAAATTCCGGCTTTTCCTTTTGTTGATAGCGCACAGACCGGCACAGAAACGCACGATAGGAGTGTCCAAATAGAGACCTCAGCGGAAAGTTATCAACAGGTCTCGATTTGTACCACAATGCGCTAATATGCTGAAACTTGCGTTATGATCCCAAGAACTCGTTTGCGTACTTTGTAAAGTTGATGAAGCATATTAATTTTAAAGGAGTTACGATATGAAACGAGCAACATTCAAAGTCATGTTCTACCTGAAGCGTCAGAAAGTGGACGCTAACGGGGAAGTACCCATCTTCATGAGGGTAACGGTGAACGGCATCCGTGCTGAGATTGCCATTCAGCGAATGATCCGCCCGAAAGAGTGGGATCAGGCTAAAGGACGATCAACCAGCCGAAGCGTTAAGGCAACCCAGTTGAACGATTACCTGCAGCAGTGCCAGAATAGGGTTTATGAGGTTCAGAAAGAACTCGAACACATCGACAGGGATGTTACTGCTGCTTCGATTAAAGCCCGGTACAACGGTGCTGATCCGGACAAGAAGTATTTTTTACAGGAACTTGATGGCTTCATTAACAAAAAGGCTGAACTGGTCGGAAAGGAAATCACCAAACCCACCATCCAGAAGTACCGGATGTGTTATACTCATCTGCAATCGTTTCTCAAACAGGAATATAAAGAGAAAGACATTGCCATGAGCGGATTTACTTATGAGGTATTGACTGGATTTGATCACTTCCTTCGGGCCGTTAAGAATCAGCAGCCGAATACAGCGGTAAAAACCATGCGTACCCTGAAAGGATTTATTCAGTTTGCTGAAAACAACGAATGGATCAACCGAAACCCGTTTGATAAGATCAAGATGAGCCTGAAGCCGGTGGATAGGGGATACCTGACGATTGAGGAGCTGAACCTGATCACTGATTGTACGTTTAAGGTTGAACGGCTGCAACAGGTGGCTGATGTGTTCATCTTCTGCTGTTATACCGGATTGGCCTATTCGGACGTAAAGGAACTTACGCCTGGACACCTGATAAAATTGGCTGATGGATCGTGGCAAGTATCGAAGAAGAGAAGGAAAACAAAACGGCAACTTTCGATACCGCTGCTGAAAACGGCCCAATCGCTCGTGGAAAAATACCAAAAACACCCATGCCGGAAACTGAACCGGATATTTCCGGTACTGTCGAATCAAAAGATGAATGCCTACCTGAAAGAAGTGGGCGACCTGTGTGGGATAACCAAGGAAATTTCCTCGCACCTGGCCCGCCATACCTTCGCTACAACTGTCGCCTTGGCGAATAATATGCCGATAGAGGTGTTGTCCCAAATACTCGGTCATAGCACTATCCCAATGACCCAGCATTATGCCCGGATGAATACATCAAGGCTAACCGCTGAAATGAAAAAACTCGATCTGGTACTGGACGGGACTAACAATGTTGACCCCGAACCGATGAAAGCCCTGTGGAACGTTAATCCAAACTGATTACTGTGTTTAGGGTGCAGACCGGCGGGACACGCACACGCAATATATATAGCATCTACATTCAAGTTGGACACCCGGAGGCAGGCTGAAGGATTACTCTATCGGATAGCAATTGTTAAATTTTTTTAAAATTTTTAGGCTTTTTGCTACTCCTTGCGTCAATATGCGCTAATATGCGTTAACCATAAGAAAATCAGATAATTACCTCTTGATAATGGCTTATTGTTGTATTATCTTTGCCTGAAATTGAATGTATCATGACAGGCAAAGACCCTTTTTCAGGACAAGCGTTTACCAAGAAAAGTGAGACGCAGCGATTTTCCAGCAGGGAGAATCAGATAAAGTACAACAACCGCAAAGCGACCGAACGTAGGCGAACCCTATCGGATTATTGGAAGGTGCTAACAAGAAACCGTGACATCCTTAATCGTACACTCGGTGATAAAGCGGAGCACACCGTCAGCCGGGATTTCCTTATCGGTGCTGGTTACGATTTCATGTTTTTCACCCATACAGGCATACAGCTAGCAGACAAGGTGATGGGTGTCTTTGAATATGGACTAAAACCACTTTCAGGCGACCGGTACAAAGTAATCCGGTTTCGCAATCGCCCGGTTTTGGACGAAGCAACCTTTAATCCATCCAACCCATGAACGTGCTTTTGTTAACCGAATCAACAGATTCCAACGCAACAGGTTCACTGGTTCGTGCTTTTGAAAACCGGAAGCATACAGTTGCAATAATACGTCCGTGCGATATTTACCTTTTCGTTTCGAGTCATCAGTCTGGTTTTGACCGTGTTTATCGTGAAGAGAAGGGAGTAATCAACCGGGTTATTGCGAGTGATTACGATACGGTATATCCAAGATTAGGTGATAACCTGAGATATGGTTGTGCAATTCTTGACCATTTGCATAGTAATGTCGGTATTTTTTGTCCGATACCGACTAGTGGTCTACTTACGGCTTCAGACAAGTTTGAAACTATTCAGAAATGCAGCCAATTTGGAATACGGACTCCTAGGACTTTGCTTTACTCCGGTGGCGATTCGGTCGATCAGTTAATTGAAAAAATTGGCGGCATGCCAGTGGTGGTTAAACAGCTTCATGGCTCGCAGGGCAAAGGTGTTGCCTATTTGGATTCGATGGGAGCCGTGCGTTCAACATTGGATAGCTTCAGTAAGGCTAATATTCCTGTGCTTGTTCAGGAGTACATCGAGGCATCGGGCACTGACTTTCGTGTTTTCGTTGTCGGGGGGAAGGCGGTCGCTTCCTACAAACGTGTCGCAGCACGAGGGGATTTTAGGGCGAATATCAGCCAAGGCGGTCAGGGCATTAAAGCTGACATTAGTAAGGAAGAGGAATATATGTGCCTTATGGCTGCACAAGCTGTCGGTTTGCCCATTGCTGGTGTTGATTTTTTGAGGGCGAAAGACGGGCAACCCTTTCTGATCGAAGTCAATGGTAACGCTGGTTTTCACATTGAAAAGGTAACCGGAATCAGCGTCAGTAAAGCTATTGTAGCATTTACTGAACAGGATTTTGCTCAACATGGCAATGACCGGAATAAGTTGCAACAGGAGCGCAGGGACACCACGCAACTGCTTCAATCCTTGACTGATGAGGCTAAGAAAACCAGTAAGATCATTGACCCGATTGTCAACGATGATTACCTGAAAGAAATTCTTACCCAGCACAAAGGTGAAATGTTAGATTACACTGACCGGAGCGGTCAAAAGCAGCAGCGAAAGCTGAACTCACTGACTGATCTGATCGCCGTGATGTCCCAAACCTTTAAAATACAATAAGATGGAGGCATTTCACAGCGATATTCCAACAATTAGCAGTAAGCCCTGCAATAGCAATTTTTTCGAGTTTGTGGCGGCGGCTCTGATCATCATACCTGTACTTTTAGTCATAATCAAAGACATTCAAAAGACCTATGACAACGACAAGTGAAAAACCACGGGCTTTCTTCGCTCATTCCACACATTCCTTTGATACTGATACGGAAACCCGCATCCTGAAGCTGCTTCGGGGAAAATATAGGGTTCTCTGCCCAAACAACGACATCGGTCGTCTTGAGCAATTCAAGAAGTACTTGAATATCGTTGGCTGGTCTGATCTGGTTGTCGTTTTGGAACACGAAGGTTACATCACGATGGGGTTGTATTCCGAGGTTCTCCATGCACTTAAACTTGGGATTCCGGTTTGGGTTATTAGAGAATCGCCTGATGGCTATGTTTTTGAACGAGTGGAGCGAATCGAATACCAGCCTATCCGAGAGAATAGAAATCAGTATGGCAAATTAATAATTCAAGATAGTGGTAGCACTTTACATTAGAGTCTCGACCGATAAGCAAACAACAGATAATCAGGAAATAAGGCTGGTTGAATACGCCAAGAACAAGGCGTTGGAATACCACCTATATCAAGAAACGGAATCGACACGGAAAACCCGACCAGTGAAACAACTGATGCTGGAAAAAGCGAGGGCAGGGGAATATGAGTCAATAATCGTGTATAAGCTCGACCGGTTCGCTAGATCATCCATGGAACTGATTCTTGACATTACGGAACTGACCAAAAAAGGGATAGGTTTCATTTCGCTAACGGATAATCTCGATTTCACGACCGCATCCGGTAAACTCCAGTTCCAGATTCTTGCTGCCTTTGCTGAATTTGAACGGGAACTGATCCGGGATCGCACCATTGAAGGACTTCGTAGAACTAAGGATAAGGGAACGAAACTTGGTCGTCCAGCTGGTAGTAAGGATTCCAGACCCCGCAGAAGGAGTGGGTACATTCTGAAGGAGGCACGCAAGAGACAGGGAGTGGATCAGCAGAATGGGTCATTTAAGCCGATTGAGGGTTATATTGACCGGGATTGATTGTGAAACCCTTGACTGCATAGCTAAACCTTTGAAAAAGATAAAATTGAGTAGTAAATTGTGAGTTCAATTTTAAAATCATTATGATGAAGACAATTCCAAAAACCATTCGAAAGTTTGAAGTGCAGATTAACTTACTCGACCAAGAAGAAGTGGGTATATATAACAACTACACCCACCATTATGCTAATCAGAATGTTCATAGCCTTTGGCGCATCAAGAAGGTATTCAAGGTCTACCTAAATAACAAGGAAGTATTCACATTCTCGCACTTTCCTGAGAGCGAAATCTATAAGCTGAGAAACATGTTGCCCAACCATAAATTATCAAAAATGGTCCAGGCAAGGACACCTCAGCAAAAATTCAACCTCTAATGTTTTAAATTCTTGACTGAGGTTGTGCCGGTTTGGGACAAAAGACTGTATGCCTTACGGTATCTATGAACTGCCTTACAAAACAATCGAAGGAAGTTGCTCGTCAGTTGAAGAGAAAATATTTTTATGCGGGCTGAAAGTGGTGAGGTACCTGTCATTGGCTGAATATAACCTGATGTCTTTGCGCAATCCAATGACCTTGCTACTGAAATCAGTTGACTGCAACTCAGCGATTGAGTATATTTATCTTCTACTATCAAAAATATGGAACTTAACCCCCAACAGAAAAAGGCCGCTGAATATACCAGCCCGCGGGATCATCTCCTTGTTTTGGCAGGTGCCGGAACCGGTAAAACCCGTACCATAATCGGTAGGACGATTTTTCTGCTGAAGAATAATGTTCCGGGGAAACGAATAGTCCTGCTGACCTTCACCCGCCGGGCCGCTGCTGAAATGACCCACCGGTTGGAATTGGAGATGGGTGACCTGGCCAAAGGGATTTTTGCCGGAACATTTCACCGGTTTTGTTTGGACATTATGAAGACTATTCCTAAAACGTTCGGTATTGAGAGTTTTACGGTTATTGACCGGGATGACCAAAGCGGTTTGATGGGCCTGCTGAGGGGTACAGCGATAAAAAAGACTGAAAAGAAGCACTTCCCCAAGTCAAAAGAATTGCTTGATCTCTATTCTTACGCCCGCAATACCTGCCTGGTTCCGCATGACTATCTGATCAAGTTCACCGAGTACAATGACGAGGTGATCAGTACCATTCTTAGGATTTTTGAGGCTTACGAGGATCGGAAAAAGGTACGTAACTACATTGATTTTGATGATATTCTGTATATTTTCCTGGATATAATCAGCAAGAATCCAGCCCTGCAAAAGAAATTGCAGGGGCTTTTCTCCCACATCCTGGTCGATGAGATGCAGGACACTAACCCGCTGCAATGGGGGATACTGGAGAAACTGGCTAACCCTGCAAAACTGTTCTGTGTCGGTGATGATGCGCAAAGCATCTATGGCTTCCGTGGGGCAGACTTCCGGAATGTCCACTCCTTTAGTGAGCGGATGCCAAATTCCGAGAACATTCAATTGGAACAGAATTACCGTAGTACCCAGGAAATTCTCGATCTGGCAAACTGGCTCCTGAAATTGTCACCCCTTGCCTACAACCGAAACCTGACTGCAATCCGTGGCCCCGGTTTAAAACCCAATTTGATCGACTTTCAGAATGTTTTTGAGGAGGCCAAATGGTATGGCGATGAGATTCTCCGGAGACACGAAGAAGGAAGCAAATACTCCGATTTCATGATTCTGGTTCGCACTGCCTACCTCGCCCGAAGGATCGAAGCCGTTTTTGTGGAGATGAAAATTCCCTATCAGTTCATCGGTGGAACCGCTTTGTTGCAATCGGCCCATGTGCGCGACCTGTTCAGCCTGTTAAGGGCAGCGATCAACTATAAGGACGAGCTGGCATGGATGCGGTATTTGAAGCTATGGCCAAAGGTTGGTGACGTAACTTCGTCAAAGGCCATTGAAATCATTATACAGGCAAGGGATGAGAAGGAATCCCACGAATCACTCCGAAATTTCTTCAAATGGGAACCCAAAATTCCCCTTGCGGTAGAGGAAGTCCGGCAACATATTCGTAATCCCAAGAAAGCGATAGCAGCAGCCACGAATTTTCTTGATCCCCTGTTATCCAATAAATATGACCATTGGCCATCCCGGTCAAAGGACTTGGAAATGCTTCAGCGGCTATCGGAGAGGTTCTCCCGGTTGGCCGAGTTTCTCGAAACCTACACCCTTGATCCGATTTATAATAAGGAGGTACACGAATCCGATATTGTTGAAGATATTGTAACCATTATTACCATCCATAGTGCCAAGGGGACAGAGGCCCCGATCTGCATGATTCCCCAGGCTATTCCCGGAGTTTATCCGCACCAGCGGTCGATCGGCAATGATGATGAGATAGAGGAAGAAAGACGGGTTCTCTATGTAGCCCTGACCCGTGCCCAGAATGAATTATTTATCACAAGGGCTGAACAACCCAGTAAAACGATTTTGATGGGAGGATCAGGAATAAACTCCACTTCGGGTCATGAGACCTATTTCCTGACCGATCTGCCGAAAGAACTGACGGATTTTCAGTTTGTCGATACCGGTGGCAATAGCTCATTTCTGGATGATTTGGCGGGGTTTGATGAGGATTTACTATTCTGAACCTGGCTACCGATTGTAAACATCACGCACTAATTCCCCGTTTTACAAACTTCCGCCATAAATACGTTAAAAGACGTAATTATAGAGTCTTGATATTTAGGTTAATGGGGAAACCGTTCCGAATGAGATTGGGTTATATCATATTTACGTGTTCCAATTAACCCATCAAATTGAAACCTATATTGATTCTCGCTGAACCTTCCGGTCTACCTTTCCTGCTTCACCATTGTCCGGTGGTTCTTTTTCAAAGGGATCGAACCTCACCACTCGCATCATGAGGGTTTCAATCCAGTTATTTAAAACGAAGCTCAATCGAAATTAGCTGGTCCTTGGAAAAGGTTACAATAGGACTTGCAATAACGGATGAGGAATATGATGGCTTGAGATGATTGTAAAAACTCGGTTTAAGGATAGTATAGCATTGAGGTAAATCACCGCGTTTCACTATTCATCACATCACCTCACAACACTACGCGGGCTCAGGCGACTCGCTCCGGCCGGTCGATGGCCACTTATTCTACCCTTCTGCCACAAATCATCGTTTTTTTAATAACCGATTCAATCTTCATCATTACCAATTCACTAACGCATCGGTGTGGACAAGTTACAAGAATATTCGCACTCGATTTTTCCAATTAGCAGCTAAAAATGCATCTATATCTGATAATGGAGGCAAAACCGAAATCATTCGTATAGCCATTCTGAAATTAAAATAGATGTATATGGAAAATCAAAAAGCGAATGGTATCCCTAAAGAACCGGTTAAATTGACAATCACAGAGCGGTTTATTCTGTTGAAAATGAAGAAAGACGAACAGGATATCCGTTTTCTGCGGACCCTTCATTATGCCCGGTGGGATTCAGCAGCTTTCTGCTGGGTAATCAGCCGAAAGGAGGAAAACCTGACGATGATGCGCAATTACTTTGGGGAAAGGCTTACTGAGAGTAATGTTCAAGAGCCGTTGGCTAAACCGGCAATTGTTTCATCGGCCCCGGCGGCGGAAGCTAATACTCTGCTGGTAGTAAAATACCATAACGGACGAGTCCGGTTGATCTTCAGGTATGATAAGGAACTGGTTAAACTGATCAAAACACTTCCGCTCTACGCCTGGGATAAAGAAAACCTGTGGTGGACGATTGCCCACACGGAAGTAGCTTTGTCAAATCTGGTCAATTTTTGCGAGGAGTGCGGGTGGAAATACCGATACCTTGAGGACCTCCGGCATCTGAACCGAAAACCCCGGCTGAAACCGGAAGAGGTGGAAAACTATCGTCAGGCACCGGCCTGCTATCTGGATAAGCTCACGGTACTCAGGTATAGCAGCAATACGATCAAGACCTACAAGGATTGCTTTTGCGAGTTCATTAACTACTACAGCACCAAAGACATCAATGAAATTTCGCAGGAAGAGATCCAGGCCTATTTGCTCTACCTGGTTGAGGAACGCCAGGTATCAACCTCCTATCAGAATCAGGCCATAAATGCAATAAAATTCTATTATGAGAAGGTATTAAGAGGGCCACGTCGCATTTATTACATTGAGCGTCCCCGAAAGGAGAAGTTGCTCCCTTCCGTGTTGAGTGAACCTGAAGTAAAAATGATTATTGAGAACATCTCCAACCTTAAGCATAAATGTCTGATAATGACATGCTATTCAGCCGGTTTAAGAATCGGCGAAGCCCTGAACCTGAAACCCACAGATATTGACTCCAAGCGAATGATGATCCATATCAGGGGTGGCAAAGGAAAAAAAGACCGCATCACCCTCCTTTCGGTCCGGCTGCTGGAGATTTTGCGGGAATATTATCGGCTCTACAAACCCGGGGAGTACCTGTTTTCCGGGCAAATGGGCGGACAATATTCCGAGCGAAGTGCCCAGCTCGTTCTTAAGGAGGCTGCCAAGCGGGCCGGCATTATCCGACATGTCACCTTGCACACCTTAAGGCACTCTTTCGCAACGCATCTGCTGGAAAACGGAACTGATCTCCGGTATATTCAAAGCTTGCTGGGCCATTCAAGTCCCAAAACCACCCAGATTTACACACATATTACAACCAAAGGATTCGACCAGATCAAGAACCCGCTGGATAATCTGGGATTATGATTATGGAAGTGCTTACAGTTTTTCCGGAAGATTGAGTATATTTGGTTTTGAAAATTTGACACATGATTTACGCAATGATAACAAGTTCTACTATATGCAAAATACCCGAAAGTTTTCGGTTAGCGACTCGTTATCGGCAACCTTAAAAACGACAGACAGTATCAAATTTTAAAAAATTGAGAATATGCGACATTTTATTACAACGTACTATCAAATAGAGGTTTTCACGAACAATGGCAACGACATCTTGACCAGACAAATTTTATCAATAATATTGATGAAATAGTTCAAACACAGACCACCGAGTATAATAACGCATTAAACGAATCCTCAAAACAACAAGCAGATATAATGAGGGCTTCGACAGAGGCAATTTGTGGGACAATATCTGAAGGGCTTGCAAATGTTACTGATGGATTATATGGTATAGAAAGTGCCATTCATCATTTGACTAATATTTTAGATTGGCATCTAAAGACAATGATTGATGAATTGAGATATAAT
>QYQM01000165.1 GCA_007280905.1 Porphyromonadaceae bacterium | reverse complement strand
TCTGTTCCACAAAGGATACAGGTATTTACGTGGGTTGGCGTCAATTTCCTGAAGGCTGACCTGGTCGATGCCCATGCCTTTGCCTCCTTTCCTTATATGCTTCCACGCTGACCACACCTGTTCTTTACTTACCGGTTGCGTCTTTGGCTTTAACTCCTCAATCATCCTTCGTTTAAGTTGTTGTACTCGTTAAACCCCATCTGGTGAAGCCCTTCGCTCCATCCCCATTACAGGAACTTCATCACTACTACGGCTCCATCCGCCACCACCCGTTGCCTCTCTACTTTTGACCTCACGGCTTGCCCGCTTGTGTCGTTTCGATTTTTCATCATCGGGTGGCTTCCACAGTTCCATAATCAAGCCCATATGCAAGTCCTGCTGTCTTTATGCCGGGTGCCAGCACAGGCCGTTTATCTCTCAGGTTACGCCTGCACTCGTCCCGGGGTGAACTAGGGCACCCCGGTTTCTGGCCTCCTTCTCTGTAATTTCGACACCTCATCGAACAGTTCACTTTCGTTCAGCTCTTGCATAAGCACCTGGAACGCTTCTTTCATCATCCCTTTTCCCGGTCCGTTCAACACCTCTATCGTTGGATAGAAGCACCGCCGGGTGGTTTGACAGATTCCCCTGTTGGCCCCTGTCGGTGGTTCATCTCCGTACTCCTTTCTTTAAAGTTCTCTGTCGGGTAGCTCAGCCAGTCTGTTCGCTCGACCTCCGCAGACATACCTTTCGTTCAATACGCTTTAAAGTGGTTTACTGAGTTCCACCATCTCGATTATAGTTCACTGATTCAGTTGTTTAGCGCAATGTGCCTTTGCGCCCTGTATCAGCCTCTGTGCACACCTAATCTTTTACGCATCGGAATCCCACGGTTGAATTACGTTCAAAGCCCCTCGATACTCTCAGAAGCATTTGCCTGTAATGAAGTTCCCTTGGACCACCCTGAACATACCACCAGCTTGAACTCGGATTAAAATAACTGCCGCCCTTCATAATGACGAAATAGACGGTTCCGTCATCATATTCATCATTGGTCAGCTGCCAGACTGAACCAACTAAATCCTCAAGCCCATAAGGGTTGGCACCTTTAGGATGCTTGCCAACCGCTTCCATTTTTCCCATTCCGATATTGCAATATTTAGGATCGATCCCTTTTATCCGGCTGACTGTTAATGTATTGGTCACCGTTTCAATCTCACGTGTAACCCCCTTCTCAGCTCCCCACGGCCACGGGCGGAGATCAGGAGTCTGCGCTGCATACTGCCATTCGAGTTCGGTTGGAAGCCTCTTTCCTGCCCATTGGGCATAAGCTCTGGCATCTTCATACGATACATAAACTACGGGATATCTCTCCATCCCTTTAGCCGGATTCCTGTTGACCCAGTTTTTAAGGAAATTCGAAGTGTCGGCGGGCTGATAGCCTGTAGATTTAATAAACTCATAGAACTGATCGTTTGTAACAGGATATTTATCCATAGAAAACGAATTCACTTTAACCGGTTCTTTTACAGGCAGTTCTGGATATCCGATAAAATCGTCTCCATTCGTGGTTTTCCAGGTAAACATCCCTGCGGGGATATTAACCATACCAGGAGGTGTTTTTGTTGCCGGTTCGGTTGGCACTGCCAGGCTGACCAGCCTTGCAGCACCTGGTTTGATGGTTACAATGCGCTCATCCAGAATTTCATCGTTCTGAAAAAGTTGTATAACGAAATTCCCTTCAAATCGTCCGAAATAGTCGCCCAGGCGTATCGTTTTTGTTTTAGTATCCAAAATCGCAGGCTTTTTCTCATAATCTGGATTTCCGGCCCAGATCCTGATTTGATCACCTTTTGAAGCTGACAAAGTTAATTGATCAATATTCAGCTTAACTGACAGAACTGAAGGAAACCGGATTACCGAACTCACTGCACCTTCATTGTTGGTTCCGAGCCATGACTTATGAAATGCTTCGGTCCGGACAGGGATAAATGATTTACCGTCCATTTTTTTAGGTTCGATTTCCCGATGCTCCCAAACATCCACCCAATGATAACTTGCGCCCGGTTGCGCTTCGAACAGATTACCATTAAAACCTTCCGGAAGCAAACTAAAGATTGTATATACCAATTTATCGTTTCCCGGCCAGCAATTAACGAAGATATTGTCTTGCAGGGTCGGAATCAAAGGAATAAAATTGTAGTCCACAAAATTTGTGGCATTTTCTCGCAATATTCTGACAGTCTGGCCAAAAAACCGGTAATCAGCCTCAATCCAATCCGGACGCCCAGGCTTAAATATATTTAATTCAGTGCCATAACCATTAAAGAAAGATGTTGCATATTCTCTTCGTATAGGTTCAAAAGCCAATTCAGCCACCCTGTAAATAGCAAAATCAGGTTTAATCAATTTATTCAGGTTCAGCATCGGAGGATAATATAACGCGTTATGCACCCTGCCCGCAACAATCCCAGGCATATCCTTAGGAACAGCCATTCCTTCGCTATACATAATTACCCCTTTACGAACGCTGTCGGCAGCATGCTGTAATTCAAGGGAGGAACTTCCTTTGGTGTCGAGAACTACACCATCTGCCCCAACTTCTTTAATCAACCCGGCCATTCCGCCATAATGACTTTCCGAACGGGTATCCTCATCCCACGGATTATAGCAGATAAAAAACCTGGCACCGTTCTTCCTGCACATTTCTGCAGTCTGGCTCAAGGCTTTAAGTCCACCCGGAAGATCCCGGAAAAGATCCCATTGATTCCGCTGATCAAGCCCCAGTGATGGCCAGGTTGGCCAGATTCCAATAAAATCATCACCTCCATACCATTTCTTACCACGATCCAGGAAAGCCTGAAGATTGTTTTGCAATGCCTTGCTGTCATAATATTGATGATCCCACGCATAAATCAAATGAGACACATAAGTGTGCCGGATCCATTTCAAATCATCCCGATTATAGAGTGTATTATCAAAATCCTTAAGGTCATAGAGCAGCCTCTTTTGGAATATAAGCCGCAGCCCTTCCTGCCATGCACCTAAGTATGAACCTGCGTAAAGATCATAAGTAACAGATCCTCCCGGAAAAAGATTGTTCTCAAATCTCTTAATCTGAGCCTTTTCCGAAGATTTCCTTCTCGATAAAGCAGCTATCTGAATGTCGGCAAGAACTGATTCTGAGAATCCCAGATTCCAGGCATTATCGGGGACAATTACATTGACAGGTGTCAGACCGGGACGAGCCAGATAGGTTCGTGAGAGTCCATGGCGTCCGAATCCGGTAATATAAATCTTATCCGGAGCCTCCCCGAATGGAACGATGTTCCATACTTCAAGCGTATCTTGTTTGGTCAGGTTCCTGATTTTGACATTTCCTTTCCATCCCGGAGCAAAGCCCGGTTCATTCCTGAACACCACTTCGAGCCGGGTACCCAGCCGGGCAACCGTCGAATCGCCGGTTGATACAACATCCATTTGCCGGGTATCTACCAACAGCTCTCCCAACCGGAAACTGATCAACGGAAGGGATGCCTCATGAACTTTACCGGAATTATCCTGAAAACTGCTAACCACTAATCCTTTGTTGGTTTTTAGGTTAACAAATTTCAATTCCTGCGATGTCAGTGGCAGTACACATAGTAAAGCCAGACTAGTGAACACCAGTTTTTTAACCATAACCAAAAATAATTAGGAAATTACTTAACTCTATATCAAGCTTTTGGCAAAAATAGAATATCTTTTGTATATCTGCCCGCCAATGTGTTCATATTCTCCCCGCATGGCATAATTGGTTTCCATAACCAGATGCCCATCGATTTCCTTTTTCCCTTCCTGCCTGGCCGATCCAAAGATTTTAAGAGCCATCATTACATCGAGTCCCCTACCCCGGTATTGCTCCTCGATCGCACCAAGCATGGCAACAATCCGGTTTGACTTTTTACCTGATCTGAGAATCGAGAATATTCCAAAGGGAAATAAGTATCCTTTACTTTTTTGGATTCCTTTACTGATATCTGGCATGGCCACAGTATAAGCAATCACTTCACCGTTTTGGTTTTCAATTACTTTCACAAACTTCGGATTAAGGAGCCAGATGAAACGGTTAGCAAAATCATCCATTTCTTTTTCCTCATACGGCATGGAACCGTAGATTTCCTGAAATGTACGGTTAGTCAGGTTTAGAACCGGCCTGATATATTTGCGGAGCTTCCACCTAGATTCAAATTCAACCATCCTGAATTCCGAATTCAATTTTTCAAGCCGGGGAAGTATTCGTTTGTAGACAGCCGGTGTTGATGCAGGTATTTCTGTTTTATAGCTCACCAGGTTTATTTCCGGAACAAAACCCTCATTCTTAATCAGGTCAACCTGATATTTATAGTTGCAATTAGCCATCAGAACAGTTGGCTCATCAAATCCATCCACCAGGTAACCCTGGGGTTCCTTATCGGAGAAACCGAGCGGACCAACGATTTTTTCTGCGCCCAATGACCGTGCCCAGCTTTCCACCTTGGAGATAAGGGTGTGAGCTACTTCCTGATCGTTATAGGTTTCGAGGTAACTGAACCGTGCATTATTCTCGTTTTTAACCTGGTTATAGCGGTGGTTGATCAACCCCATAACCCTTCCCACCACTTCTCCGTCGCGGTAAGCTAACAAACGGATATGCGAGCAATATTTAAAAGACCCGTTTTTCAGGGGATTGAAAAAATCCCGCTCGTCCATATAAATGGGTGGAATCCAGTTAGCATGACCCTTGTGGATGCGTGCCGGCAACTTGATGAATTTCGTGATATCACTTTTTGTTACAACCTCTTTTACAATTAGTTCCATTTTTTTTCTATTCAATATCGTAATACCTGACTAACAGAAAAGGCCGGTCAACCGGCCTTTAATTAATTACTTCGATTCTCCCAGATCCTCAAATTCTACATTATCGTAACTGCTTTGCGGAGAAGTGGCGTCACTATCCGTAACGTCCACGCCGGACTTGATAGTAGAAATAAACCCTACAGCCTCATCAAATCCCCGGGCAAACTTGTCAAAATCCTCCTTATAAAGGAAAATCTTATGCTTTTCATAATGCGAATTTCCTTCCATGTCAAAGACCTTCTTACTTTCCGTAATGGTCAGGTAATAGTCTTCACTTCGGGTTGCTTTTACATCAAAAAAATAGGTACGCTTCCCCGCCCGGATCACCTTGGAAAAGATTTCATCCCTGTCCTGCTGATCCATGCTCTCATGTTTATCTCTATCCGCCATTTTAAAACAGTTTGTGTTTGCAGTGTCGTTTTGGTTGTAAACCCTCAAAAATAGAAAAAATAACGTACCTTTGCTGACCTCAAAAAAAAGTTCTTTAACCAAATGATCAGCAGAAGATTATTACGAGTCAAAGCCCTCCAGATCCTTTACGCATGCCGGGCATCTGAAAATGATAGCCTCCACAACACAGAAAAGGAACTGATTTTCAGTATAGAAAAGAGCTACGATCTGTATCATCTGATTCTATTATTACTGGTTGATATTTCGAACTACGCAGTGCAGCGCACCGACATCGCACGATCCAAATACTTTCCCACCGACGAAGAAGCAAACCCGAACACCCGCTTTATAAACAACCGGATAATCACTCGCATATCCGACAGTAGAAAGTTCGTGCAATATCTTGAAACCAGGAAAATCGGCTGGTCAAATGAAGAGGAACTAATCAAAAGTCTTTACCGCAATCTCTTAGAATGGAATGTATATCAGGAGTATATGAATATTCCTGAAGATTCATTTAATCAGGATAAGAAATTCATCAGCCGGATGGTGGCTGAACTGATTCTTCCAAATGAATATCTTCAGCAGGTTTTAGAAGAGCAAAGCATTTACTGGAATGACGATCTTGAATTCATCGGTTCCATGGTTATCAAAACCTTGAGCCGCTGGAAAGAAAATGGCGAAATACCCATTCTGTCGATGTTCAGCAACGAAGACGACCGGCTTTATGTGATTGATTTGTTTCGAAAAACAGTTTTACATGCTGATGAATATCAGGATCTGATCAAGAAATTCAGTGAAAACTGGGATTTTGAACGACTGGCTGTAATGGATATTCTGATTATGCAGATGGCGATTAGTGAAGCCATACATTTTCCTTCGATCCCAGCAAAGGTGACACTCAATGAATATATCGAGATATCAAAATATTACAGCACTGAGAAAAGCAGTTACTTTATAAACGGCATTCTTGATAAAATCTTCCTCTTGCTGCGGACGGACGAAAAAATTAAAAAAACCGGCAGGGGATTAATCGGAGAGGTTTGACAGCTGAAATGAATTTGTTTAATTTGCATCATGAATACAATGCTGAAGCATATAGCCATGTTTAGATTAACAGTAGGAATTATAGCGATATCGCTCTTTCTTTGTGTTTTGCCTGCTTGCAAACCCAAAGACAAGCAAGGTGACAAATCCGTTTCACCCGATTTAGTTACCAACCCGATAACTGCCTCAGGAAAAAAGGCTACCGGTGATCTTCCTGTTATGGTTTTTGAGCAAACCAAGCATGATTTCGGCATAATGGTACAGGGAGAGAAGCTCTCTTATACTTTCAAATTTACCAATACGGGCGGATCCAATCTTATCATTTCGGATGCCTCCTCTACTTGCGGATGCACTATTCCGGATTTTTCCAAAGCTCCGGTAAAACCTGGCGAACAGGGTAAGGTGGAAGTTATTTTCAATTCAGCAGGAAAATCCGGTTCTATTAGTAAAACCGTCAGACTGCTGACCAATGCCCAGCCAAATACCACTGAGCTGGAAATCACTGCAGAAGTTTATGTTCCGGATAGTAAAAAATAATTAAAACAAAAATTATGATCAATTTAGCTTTCATTCTCCAAGCCGCCACAGGGGCAAAACAACAAAGTCCCTACTCTTCCCTGATTTTCTTTGCTGCCATCATTCTGATATTCTATTTCTTCATGATCAGGCCGCAGATGAAGAAGCAGAAAGACATGAAAAACTATCGTGAAGCTTTGAAAAGAGGCGACAAAGTAGTAACCGCCGGAGGTATCTATGGCCGTATCTCTGAAATCAACGAGAAGACCGTGATGCTCGAAATCGACCAGAATGTTAAGGTTAAGGTTGACAAGGGTTCCATCGTACGCACCGCAGAAGACATTCCCGATCAGCCGAAATCATAGTGGATGGAAGATGCTACCTCCTTACCGGTAACAGATCCGGCTAATCCCCGGAAAAGCCGGCGGAGACAGCAGTTAACCATACTGATAGCCTGTGTCTTGATTGCTACCGCACTTTGGTTCTTGCGGGCTCTTGAGTATGAATATACCACCCGGGTGGATCATCCGGTAAGGTACATTAATGTGCCCGACAAAATGATTACCTTAAATCCTCTTCCCCAAAGAATTTCACTCGAAGTGAAAGGTTTGGGGTTTTCGATTTTACGGCACAACTGGAATTTCTCCAAAACACCTTTGACCATTGATTTCAAAAAACTTAAAACAGTTCCAGCTAAAAGAAAAAAAGGCTTTGTTGAATATATGCCAATGAATCAGTATTTTAACGATTTTTCTACTCAACTGAAAGACCTTAAGGTACTGGCAATTATTCCGGATACCCTTATGTTCAGTTTTGCTTACAAAAAACCCTGATGCGAATGTATACCGTTGGATTAACCGGTGGCATCGGTTCAGGTAAAAGCCTGGTTGCCCAGATCTTCTCCCACTTGGGTATACCGGTTTTTAATGCGGACACCGAAGCCGGAAAAATCCTGGAAGAAGACCTGCATATCCAACACCAATTAGCGGAATGGTTTGGTCCGGATATATATATAGATGGCAGACCTGATCGTCCAAAACTAGCCAGAATCATTTTCAACAATGCAAAAATGCTATCCAGGGTGAATGAACTTATTCATCCCAGGGTTCTGGACCGGTTTTTAAAATGGTGCAGCGAAAATCAGCATAAACCTTACGTAATTCATGAAGCAGCGATTCTTTTTGAATCCGGATTTTACAAACACATGAATACCACAATACTCGTAACGGCTCCTGAAAGAATCAGGATATCAAGGGTTAAGCAGAGGGATAAAACAACGGAGAAATCCATCCGGCAAAGGATGCAAAACCAATGGACCGACGAACAAAAGTCACCACTGGCAGGTTATATAATTCAAAACGACGGAGAATTTCCCCTACTTCCAAGAATATTGGAGATTCACAATAAATTGATTGGTTAGACATTGAAGGCGTAAATTTTATGGCAAAATTCGGAAAATGGATAGCCGGTAGCCTTGGATGGGCCTTCTTAGGACCTATCGGAGGTTTGATAGGCTTCGCACTCGGCTCAATGGTCGACGGTCAGGATGACGATTTTAACCAGGGGATTATAAGGCCCGGCACCACCACGCAGGGTGATTTCATTACCAGCCTGATCGTTTTAATGGCAGCTGTAATGAAATCGGATGGACGTGTTCTCAAATCAGAACTAGACTTTTTGAAGGAATTTTTTATTCGATCCTTCGGACTAGAACAGGCACAGCAAGCGACCTTATTGCTCAGGAAAGTTCTCGATCAGAATATTCCGGTGGAAGAGGTCAGCAGTCAGATCAGACAAAGGATGGATTATAGCACCCGGCTGGAGCTGATTCATCTGCTTTTCGGGATTTCCAAGGCCGATGGCCTGGTATCAGCGGAAGAATTAAAAACTGTTGAAAGAATTGCCTATTACATGGGCATCAAAACTGAAGATTTCAACTCCATAAAAGCGCTATTCTCGGATAACCTCGAATCTGCCTTTGCTGCTTTAGAAATCAGCCCTGATGCTACGGATGAAGAAATTAAAAAAGCATACCGGAAAATGGCAGTCAAATACCATCCCGATAAAGTTGCTTATCTTGGTGATGACCTTAAAGCTCAGGCTAATGAAAAATTTCAGCAATTAAATGCGGCTTACGAGAAAATTAAGAAAGCCAGAGGGCTTAATTGATTTCCCTATATTTGCCCTCTCAATATTTTAACAGATCATGGATATTAAGGATTTTATCGCGATCTCGGGTCAGCCCGGACTTTATAAAATGGTTTCACAAGGCAAAAGCATACTCATTGCCGAAAACCTTGAAACCGGCCAGAGAATTCCGGTGCATGCAAGCAGTCACGTCAATTCAATGGAAGAAATTACTGTTTTTACTAAAACGGAAGATAAACCACTGAAGGAAGTATTTTTCGAAATCTATCAGAAAGAAGATGGGAAAACCGTTTTGGATCCGAAAAAATCCACAAACGATCAGATCATGGAGTATTTTACTTCAGTATTACCTACTTATGACCGGAATAAGGTTTACCTATCCGATATGAAAAAAATCTTCCTTTGGTACAATATTCTTGTTACATCCGGGAAGATTGACTGGACGATGACTGATCCGGCAGGACCAGAAGCAGTAGGCAGTAGGCAGTAAGCAGTAAGCAGAAAACACGTTCACAATTATGCAAAAGCGTTGTCATTCCCGCGAAGGCGGGAACCTTTTCACGCTAACGAGGTGCTTGGCAAATGGTCGTCACTACAACTTTTTTGCCTCATTCCAATATCGATCCATCTCTTCGAGGGACATATTCTTCAAGTTCAGCCCTTTCTTCATGGTCTCTTTTTCCAGATAATTAAAACGGTGGATGAACTTCAGGTTTGTCCGTTCGAGAGCATTTTCCGGATTAATCTGATAAAGCCTGGCTGCGTTGATCAGACTGAAGAGTACATCGCCGAATTCGGCTTCCACCCGGTCGTCTGACTGGTGGGTTTCCACTTCTGCCATCAATTCTCCTATTTCTTCTTTTACCTTATCCCACACCTGTTCCCTATGGTCCCAGTCAAACCCGATGCCCCTGGCCTTGTCCTGTATCCGGTATGCCTTGATCATGGCTGGTAGTGAAGTCGGTATTCCTCCTAAAACAGTTTTTTCCTGTTGTTCAGTCAGTTTGATCTTTTCCCAGTTCTGTTCCACCTCCCGGGCATTCCCGACAATTACATCTCCGAAAATATGCGGATGCCTGTATATAAGCTTTTTATTGATACCATCAATCACTTCCTTCATAGTAAAAGCTTCTTTTTCCTGTCCGATTTTGGCATAGAAAACGATGTGCAGGAGAATATCCCCAAGTTCTTCACAGATACCTGGAAGATCCTTATCCAGTATCGCATCTGCCAGTTCATAGGTTTCTTCTATCGTTAATGTCCTGAGGCTTTCGATGGTCTGTTCCTTATCCCATGGACATTTTGCCCTCAACTCATCCATAATATCCAGCAGGCGGTTAAACGACTGCAAAATCTCGGCCCTGTTATTGTTCATCAAATCTGATTTTAATTGGTGTTCCGGGTTCAAATCCAATGAGTTCTGCGGCATTACCCTGTACAATAGCGATTTCCAGCAATCCCGCTGAATTGAATATTGCCAGCAGTTCGCCTGGATCTGATTCCAAATAGGTACTACTGATTCCGTAAATTTTATATCGATTGGATTTTATCGTGATTTCAAAGGTACGATCGGTCCCGATCCGTAAAAATTCAGTTTTAGGGATATTGGTGATCGCATTTCTGTAGGAGTCAATAAAGACTACCTGGCCATCAATCTGATCTTTCTGAATAACCGGCAACCAGGAATTGGACCGGCCAAAATCTTCCGAATGAGGCCCTGCCTGGTTCAATGGCAGGCCCGCCGATAAAAACCTCGCTACCCTGGTAAACAGGGATAGTTCCGGAAAACTGGGTTCAATAAATCGAAATTGATCCTCCATACCGGTAGCCTGGTCCATATTATCGAGAATTGTGTGATCGAGCCTCAGGTAGTAATCCGGATCTGAGTCCATGATCAATGCCAGAATCCCGTCGTCCCAACCTACTAAAAACTGGTTCTTATAATGTGCCACAGCCGGCCAGATACCAGGCTGGTGTCCCTGGTTAACCAGAAAAAGATGTATGGTCCCTTCAGGATATTCGGGTAAAACCTGCCTGAGTATAAAGGAGGCCTGCAAAATATGGAAGGGTTCAATATGCTGATTAATCTCTACAATAACCACATCCGGCATCAGTCGCAAAAGCCGGCCCTTGATCATTCCTGAATAATAGTCCCTGGTTTGCCAATCTGTGGTTAAGGTAATAAAAGCCATGCATGAAACCTGTTTCTAAATCCGTGATAATCCTTATTTTTGCGTGATAGGCTCAAAAATACGACTTTATCTTAACTGCATGATTGAAAAAATCATCTATTTAAAAGGGATCGATCTATTGGTACTGTATGGTGCTAATAACCAACATCTGGAGATCATCAAGCGTTTCTTTCCAAAGATCAAATTAATTGCCCGTGGCGACCAGCTCAAGGCTGTAGGTGAGGCTGCCGAAATAACCCGGTTTGAGGACAAGATGGAGAAACTTTTCGGTTTTGTTGATAAATACAACCGGCTTTCTCCGTTGGAGATCGAAGGAATTCTGTTGGAAAACGGGATCAGCAATGGCAGCGAGCCCGGAGAGGAAGATATCCTGGTCTTTGGCACCAATGGAAAACCGATCAGGGCGCGGACCGCTCATCAGCAGGAGATGGTGGAAAAGTACCAGACACATGACCTGCTTATCGCAACCGGCCCGGCCGGATCCGGGAAAACCTATATCGCCGTGGCGCTGGCAGTGAGGGCACTCCGGAACCGGGAGGTAAAAAAAATCATTTTAAGCCGCCCGGCCGTTGAATCAGGCGAAAATTTAGGTTTTCTTCCTGGGGATCTTAAAGAGAAACTGGATCCTTATCTTCAGCCATTATATGATGCCCTGCTTGATATGATGCCGGCCCGGAAACTAAAGGAATACATGGAAGATAATGTCATTCAGATCGCTCCGCTGGCATTCATGCGCGGAAGGACACTCGATAATGCCTTCGTTATTCTTGATGAGGCTCAGAATGCATCGATTAACCAGTTGAAAATGTTCCTGACCCGCATGGGTGAATATGCCAAGTTTGCAGTCACAGGCGATATCACCCAGGTGGATTTGCCCGATCCTAACAAATCAGGGTTAATACATGCCAAACAAATTCTTGCAGGGATCCCAGGAATCGCTATTGTTGAGTTCACTCGCCAGGATATTATCCGGCACAGGTTGGTTGAGCAGATCGTCAGAGCTTATGAAAAAAAGTAATTTCATTAATATACAGTAATAATTATTTAGATGGAAGCAATTATTAAAACCGAATTTCGTTTACCCGGTCAGATCAGTCTGTACAAAGGGAAGGTCCGTGACGTATATAACATTAGTGATAAATATCTGGTTATGGTGGCTACCGACCGGATCTCAGCCTTTGATGTGGTATTGCCCAAAGGGATTCCATTCAAAGGGCAGGTTTTAAATCAGATTGCTTCGAAATTTCTCGATGCCACCAGCGATATTGTTCCAAACTGGAAAATTGCCGCACCGGATCCCATGGTTACGATCGGAAGAAAAGCGGAACCGCTTCCCGTTGAAATGGTTATCAGGGGATACCTCACCGGCCATGCCTGGCGCGAATACCGCTCAGGGACACGTTCAATCTGCGGCATACCCTTGCGTGAGGGATTGAAGGAAAATCAAAAATTCGACAAACCCATCATTACCCCAACAACCAAAGCTCACATCGGCCATGATGAAGATATCAGCCGCGAGGAGATCATCGCTAGCCACCTGGTGCCGGAGAACATTTATAATCAGGCGGAAGAGTACACCCTTAAACTGTTTGAACGCGGTACGCAAATGGCAGCACGAATGGGACTGATTCTGGTTGACACCAAGTACGAGTTTGGGATTCAGGACGGTAAAGTATACCTTATCGATGAGATCCATACACCCGATTCAAGCCGCTATTTTTACGGAGACACTTATGATCACAATTTCGAAACAGGGATTGAGCAGCGTCAGTTATCAAAAGAATTTGTCAGGCAGTGGCTGATTGAGAATAACTTCCAGGGCAAAGAGGGACAGACGGTTCCGTTCATGCCTGACGCATTCGTTCTCGAGATATCGGATCGATATATTGAACTGTACGAACAGATTACCGGCGAACATTTCCATCGGACTGATTCAATTGATGTTATGGGAAGGATCGAGAGCAATATCCGTAACTACCTGTCAAAACTCTGATGGGATCGCCAGTTTCTGGTAGTAAAAGGATAGCGCTTTTGGCCGGGCCTATTGTAGCTTTTGCACTTATTTTCTTTTACCATCCCGATATTAAACATCCGGAGATAGGATATACCCTGGCAATAGCAGCATGGATGGCTATCTGGTGGATATCCGAAGCGGTTCCCCTGGCAATAACTTCACTGCTCCCGGTGGCACTGTTCCCGCTTCTCAGCATTATGGATGGCCAGACCGTTTCGGCCGCCTATTTCAACCACGTGATTTTCCTTTTTATCGGAGGATTTCTGATCGCTCTCGCGATGCAGCGATGGAATCTCCACAAGCGGATCGCTTTAAATATCCTCGGCATTACCGGTACCGGTAAATCGAGGCTACTATTGGGCTTTATGCTTGCAACAGCCTTGCTGAGCATGTGGATGTCGAATACGGCAACGGCGATGATGGTTGTTCCCATCCTGATCTCAGTTTTAACAGAAATTGAACCCGAACCCGCGAAAAAGAGGTCCTTTTCAACCGGTCTGTTGCTCGGTGTAGCTTATAGTGCATCAATCGGAGGAGTTATGACCCTGGTAGGCACACCCCCAAATCTTTCTTTTCTCCGGATTTACCAGGTGATGTTTCCTCAGGCACCGGCAATCACTTTCCTGCAATGGATGCTGTTTGCTGTTCCCGCCGGGCTTATTATGCTTATTGGAGCCTTTATCTTATTGTACCTGAAGTATGCCAAAGGGAGTAAGACTAAGGCCGTAAAAGATTTACCCATCAGGCAGATGAGGAAGGACCTGGGCCCCATGAGCCGGGAGGAAAGAATTGTATTGATCAGTTTTCTTCTGATGGCCCTGCTGTGGATCACCCGTTCTGATATTGAGATCGGGACGACTACCATAAAAGGTTGGGCCTCATTATTCGGGAAGCCGGCATTTATCAATGATGGAACTGTGGCTATTGCACTGTCGCTGCCATTGTTCATGATACCTGCAAAAGGTTCGGCCGGATCAAGGATTATGGACTGGGAAACAGCCAGTCATCTGCCCTGGGATATTGTTTTACTGTTCGGGGGCGGGTTTGCCTTGGCCAACGGATTCAGGGATTCAGGATTATCTCTCTGGCTGGGAGGACAATTACAGGGGCTTTCCGTTCTGTCCCCGATTATTATCATACTGATTATCAGCCTTCTTGTCACCTTCCTGACCGAATTGACATCCAATACCGCAACCACTGAAATGATTCTGCCGGTATTATCGGGTATGGCGATCGCCACTCATACCCATCCTTTATTGTTCATGTTGCCCGCTACTCTATCGGCGTCGATGGCGTTCATGTTACCTGCAGGAACCCCTCCGAATGCGATCATTTTCGGAACCAGGCGGGTCACCATTTCAGAAATGGCACGTACGGGATTCTGGTTAAACCTGATCGGGGCCGTGATCATTACGGCCGTCGTCTATTTTATCGGATCAGCCGTCTTTAAGATCAACCCCGGGGAATTTCCGGCCTGGGCGGTTCATTAAACCATGGCAAGATCAGCAAGGGCCAGTGTAAGTAGGATTGCCAGGTCTTCAAGTGTTTCCGGCCAGATGGTGGACGGTTTATCGTCCGGGGTATGATAAGCACCGGTACCACCGGAAGAGGAGAAACTTAGTGTTGGTATTCCTGCCTGCATGAAAATCGCTGCATCCGATCTGGGCCGGCCGAGATTGGTACTGAAAGAAGTAGTCAGACTCCGATGGACATAGTCTGCATTAGCCTGATCGATAGCTTTATACAGATCCGGATAATTCTCTCCCCCACCCGCATGCAGATTGGGTCCGATCCCCACACAATCCAGGTTGATGAATCCAATGGTTTGCCTGGCAGGGAAAACCGGGTTTGCTGTATAGGCTTTTGATCCAACCAAACCCTGCTCTTCAGCTCCCAATCCAATAAACATAACAGATCTTTTGAAATGAATTCCTGAGGTTGCAATTGCCTTAGCCACACCAAGCATAACTGAAATCCCGGATGCATTATCATTGGCACCCGGACAGATTTCCCAGTCCATTCCGCAATGGTCCAAATGCCCGCCAATAATGATCACTTCATTTTTTAATACCGGATCAGAGCCTGGGATAAGTCCAATAACATTCATGCCAACCCCGTCAGGATGAAATTCCGTGACATTTTTTATCGTGACGATTTTACCAATTGAAAAGGATTGGGGCTTAAGGTCAGTACCGATTTTATTTACAACCTCACCATACACTTTCCCGGTTCCTTTAAACAGATCTTCCACCACGTGGTTTCCAACCATGGTCACCAGCAAGCCCTCATGATAGTCATTGTTTGTATTAGCCAGCGGGCCATAATGGTAGAGAACCCCAACGGCCCCGTGTTTGATCGCGTTCAGTATTTTATACTGGTGGGTGGAATACGGCTGCCAGGGTACAAACTTTTCAGCACCTGCGGCAGGAGATACCGGGGCCTCCGGGCGCATCAGCACAATTTTTCCTTTTACACTGATACCAGAATAATCATCATATCCCAATTCCGGAGCTGAGATCCCATATCCGGCAAAAACAACCTCAGCCCTGACGGATCCTGATCCGGAGGAACTACCGGGCATATATTCATCAAAATAGTGGTAGGAGATATTTACCGAATC
>QYQM01000007.1 GCA_007280905.1 Porphyromonadaceae bacterium | reverse complement strand
TTTCGTTATTAGCCTATTATGTCAATATTATCTTAGGACTTGATTATGATTCCTTTGCACTTGAAGGTGGCACCCTCTTTTTCCAGAGGGCCGAAGCCATTAAAAACAATGCCCAGAATGCGGCAGAATCCGGTTGGAAGGCTTTCGAAGGAACAAAAAATCGCTACTGGCTGATTGAAAACCTTTTAAATGATAAATACCGGGCAGTGCGTTCCTGCTTGTACCGGTATCATCGAATGGGACTCGATCGAATGGTGGAAAGGATTGATGAAGCCAGGGCAGAAATAGCCGATGCTTTGATTGAACTGCGCCCCGCATACCGGGAGAACCCTACAGCCATGATATTTCAGGTATACTTTACCGCGAAATCGGATGAGATTGTCAATATTTTCTCTCAGTCATTTCCTGACGAAAAGAACAGGGTGATAAGTGCTCTGAAAGAGATCGATCCCGCAAATACCAGCAAGTGGGACCGGATAGCGAAGCAAGGGCTCTGATGTATTATATTTGATTGATGTTAATTTCTTTATCGATACGGAATTATGCACTGATTACCAGCCTGGATGTGGAGTTCCGGACCGGACTGAACATGATTACCGGGGAAACCGGGGCCGGAAAATCAATCCTTTTGGGAGCATTGTCTCTTTTGCTTGGTAATAGGGCAGATAGCCAGGTTCTTAAAGATAAAAGCCAAAAGTGCCTGGTTGAAGGTACATTTGATTTATCCGGACTGAATATACAGGATATTTTTATTCGCAATGATCTGGATTATGATAATCCAACCATTTTCCGAAGAGAAATCAATCCCCAGGGAAAGTCGAGGGCTTTTATTAATGATACCCCGGTTACACTAACGGTATTAAGGGATCTCGGTACGAAGCTGGTTGATATTCATTCACAGCACCAGAATCTTTTAATTAGCGACCCCGTTTATGCCCTGCATGTGGTCGATCAATACGGCAGGTTGCAGATTCAACTCGATGAATATTTGAAAAAATACGAGAGGTACAAACAACTTACCCATACCCTGCATCAGCGGCAGGAAAAGTTAAACCGGGCTAAAGCAGATCAGGATTATCTTGAATTTCAGCTGGCACAGCTGGATGAGGCTAAACTCTCGGCTGATGAGCAGGATATTTTAGAGCAAGAGCAACTTTTGCTGGAACATGCCGATGATATCCAGTTGCATCTTTCAGAGGGAGTTCAGATTTTACATGAATCTGAGGACTCCATTCTTTCCCATCTCAAACAGATCTTGTCGGGATTGCAATCGATTGCTCCGTATTATCCTGAAATAACCGATCCTGTTTCCAGGTTTCAAGCTTCCTATATCGAACTACAGGAATTATCAAGGGAATTAAACCAGCTTCAAGGCCATGTAGAATCGGATCCGGTTCGTCTGCATGGGATCATAGAGCGGCTGGATATGGTGAACAGTCTTGAGAAGAAGCACCAGGTGACTTCAATAGGGGAATTGCTTGATTTGCAGACCTCGTACCGTGAGCGATTAAATACGATACAAACATCAGACGATGAAATACTTACACTGAAAGCTGAGCTTGAAAAGGTTACCAGTGAGCTTACGCTGGTCTCGCAAAAACTTTCAGAGGAGCGCAGGAAAATCTTTCCGGATTTTGAGAAAAATGTTACCCGGCTTGTAAGGGAATTGGGAATGCCTAACGGCCGGTTTGAAGTTCATCATGAGAAGTCGGAAGAGTTTTCCCAGGATGGCATTGATGAAGTAAGGTTTTGGTTTTCAGCAAATAAGAATCAGCCTGCCGAAGAGCTTTCGATTGTCGCTTCGTGTGGAGAAACCAGTCGTCTGATGTTGAGTATTAAATCATTGATCAGTAATTCATTAGCCATCCCAACCGTAATTTTTGATGAAATTGACTCTGGTGTATCAGGCGATATTGCAGATAAGGTGGGCAACCTCATCAGCCGGATTTCAAAAGGACGTCAGGTATTGAACATCACCCATCTGCCCCAGGTAGCTTCAAAAGGTGATCATCATTACAAAGTGTTTAAGTATGATGATGTCAAAACCACCCATACCACGATGAAATTGCTGACCACTGAAGAGAGGGTTACGGAACTTGCCCAAATGCTGTCGGGCGAAAACATAACACCCGAAGCCATCCAGAATGCCCGGGTACTCCTGAATATATAGAGTCGGGCGACCGCAAGCGTAGGACGACCGCGGGCCGCCCCTACAAGGTTAACCTTTTTGCGACATCATTGTTATAATCGTATAACCCTAAAAATTGGACTCATGTCACATCATTTACTGGACGGAAAAAAAGGACTGATTTTTGGAGCCCTGAACG
The DNA here is from genome assembly GCA_007280905.1 of Porphyromonadaceae bacterium. Classification (GTDB taxonomy): domain Bacteria; phylum Bacteroidota; class Bacteroidia; order Bacteroidales; family UBA12481; genus UBA12481. The sequence goes on along the minus strand of QYQM01000007.1, from coordinate 23,252 downwards.
ATAAATCGATTGCCTGGAAGATAGCTGAAAAGGCGCATGATGAAGGGGCTGTATTCGTTTTAACCAATGCTCCTTTTGCCTTACGTTTGGGTGAAATCGATCAGCTGGCTGCGAAAACCGGAAGTGAAGTCATAGCTGCAGATGCCACCAATGTAGATGATTTACAGAGCCTTCTGATCCGATCACAGGAAATTCTTAACGGCAAGCTGGATTTTGTTCTGCACTCCATCGGTATGTCTCCCAACGTTCGTAAAAAGATGTCATACGATGATCTTGATTACCGGTATTTTCAGCAAACTCTGGATATATCAGCCCTTTCCTTTCATAAACTGCTGCAGGCCGCCAAAAAGCTTGATGCGTTGAATGATTATGCCTCGGTAGTGGCATTGTCTTATATTGCTGCACAAAGAACTTTCTACGGTTATAACGATATGGCTGAAGCTAAATCCCTTCTGGAGAGTATCGTAAGGAGCTTTGGTTATATTTACGGACGTTCCAAAGGCGTCAGGGTCAATAGTATTTCCCAATCACCAACCTATACAACGGCAGGCGGAGGCATACGTGGATTCGATGGGTTGTTTGATTTTTCCAACCGGATGTCACCACTGGGTAATGCCACCGCCGGGGAGTGCGCCGATTACTGCCTCACGCTTTTCTCAGATCTCACCCGAAAGGTGACCATGCAGAATCTCTTCCACGACGGAGGATTTTCAAGCATGGGCATGAGTGAGCGCGTAATGGGCTTTTACAATAAGTGCCTGGATACTAACTTGCCGGAAGAGTGGTAAGACAGAAGACGGAAGACAGAAGGCGGAAGACTAATTCGAAGCGTTGTCATCCCCGCGAAGGCGGGGACCCCTTGACGCTGGACTGAGTTAGGCGCGATGCTTAAATGTACATCAAGAACAATATCAGCGGAATAAGTATCCCGATCGCGGTATAACCTGCACCTTTCCATCCCTTGATACTGTTTTTGCCCGAGCGGATAATAAACAATCCTGAGATAGCAATAATTAAAAGGGCAAGGCAGAATATATCAGAGAACCATTTCCATAATACTCCGGGATTATAGTGAAGGTAGTTGAACTGGTTCAATAACGGCCGCTTTCTGATGGTTTCCATGGTCCCCTGGCCGGTTTCCAGGTTTATTTCCACATTTCCATGGTTCAAAAAAACCTTTAGGGTAGAGTTTGAGGGGAAATAATGCTTTTTGTATTCCTTTTTCATGTCGAGATCGTCGAGCAGCGAGATTATCCAATCTTTATTGATCTCATCGCGGGAAATCTTTTCATTCAGTATGACATCAAATTTTTTAATCACATAATTCGGGTTCCAATCGCGAAGATGGTTCAATGCAATACCGGAAATCGCATAGATCAGGCACATTCCGAAAAACAGGTAACCCAGATCCCTATGCAGGATGGAATTTAGCTTTCTTAATTTCATAAATTATTTTTTCTCAGTAAGGCTTTCAACTTCAAGTGAATAGAAGGATATATACCCTTTACCGCCAGCAACAATCTGCTCCCGGTATCCTTTTATCTGGTCGAGTTGAGTCGTTATGGCAGATTCATCAAGACCTTTTGCTTCTGCATCATAGGTATGTGTTTCTTCTTTCAGTTGAACCTTGGCACCATCTTGTAATTCTTTTTCCCAGTTGGCGAGGTAGGTTTCATCGATCCGATCTTCTTTCAGGTAACCGGTAGCCGTAATGTCTGATCCTTCCAGTTCCACCTTAAATGTTGGTATCTTATTGCTGGCAAGTACTTTAAAACTCTCTTCTCCCAAAAAAAGTCTTTTACCGCTCTCACGGCACACATGCGCCACCATTCCGTCCAGACTGATCAGCTTACCCATCAGGTCAGGGGCTTTCGTTTTAATTTCACTTAAATTAACAGGAATAGCTTCAGTTTTAACCGGTTTCGGGTTATTGCACCCTGAAAGTAAAACGCTGAATAACAGAATGGGGAAAAGAAATTTATTCATCGGATGAGTTGTTAATAATAGATTCATTTTTAGTTGGTAGGGTGCGAAAATAGTGAATCGCTTCCATCCTTTTGCGAGATTAACTATTCTTTAACACATCCTTTCGGACACTCAAATAAAACACTACTTTTGGAATCATGAAGATCAGAAATGAATAAACGGATTTGGATGATACTGCTGGTACTAACAGCTTTTTTGCCTGGATGCAAAAAATATGAAGATGGCCCACTTATAAGTTTGTATTCCAAGGGAATGAGGGTATCCGGAACCTGGTATTTTCAGAGTGTTCTATATGGCGGCAAGGATTCCACCGCAAACTACACTTATCAGCAAATGGATTTTATTTATATCAAAAAGATTGACGGGGGGGTTTTTACCTGGAACCATAATATCTATGCTACCTCAGCCGATGAAAATCCCCTGGTAGGCGGTACATGGAAGTTTTTTTCCGACCGCGATTCTTTTGAAATGATTGTTTATAAGAATCTGTTAAGAGATTCGGTTGTCACGAAATGGAAGATCGACCGCCTGGCTTATACGGAATTCTGGCTGGAAAGGAACATAAAAGATACCATCAACCTAAAATGGCAACTGATTAAATATGTTTTCTAAAAAAAAGCCCCGTTTGACCGGGGCTTTTTTTTAACAGAATCAGTTTTGCTAATAATCTTTCTGCTGATCTTTTACGGTAGGTACCGGCTGCATTTTGGTATCCCACCAAACACGGGAGCCAAACATGCCACCGTGTTCTCCCGGTACGAGATCATTCATGAAACCTTGCGAAAGTTTTACAAAGCCTTGGACGAGTCGGATTTGCGCAAGAAAATGGGACGCAATGACCGGGAAGACCTGAAAAACCTGCTGAGCGAAGAGGGAGAAAAGGTTATTTATCGCAGCACAAAGGAAGAAGTACAATCGCGGATGCAAACCCTTGGATTACTCATCTATCGGTTGTTGTGAGCAGTTAAGGATAATCCGTACCGTGAAATTCTGGAACGGGCTTGGGCGCAGTGTCGGTGCATGTGGGTTAACCTCATAAGAATCAAGAACTTAATCGAATCAACCTATCAAAGAACGCAAAATTTGGCACTTCAGGCGATCCAAACGGTCTTTCCGTCGGATTTTTCGGTGGGAAAATCCGTTCTCAACCGAATTTTCGGAATTTTTTCGAAATGGGCACCGGATCAACTGTATGTGCGCGAAATATCATTTCAAAAATCTTCATTGATCAGAGTGGACTCAATTAAGAAATTTTTTTGGATATTTAAAAAGAACCTATATATTTGTTAGGTTATATTAAAACCTAAAACTAATTCGTATGAAGAAACTATTTCTGCTGATTGTTTTGTTTGTGTTTGTATGTGGCTACACTTTATTGGCACAAACGATAGTCATTACAGGTACGGTTACCTCTGCAGTTAAAGGGGAAGGTCCAATTCCCGGGGTAACTGTTCAGGTTAAAGGTACCATAGTAGGTACCAGTACAGATGTGAATGGCAAATATTCACTTACAGCACCCCAGAATGCAACCACACTCGTTTTCTCCTATATCGGGATGAAAAAGCAGGATGTTCAGATTGCGGGCCGTAGTGTTATTGATGTTGTAATGGAATCTGACATCTTAGGATTGGATGAAGTTGTTGTAACTGCTCTCGGTATTTCCCGCGAGAAAAAGGCTCTTGGCTATTCAGTCCAGGATATTGGCGGTGACAAAATCGAAAAGACAAAGGTGTCAAACATCGTTAACGCCTTACAGGGAAAACTGGCCGGGGTTCAGATCACCAATTCCGATGGTGGTGTTGCTTCAGGTGCCAGGATTCTTATCAGGGGTGTGAACTCACTCTCTGCTGGTGGCAACAACCAGCCACTGTTCATTGTTGATGGCGTACCTATCAACAACTCCACTTCTGATGTGGGTGCCTATGGTGGGAACGACTACGGTAACGCTGCCAGTGATATCAACCTTTCAGATGTTGAGAATGTCAGCGTTCTGAAAGGCGCCAGCGCAACAGCACTCTATGGATCGAGAGCTGTTAACGGCGTTATTCTTATTACTACAAAATCAGGTAAACCACGTCTGGGTAAGCCAGGTCTGGGTGTAACCTTCGAAGAGAACGTTATGTGGGAAAAGCCTCTCGTAATTCCAAAATTACAGGATCTGTATGGACAGGGATCCAGTGATGGACCTGGAACCGGAAAATATTCATTTTCCTATGTTGACGGTTCTTATGGCGGGGTGAATGACGGCGTTGATGAAAGCTGGGGACCGCCTCTCGACGGAAGATTAATTCCTCAGTTCGACAGCCCTTATGATCCTGAAACCGGAATACGCACACCAACCCCTTGGATAGCACATCCGGATAACATTAAGAGTTATTTTGAAACGGGGTTGAAAAAAACCACCAGCCTGGCTGTTTCAGGTGCCAAGGAGGGTGCAAGTTTCCGTCTTTCATTATCAAACCAGAACATCAAAGGGATACTTCCGAATACCGACCTTAAGAAAAATACCATTGCAATGAATGGTGAACTTGCTGTTACAGACAAGATTACCGTTGGAGGTTCTGTGACATATATCAGCAATAAGAGTAATAATATTGCGCAGAATGGTTATAATTCGGGCAACCCGATGCAGTCACTCACACAGTGGTACGGCCGCCAGGTTGATACGAAATATTTGAGAGACCACCAGAACGATATTGACCCTGTCGCTGTGGGCGGGATTCATTATCCGGTCAACTGGAACCATAGCTACCATAATAACCCCTTCTGGCTCTTGGAAAAAAACACCAACTCCAGGAACAGGGACAGGATGATAGGTAATATTAATTTAGGCTGGAAATTCGCTGACTGGCTCACCTTCAGAGCTATTGCCGGAACTGACTGGTCTGTTGAAGATATCATGCAGAAAACCGCTCAGGGTCTGGTACAAGATCCTAAGGGTGGATTTACCAGTTACTCAAACCGCAGGCAGGAGATCAATGCGAATGCCAGGTTCGAGTTCGTTAAGTCCATCGGTGATATAAATATCAACGGAACTTTAGGCGCTGAGTATAACCGTTATAATGGTCAGTACCGTTCAACTTCTGTTGCGGATCTTATTATTCCAGATCTGTATGCGGTAAGTAACTCCGCTGTTGCGGCTACAACTGGTTTGAGCGAAACTCACTATGAATTGCAGAGTGTTTTCGGAACGGCAAACTTTAGTTATAGGAACTTCATCTACCTCAATCTTACCGGAAGAAATGACTGGTCATCAACGTTGCCGTTGGATAACAACTCTTACTTCTATCCATCAGCATCACTATCATTCATTGTTACCGATGCTTTCGGTATTCAGTCAGACATTCTTTCCTTTGTGAAACTCAGGGCAAGTTATGCTGAAGTTGGTGGTACCGCCGGTGCTTATTCCCTTATGGGCACTTATGGTGCATCTGAGCCATTTGGCGGTAACCCATCACTCAGTTACACCAGTACAATTCCTCCTCTTGGACTGAAACCGCAGAAAAAACAATCTAAGGAGGTTGGTCTTGAGTTAAAACTCTTACAGAACAGGCTGAGCTTCGATTTTGCTTTCTATAAGGAAAACACCATCAACCAGATCATGAATATCGCTGTCTCTCGTACTACAGGTTTCAGCAGCAAGATGATCAATGCAGGTAACCTGCAGAACATGGGTGTTGAAATACAGGCACTGGCTAGTCCTGTTCGGACCTCTGATTTCTCATGGGATATCACGTTTAACTGGGCAAGGAACAAGAGCAAAGTTGTCGAACTATACGGAGACATGAAGTACCTCGAACTTTATAATTTAAGTTGGGGTGGATATGTATATGCCTTCCCGGGTCAGGAATATGGAACGATATGGGGTTATGCAATTGTCCGTGAAAATGCATCACCAGTCTATTATGATGAGGCAAAGACTCAGCTTTCGCATTATGTCTATTCCGGAAGACCTCTTGTCAACACCAGTGGCAGATACATCCGTTCAGGACAAAGAACAGATCTCGGTAATGTTTACCCTGACTGGTTCGGAGGAATTACCAACTCATTTTCATATAAGAACTTCAACTTAAGCTTCCTTGTTGACTTCAAGAAAGGCGGAGATATTTTCTCTGTAACTCACATGTTTGGTATGTATACAGGTATTCTTGAATCTACTGCAGCCATTAATGACAATGGTAAGAATATCAGGGATGCTCTTGCTGATGGCGGTGGTATCCTGATAAAAGATGCCGTTTACGGGAAAGTAAATACTGACGGCACCATCGCTTTCCTTGATGCTGCAGGAGCTTCTGTTACTGCCCCTGTTGCGAACACAACATACTCGGATGCTAACCTCTGGGCCTATGGCTTCTATGGCAAGAATGAGTTATCAGTATTCGATGGAAGCTTTATCAAGCTGCGCGAGATTTCAATGGGTTATTCATTTGACAAAATCGGTTTCCTGAATAAGCTGGGGATCAAAAACCTGAACCTCTCACTGGTAGGACGCAACCTGTGGCTCATCTTTAAGAACATCCCGGATATTGACCCTGAAGTTAGTCAGAGTGCTGGTAATACCAGTGTTGGTGCAGAAACCAACGCTATTCCTTCAACCAGATCTATTGGCTTCAACATAAAAATTGATTTCTAACCTATATGCATCAGATTATGAAATACTTAAAAAAATCAACAAAAATAATATCAGGATTGTTCCTGATGGTGGGTCTTCTCTCGTCCTGTACTAAAGGTTTTGAGGAGATGAACAAGGACCCGAACAGCCCGGTGGATGTTCCTGCTATCGATATCTTCACTAATGCAGTACAAACTTCTGTTAGCCGTGAGTTGGGCGGATGGATACAGCATACGTATCTTGGCGTGTGGAGCCAGCAGTGGTGCAAACTCCAGTACATTGATGAAGACAGATACCAGCCACGTGATATGTCAGGCGAATTCCAGAGCCCTTTTTCGAATTGCCTTAAGAACCTTACCATTGTGATCACAAAGGCCACAGCGGAAAATAATGACAGGCTTCTGGCAGCTGCAAAGATCATGAGGGTATGGGATTTCATGTACATAACTGATATATGGGGTGATATACCTTACAGCGAAGCAATGCAGGGTTTCAGCGTTGATGGGACATTGACTCCCAAATATGATACTCAGGCAAGTATCTATGCTGATCTCCTTGTCCAGCTTGAAGAGGCCAATACTCTGCTTACCGGAACCACGCTTAACTTCGGTTCCGGTGATATTCTGTATGGCGGAGACCCCGTCCTCTGGAGAAAATTTGCAAACTCACTGAAACTTAGGATACTGAACCGCGCTGCTGGTACCCCATGGTCATTTACGTATGACATGGCAGGCACTCAGCCGGATGTCACAACATCAGCAGGAGCTGCAGCACTGGCAACGGCCGACACGGAGATAGCTAAAATTCTTGCTGACCCGGCTAAATACCCGGTTTTTGAATCCAATTCTGACAATGCTGCCCAGGTTTATCCTGGACTTCCATACAGAAATGGGATCTTTAATGCTCTCTACACAAGGTTAGACCAGGGTATTTCGGAGACCATGGTGGACTGGCTGAAAGCAAGGACTGACCCGAGACTTCATGTCTATGGTCAGCCAACTCCCAATTCGGTTGAGACACCACCGCTTGATTATGTAGGTTTCCAGAATGGACGTGGGATCACCTCGGCTAATTTCCCATCCATTTCTCTTCTTGGAACAAAAATCGCCTATACTGAGATTGCCCCGGCTTATGTATTGTGTTATGATGAAGTTCAGTTTATTAAGGCTGAACACTATTTGCGTGTGGGCAACAATGGCGCGGCCAGGGCTGCCTATGAAGCCGGTATTTCGGGTTCAATGGAAAGATGGGGACTGGCTGACGGTACCAGCGTTTTAGCGACATGGGGTAAAACTCCATTCGGTACCAGTTCAACCGGTTACCCGGTGAACTATGCAACTTATCTTGCTGATCCTCTGGTTGCTTGGGGAGGCACTGATGCTCATAAATTCCAGCTTATCTGCGAACAAAGATGGGCAGGTATGTTCGGACAGGGCGTCCAGGCTTATTCTGAGATAAGAAGGACCGGTTTCCCGGAGAGAATCTTTGAATATCAACTTGAGGGAGCTTATTACCCGGGCCTTGGACTTCCAGTAAGAGTACAGTATGCATTAAGCGAGGATACCTATAATACTGATAATGTTGCTGCTGCAAGGGCTACTCAGCACATTGAGTCAATCAATGAAGGCATGTTCAGTACAAATGGCATTACAAGCCAGTTGTGGTGGAATACCAGGAAAAACCCAATCCCAACTCAAACTGATGTTCATTAGAATTTAATCGGTTAAACTTTTATCAGAAGAGAGCCTCAGGGGGCTCTCTTCTTTTTTTAAAATTATTCTCGTAACTTAATATGGTGCGATTTTTGTGCTAAAAACTTTTGATGACACTGGAAAAGTTTAATAATTTATATTTTTGCAGGCAAGTAAGCTGATCTTAATTTTAAAGTTCCGGATATGAAAAGAGCAATTCTGTTTGCAGGAATATTGACAATTTCTTTATTCGTTTCTGTCATCAATGCACAGAACGACTGTAAAGTGCTTATGCCAGGGATTAGTGACTCATACACAGGATCCTGTAAACAGGGTCTCGCTGATGGCCCTGGTGAGGCTTTTGGTATTGACCAGTATAAAGGTAAATTCAAAAAAGGTTTTCCGGATGGTGTTGGAACCTATATCTGGCAAACAGGTGAAACGTACAAGGGGGAATGGAAAAAGGGCCTCAGAGAGGGTGATGGTAAATACACCTTTAAATTTATGGGCAGAGATTCAGTGCTTGCTGGTGTCTGGAAAGAGGATAAATACATTGGAGAACGCGCTCTGGCTCCTTATGTGATTGATTACCGGAACAATATTGGCAGGGTATCATGCATGAAGGTGGGAGACAGACCTTATGTCAAGTATAAATTCTTCCGTAACGGAGGTGAATCAAATAATATAAGCAACCTGCTGATGCAGGGCAGTTCAGGTTCTGAAAACACCACTTCATTTACGGGATTTGAACAGGTGACTTTTCCTTTTAAAGGTAAAGTAATTTTCAATGCTCCCAATTCTTTCCAGACAGCAACTATTACCTGTGAACTCAGATTCATAATAAATGAACCCGGGTCATGGATTGTCACCATGTTTTATTGATTTGGCTTTAAATCTTAGCCTTGACGATTTCCAATATCCTGATTTCCTTATCAATAGCCAAAGTTTCAATTTCTTTGGCTTGCACCAGAATATCTTCGGCAAAAACACGATCATTCAAGTCGCGTGCATTGATTTTAACATTCAGAAATGCCCCTAAAACAGCAGATCGGGCAGCCAAAGCCCCAACTCCGGCATCCGAAACCGAGTTCGGATTGCCGATTTTTGCCATTGACTCAAGAACATCCATGGATTCCAGCGCCAATTGCATAACCCGGAAAGGAACTTCCGTCGCATATCGGGTAGCTGCCTGAATGGCCTCTTTTCTGATCTTTTTCTCTTCGTCATTATTTTTTGGTAAAGCAAAAGCATCCATCACCAGGTTAAAAGAATGGGTGTCTTCATCTACCATTCTGTTGAGTTCCTTGACATAATACATGCCCTTGTCCGCCCAATCGGAGAACTCTTCCCACCGGTTATCCCAGCCCCTTTTATGAGAGGAAAGGTTGGCAACCATAGTGCCCAATGCAGCACCCATTGCTCCCATATAGGCGGAAATAGATCCCCCGCCGGGCGTAGGTGATTCCGAAGCCGTTTCATCGGCAAAGGAGGCCAGGTCCATATTAATAAGCGGATGATTATCCTGGTCGGCCAGTATATATTCAATGATCTTTTCCTTGGGTATAAATGGTTTCAGGTCATCTAAACCCAATGATTTCACCGCAATATTAATGATCTCTTTTTCCGGGATGCCGGTTGAACGCTGCTGTTTTTTCAGAAAATAGCGACCAGCCTGCAGCATTGCATCAAGCGGGACTAAACCAACCAACTCTGATCCGGTAACCCGAATACCTCTTTCGATGGCTTTATTACAAACCTCTTCGAATGCAACATGGATCGGAGTTATAGAAATATCAGTCAGGTTGATCGATATCTGCGCCATACCATATTCTTCAATGTACCAGCCGATTGCTTTTACCTTTTTCAATGATCCCGGAACTCGGACCGGCTCACCGTTTTCGTCCTTGATCACTGGCCCTGTTACTTGATCCCCCTGACGAAGGATGCGGCCTGCCTCACGGATGTCAAATGCAATTGAATTGGCCCGGCGGATTGATGTGGTATTCAGATTAACATTATACGCTACCAGAAAATTTCTCGCCCCGATGGCGATGGATCCGGTTCTGGAAACAAATTCTGAAGGCCCGAAATCGGGTTCCCATTCAGGGTCCTTTAGTTTTTCGGGCAATCCTTCATATTCCCCGCTACGGATATTTGCAAGATTCTTCCTTTTTTCTTCAAAAGCAGCAAATTCATAGCAATAAACCGGTATCTGCAATTCTTCACCTACTCGCCTGGCCAGGATCCTTGCATATTCGGCTGTTTCTTCCATGGTAACACCGCTGACCGGAACAAACGGACATACGTCGGTAGCACCAAATCTGGGATGCTCTCCTTTATGGTGCCGCATATCTATCACCTCGCAGGCTTTACGAATACCAAGGAATGCCGCTTCAATAACATCTTCCGGGGTGCCCACGAAAGTCACAACCGTTCGGTTGGTAGCCTTTCCGGGATCAACATCCAGCAGCCGGATTCCGGACACTGATTCGATCTGGTCGGTTATTTGTTTGATTATGGGTAGATTGTTTCCTTCGCTAAAATTGGGGACACATTCAATTAATCGCTTATTCATGGAGATAGAATTATTTGTTTTCGATTATTTGGCCATTCAGGATAACTGCATCGACGAGGTTGGAACCAAAAGCATAGGGTAAATAGCCATATCCAGGGATTGGCCGGGTTATGATCAGATTGGCTTTCTTGCCGGTTGTGATGCTGCCAAGCTGGTTTTCCAAACCCATTGCACAGGCAGAATTGATGGTGGAGGCATGGATCACTTCTTCCGGCAGCATTTTCAAACATATACAGCCGAGAGCGAGAATCAGCATCATATTCCCTGTCGGGGAGGATCCGGGATTAAAATCACTGGCCAATGCTACAGGCAACCCGGCATCAATCATATTTCTTGCCGGGGGCCAGATCAATCCCAGGAAAAGCGCCGCGCCCGGCAGCAGGGTTGGCATGGTCCGGCTCCCGAGCAAAGCCCGGATCTCCTCTTCACCGGTGTACTCCAAATGATCTACTGATAGCGCATTAAACTTTATTCCAGCCTGAATACCTCCGGAAAAGTCGAGCTCGTTGGCATGAATTTTCGGACGCAAACCGTATCTGGCCGCAGTTTCTAATATCCTGGCCGTATGATCAACAGTAAAAAAGCCCCGATCGCAAAACACATCAACAAAATCAGCCAGATTTTCGGCAGCTACCTTGGGAATCATATCGTGTAAAATCAGATTAACATACCCATCCTGGTTATTTGCGAATTCCGGTGGAACAGCATGAGCGCCAAGAAATGTGGATCTTATGGTAAGCGGGGTTGTTTCTTTCAATCTTCGGATGACTCTTAGCATCTTCAGTTCAGATTCTGTATCCAGTCCGTAACCGCTCTTGATCTCCACAGCTCCGGTACCCTGACTGACAATCTCGTTTATCCGGACTAATGCCTCCTGATACAGTTCATCTTCAGAGGCTTGGCGCAATCTGATGGCGCTATTATTGATGCCGCCTCCCCTTTGGGCGATCTCTTCATAGGAGAGTCCGCGGATACGGTCGACAAATTCCTGCTCACGACTGCCTGCATAAACCAGGTGTGTATGGGAATCACAGAATGCCGGCATAACGATCTTTCCGCTTGCATCTATCTCTGATTCTGATTTTACCCTGCATGAATCCATCGGGCCATAATCTGCGATTAACCCATCTTTAATTGCCAGCCAGGCGTTTTCAATCAGATTCAGATGGCTCATCTTATTACCGGCAACACACAAGTTTCCTGGCTCCATAATCTGAATCAATTGCCTGATATTCTTGATAAGCAGATCCATACTCAATAGCTATAACGGTTTAGTTGCCTCTGTCAGCCAGATTTGCTCTTCAGTGGTCAGATAATCAGCAAGTTCAGCATAAACTCGAAGGTGGTAAGCATTTAGCCAGTCCAGTTCAGCCGGTGTCAAAAGATTCTTGTCGATCAACCGCCGGTCTATCGGAGCCAGAGTAAGCGTCTCAAACCGGTAGAAAACGCCGTATTCGTTGTTCAGATCCTCCACAACAAGGGTCATGTTTTCGGTTCGCATTCCGTAACTGCCCTCACGGTAGATGGCCGGTTCTACCGTTGTAACCATACCCGGTTCCAAACAAATGTTCAGATATCCGGATGCGGAGGTGCCGATGGTTTGAGGTCCTTCATGCACCGACCCAAAAAAACCAACCCCATGCCCGGTACCGTGACCGTAATTCAAGCCAATGTCCCATAATGATTTACGTGCAAGAATGTCCATCTGGAATCCTTTGGTCTCCTTTGGAAACCTGAGCATGGAGACTCCTAAAGTGCCTTTTAAAGCACGGGTAAAATCAGATTTCTGCTGGCTATCAGGAGTTGATAAAGAAACGGTTCGTGTGGTATCGGTGGTTCCATCTGAATAATGTCCGCCTGAATCGAGCAGGAAAATCCCTTCAGGTCGGAGGTTGAGGGATTCTTCCTGAGTGACACTATAATGTACCACAGCACCATGCCATCCGTAAGAGGATATGGGCTGAAAGCTTTCTCCCTGATATTCGGGCTGAGCCGATCTGTATTCCGCGATTTTTAATGCAACAGACCATTCGGATTCCGTAATACCGGAATATACCTGTTGTTCAATCCAATGCAGAGTTTTAACCCAGGCTATGCCATCTTTCACCATCACCCGTTTCAAACCCTCAATTTCAACGGGGTTCTTGATCGCTTTCATCCCGGTTGTGATATTCATCCCGTTTTTCTGTATAACATCGGATGGAATCGATTGTATCAGAGCATGATTGACCTTCTCAGGTGACAAGAAAATGGTCGATCCTTTTGGGAGTTTTTCTAAAAATCGGGATATCGCCTCGTAGGGATGAATGGAGATATTATCCTCTGACAATGCTTTAGAGACCGAAGCAGGGATTTTATCCTGGTTGATAAAAAGGTGGGTATGATTGGAAGTAACCATACAAAAACTGATAAAGAACGGACAGAAAGAGATATCACTGCCACGGAGATTGAGCAGCCAGGCTATGTCGTCAAGAGTTGTAATAAGGTGATAGTCAGTTTTTAATTCATTCATTTCCTCAACCACTTTCCTGATTTTCTCCTGTCGGGATAAACCCGCAAATTTAATATCATGAATAAATACAGGATTAGCCGGGATAGGTGGCTGATCAATCCAGATCGGACTCAGTAAATCTATGCCTGTCGATAGTTGTTGTCCGGCCCCATTCAAAACATCCTGGATATATTGAACCATTCGGAGGGAAAAGAAGCGATCGTCAATACCGACTTTTGAATTTGAGGGAAGTGTTGAGGCCAGCCATGGAATATGTTCCGGGGTATGGGGGATTTTCAGCTTAAATAGTTCAATGCCACTTCCTTCCAGCTGCTTTTCCGCCTGGATAAAGTAACGCGAATCGGTCCATAAACCTGCAACATCTGCTGTTACCACTAGGGTTCCTGCAGATCCGGTAAATCCTGAAAGCCACGAACGAAACTGCCAGCATGCAGGAATATATTCATTCTGATGCGGATCTGAGGCCGGTATGATATAACAGTCCAGCCCCTGGTCTGTCATTAATTTCCTAAGTGCTTTGAGTTTTTCCTGCCTTTCCATATGGAATTAAATCAAATATATGATTGACTTCATATCTGTCTACATCATAAGACCGAGAACGTATGATAACGTTACTCCCAGATAATTACCTATGGCATAGCCAATTAATCCAACAGTAATACCGGAAATGATCACTTCCTTATTCTTGAGCGCCCCGGCAACAACCGGTACAAATGGTGGAGAGAAAACAAAAGCGGTACTGGTGATTATTGTGGTATCCGCATCTATTTTTAACAGTCTGCTAAGAAAGACTTGTATCACAAGACTGCCAAAGACAGCTATAAACACAAAAAAGAACAACCCGTTGGTCATGGTAAACAGCATCTTGATATCGGCCATGGAAGCAATAGCCATGCTAAAAACTACGATCAGATACATTCCCAGCTGAAAGGATTTTTTTATCTGGTTGATTTTCGGAATAAATGAGGCTCCCAATCCCAACGTGGTTATGGTCAGAATGACAACAATCATTTTTGAATTCCGGGGAGTCAGTTCCATAGCCCCAACGCCAATCGCCATGATAATTGCTGCAACACCAAGCGCTCCTGTGGCCGGCCAGAAATTATCTTTACGGAAAAAACCGGTAAAAGAGTCAAATTCTGCCTCCTGCTCAAATTCAAGTCCAACCTTGTCGGCTGCTTCGGTCTTTTTGAATCGGGGAAGAACCAGATGAAATAACCGCTGGCCTACCGAAATAAGTAGCATCAGGTAAACCGCACAGATCACCATGTCGTAAGTCTGGGTAAGGATAAAGAGGTTATTATCCACAGAAAGGGCGGTTTTCAAGGCAAACATATTTGGAGTGCCTCCCGTGTAAACCCCGCTCAGCATCCCGGCAACCTTATTGGCATCCGGAACCCCTGCCCTGAAAATGAAAAATCCAATAGTTATTGCAATTATCACCCCGGCAAGGGCAGTAAGCATGGAAAGGAAGGTTACTCTTGCGAGTTTAACCCATCTTTTAAAATCCAGAGAGAAGAGTAATAATGGAATGGCCAGCGGTACAGTAATATCAGATATAGATGACTGCACTTTAACCGATCCCTCGGGAAGGAGATGGAGGCTCCCGATAACCAGGCCGATACCATAAGCCCAAAGAATGGCCCCCACGTTATTCATCCATTTAAACCGGTTGCAGAAAAAAACAATCAGGGCCGAAGCAAGAAGGTAGAACAGGATCAGCAGGGCAGGTACCATGGTGTCTGGAATTAGGTTAATCTATCTCATATCAAAAACTTTAACTCCTGGGAATTGGTTTATGTTAAAAATAAACATCCTGTCGTCAGCCGGAATGTTGGATGAGAAAGACTTTATCTTGATAATGTACTGATTGCCATCTTTTGAATAATAAGTGACCTGGTCAATCTGATCTTTTGATTTTAAAATGTCCATCCTGATCTTTAAATAGGTTTCTTCCTTACCAGTCGGGACCAGGTCAACTGTTACTTTATCTCCGGCAACCGCCACCGGTTCATATTTGAAATGCTTTTCATACAGGGTGAAGATACTCTTGGGATTAAACATCTCATTCTCATCGGGATCAATAATATTCGCCTCCTTCAGTTCTTGATTAACCGTCCATAAAGTTTCACCATCGCACAGAGCCAGGATTCCCATAATGCTCAACCGGTATTTCGACCCATTCATGAACAGGGATCCTTCATGGGTATCATTAATCTTTTCTTCAGGATTCGATAAGGTAAAGCTGAAATCTGCCTTAATAGTGGTATACGATTGCAATTTTTTTGAGACACGATCCATCAGGGATTTTGTATCGGCCGGATTTTGTCCGTGTAAAGTAAACGGAAGAATAATTATCGAGAAGAGAATGGTGGTTAATTTATTCATTATTAACAATTTAACTACGTTGATTTAAGAACTTCTCCAGTGTGTAAAGATCGTGGTAATAAACCTGCCGGGGTTTGCTGCCATCCACAGGTCCAACCACTCCTGCGGCTTCCAGCTGGTCCATGATGCGTCCTGCTCGGTTATAGCCGATTGAAAATTTTCGCTGGATGGATGAAGTGGATCCCTGCTGTGTGGTGACCACTAATCGTGCCGCTTCTTCAAAGAGTTCATCGAGCTTATCCGTACTGACCTCTCTGGATTCATCCTGGCTGTCGGTTTTTGGTTCCGGGAGCGGCCAGGCCATCGGGTATCCTTTTTGATTGCCGATAAATGTCGTAAGGTGTTCAACTTCATCGGTTTCGATATATGCACATTGTACCCTGATCAGGTCGGCACCAATGGATACCAGCATGTCGCCCCGGCCCACCAGATGGTTGGCTCCGGGACTGTCGAGAATGGTTCGTGAATCGATCATCGAAGGGACCCGAAAAGCAATACGTGCCGGGAAATTTGCTTTTATTGTACCGGTAATGATGTTGGTGGATGGCCGCTGGGTGGCAATGATAATGTGAATACCAACAGCCCTGGCCAGCTGTGCAATACGAGTGAGAGGAATCTCAATCTCCTTGCCGGCTGTCATGATAAGATCGGCAAACTCGTCGATTATCAGCACGATATACGGCATGAACATGTGCCCTTTTTCGGGATTCAACCGCCGCTTGATGAATTTATCGTTGTATTCTTTAATGTTTCTGACCTCAGCTTTCTTCAGTAGATTGTATCTTTTATCCATCTCAGCACTAAGGGATTGCAATACAAGAATAACATGTTGAGTATCGGTAATGATCGGTTCATCAAAATCCGGAAGTTTAGCCAGGTAGTGTTTTTCGAGTTTTGAGTAGAGGGTGAGTTCAACTTTTTTTGGGTCGATCATTACAAATTTCAGCTGTGACGGATGTTTTCGATAGAGCAATGAAGTAATAATGGCATTGATCCCTACCGATTTTCCCTGTCCGGTTGCCCCTGCCACAAGCAGGTGTGGCATCTTGGTGAGGTCGAATACGAATGTTTCATTGCTTATGGTTTTCCCCAGTGCAATAGGGAGATCAAAGTCGTTATCCAGAAATTTCCTGGAAGCCAGCACCGTTTGCATGGATACGGTTTCCGGTTTCCGGTTGGGGACTTCAATCCCGATAGTGCCCCTGCCAGGTATTGGCGCAATGATCCTGATCCCCAGAGCAGAAAGACTCAGCGCAATATCATCTTCCAGGTTTTTTATTTTGGAAATCCGAACCCCGGGGGCAGGTATGATTTCATATAAGGTTATCGTCGGACCGATGGTTGCTTTGATCTTTTCGATTTTGATCTTATAATTAGCCAGGGTTTCAACGATTTTGTTCTTATTGCTTATTAACTCCTCATCCGAAACCTTTGGGTGCCCGATGGAATGATCACGGAGCAGGTCGAAACCGGGGAACTGATAACCGGATAGTTCCAATGTAGGATCATAGTCGCCTGTCGGTGCACGCATATCAAATTTATCTTCATTTGCTTCCGCAGCATCCGTTACAGTCATCTGCGGATCCGGAATTTCCTGGATCAGAGTTTCTTCCTCGCTTATGTCGGTTATAATGAATTCATCGTCTGCCAAATCATCTTCTTCAGGAACTGGTACAACAAATCTGTTTACTTCTGCATGCTTGAAATGATCAGGAGTCAATCTGAATAATAAAACAAGGAATGCCAGTCCGGTAACCACAATGACGACCAGTGTTCCGGCCGAACCCATGAGTGCCTTTAGCCATTCTGCTATTGATATACCATGACCGCCACCGAACTGAAAGGCCTCCTGGGGAAGGGCATAACCAAGCATTACGGAGATCCATATCATCGCGATCAGACCGTATTTGGTTGTGCGGCCCAGTGGTAAAATCCGTGAACCCAGCAGTGCGATTCCATATAACATAAATAAAGCCACCAGAATCAACGAGGAAATACCGAACCATTTATAGATAAAGAGGTTACTGATTATGGCACCCGCTTTTCCGGCCAGGTTATCAACCCGAATATCCGGATTAACGAGGTTGGTTGTTAGTTCTGTATCGAGAAAACTCTGATCGGCTTTCCAACTGAAAAGGTAGGAAATAAAGGATATCCCGGCGAATAGAGCCATGAAAAGGAAAAATAGCCCGAGAACCAACTTGATTCTCCCGTGAACAGGCTTCCTTTTCTTTTCGACAGCCTGTTTTTTCTTTTTCCTGGGGATTGCTGATGAAACCATGTATAAAGATTCCCTCCTGTGGTGCGTGAATACTAGGTGACCTGCCTCAACAAAAATAGAAAAATTATAAGAATATCCCGTTCGGTATTAATACCTGAGTTACCTGAAGCGGTGGTTGATCAGGCCTTTTTCGGGTGAATACCTTGGAAAATATGATTAATTTCGAACTCTAATATTGGCGCAGATTATGAATAAGCTAGCGGTGGTTGCTTTAGGGGGAAACGCATTATTGCGGGAAAATCAGGCTGGAACTATTGAGGAACAGGAACAGAATACAACCGATACCCTTGAAAACCTCGTTTTTTTGATTAATCAGGGATATGATCTCGTAATCACGCACGGGAACGGGCCACAGGTTGGAAATATTCTCATGCGTAATGACGCCGGGGAACAAACCTATCATATTCCTCAGATGCCAATTGATATCTGTGTTGCTGATAGCCAGGGCGGTATCGGCTATATGATCGAGCGCATGATGCGTAATGTTCTCATCAAGCATAATGTTGATAAAGAAATAGTTACGTTAGTTACTGCTGTGGTTGTTGCTGAAAATGATCCGGCATTTCAAAACCCGACTAAACGGATCGGTAAAATTTATTCTCACGATCAGGCAAATCAGCTGACCATTGATAAAGGGTGGACCTTTAAAAAAGAGATAAAGACGGCTGGAGGCTGGAGAAGGGTAGTCCCCTCTCCTTCACCGGTACAGATCATAAATGAAAATGTTATAAAGACACTGGCGAGGCAGGGAGTCATTACCATTGCGGTAGGAGGTGGTGGAATTCCCGTGTATTTTGACGCTGAAGGAAAAGTGCGTGCTGCTGAAGCCGTTATCGATAAAGATTTGGCATCCAGTCTTTTGGCTGGCCGGGTTGGTGCTGAAGAATTTTATATTTTAACCGATGTGCCTTTTATTTATAAGAATTATAAAAGGCCCGATCAGGAAACGCTTGAATTTCTGAATTATGCAGATACCAAAAAGTATCTTGAGGCCGGTGAGTTCAGCGAAGGATCCATGGCGCCAAAAATCCGTGCCTGCCTGCAATTTTTGGAGCATGGAGGCCAAAAAGCAGTGATTACAGAAGCTTTCAAGCTGGAGGATAAATCATACGGATCCAAGATAACGATGGATTATGATCCCGTGGACATGGCAAAATATCAACAAAAAACTTAAAACACACAGACATGGCTTACAACCTGAGAAACCGGAGTTTCTTGAAATTATTGGATTTTACTCCAAAAGAAATCGACTTTCTTCTTGATCTGTCATTTGATCTGAAAGCGGCAAAATATGGCGGTTATGAACAGCAGCGGATGAAGGGCAAAAACATCGCCTTAATTTTCGAAAAGGCTTCAACGAGAACCCGCTGTGCTTTTGAGGTGGCCGCTATGGACCAGGGTGCCCATGTTACCTATCTCGGACCGTCAGGCTCTCAGATCGGGCAGAAAGAGTCGATGAAAGATACAGCCCGCGTGCTCGGCCGTTTATACGACGGAATTGAGTACCGCGGATATGCACAATCCATCGTGGAAGAACTGGCAAAATATGCCGGGGTCCCGGTTTGGAACGGCCTGACCACTGAGTTTCACCCTACTCAGATACTGGCAGATTTTATGACCATGATCGAACATTTCAGTGGTTCGCTCAATGAAATCTCTTTCTGTTACCTCGGTGATGCCCGCAATAATATGGGCAATTCCTTGATGGTTGGCGCATCGAAAATGGGCATGGATTTCAGGGTTGCTGCACCAAAATTCTTGTTTCCAACTGATGAATTGGTGAAAACATGCCGGGAAGTCGGATCCCATACCGGAGGAAGAATAACCCTGACAGAAGATGTTCAGGAGGCGGTAAAAGGCTGCGATTTCCTCTGTACCGATGTCTGGGTTTCCATGGGAGAACCGGACAGCGTTTGGGAAGAGCGCATCCGCCTGCTAAAGCCCTATCAGATTAATTCCAATGTTATGGAAATGACCGGCAATCCGGGTGTTAAGTTTCTGCATTGCCTGCCGGCATTTCATAACCGTGAAACTGCCGTTGGTGAGCAAATTTTCCAGCGGTTTGGCTTGGATGGCATGGAAGTTACCGAGGAGGTTTTTGAATCTGAAAACTCTATCGTTTTCGACGAGGCAGAAAACCGCCTGCATACCATCAAAGCAGTAATGGTGGCTACGCTGGGAGATTAATTAACCTTCTTTCTGAGTAATTCATCCTTCTGATACCGGATAATGGTAACTGCAAGGTTATCAAAACCATTGGCATTGCTATTGGATTGAAACCTCATGGGAGTCAGCATGGAAGGATGATTTAGGTATTCAGTCCAGCAAGGAACCGAGGAGGTTAGATTACGACCAAACTGGAACAAAGCCCTCGTGAAAAAATAGGCAATATCGAAACCCTGAAAACTGTACTTGGAAGGTTCGATATTCCAGTTTTCTTTGTATTTGCGGCAGAAATTGAGAACGCTCGGATCGGTATAGTCCACAAAAGGTTCCTCCTCAAAATCGCTGTAAAGCTCCAGGTTAACATTATACAGGTTACCCAAATCCAGATCTTTAAAAACCCATTGATTCAAACCAAATACATGAATATTTCGCGTAGTCGACATCTGATGAAGCTCATTGATTACTTCGGTAATAAAAACCTCATTTTCAGATGGAAGAATGATATAGTTTGGCGAAGACGCGGATAAATAACCCTCAAATGGGATTGTCTGGGAATCTGCATTCATAAAATTCCGCGAGGTTTCACTATAATAAATCGTTTTAAAGGTGGCCTTTTTTGCGGGATCGTGCTCTTTAATTTGTAGACCGAGGTATCCAAGGAAACGCGTGAATTCAGGATTTCCCTTTTCCGAGATCCGGCCAATGACCAAAACATTTTGGTTGTATTTTGATCCTAAATAGGTCGTCGCAAGTTCAATTTGCCTGGGAAGCTTATTCCTGACCTGAAAGGCATAAGGATTGCTCTTAACCACATCAAAGGTGGATAAAGGAGATATCATTGGAATATGTTTGCTTTTGGCAAACGCTGCAACAATCTCAATTTCATTGGGAAAAACCGGGCCGATGATCAGATCGGCCTCCTTAAGTTTATCGTTTTCAATGATCCCCATGATGGTCTCCGGATTTCTTTCTGTATCGAAAACCTCAACAGTCAGATTTAAGCCTTCGAGTCTCATCGAATCAATGGCCAGATATATTCCCTCGAGGAATTCATAAAACCGGAAGTGTTCTGGTTTTAAAGTATCTGAATAGCTTAAGGTGTCATTTTGCGTTATATTCAGCGGCAGTAGGATAGCAAGTTGAAAATTTTCATTTTCATGGGGAAAAGGTCTAACCCGGCATGGTTGTTCGGCCCTTTCCCTAACTGATGCCTGATTGGGATCCTCTAAATCTGTCTTCACCGTTTTTTCTTCCGTAACCGGGGTTTTCTCCAAAATAGTGATCTTATCCTTAGGTATTTTAATAATCTGACCGGTTTTCAATCCCCATTTTGCTTCCGGATTCAACTCCCTGATTTCGTCGACCTTAATTCCATATCGCCTGGAAATTGAGAAAAAGGTTTCTTTGGGCAGGACTGTATGCGTGATGAATTTGAACTCCTCCTTACCCGCAGAGGGTGTTGTCGTCGTTCCTAAATCTGGTATACGTAAAACCATACCCGGAAAAACAGATTTCTTATTCAGATCCGGATTTAACTTCTTGATTTCCTCTTCGCTCACCTGATACTCTTTCGATATTCCGTAGAGGGTTTGGCCTTTCAGAACTTCATGAAGATAAAAATTCTTCCCGTTAATGGTGATTTGGTTATTCGATCGTTTGACAGGAGTCGGCTGAAACTGACTGAAACTGTTTGGGGAAATGGTCAGAAAGATGAGAAACAGGAAGAAAACATGAGAGATTGCGTTCACGGGTACCAATTTGTAGTCGACAAAGTTACTCAAAATGAAAACCAGTTCAAAATCAGGACTTCATCTATGGCATCAGAAATCATGTTGCCTTTTGTTGTCTTGTATTTTTCGATCAGGGGTATCAACAGGCCAAGGTCGACTGATGGCCCGGGCTCTTCTATTGTGACGATGGAAGATGCATTTCTTTGCACTCTCATTTCATGCAGGGTTTGGATTTTACCGCGGTTAAATTAATGGTTCTGGGGGCATGATCAAGGGTTATTTGTCGTATGTTTTTTCCATTATGGTTACGGATTGCATCTATATCCAAAAACAGATGTCATTATGCAATACGTCTAAGGACGCTCCGGAAGCGCCAGCACAGTGAAAATACAGTGGAGGCCTACCAACCAGACAAAATCCCAGAGATCTCTCTATTAGTTCGATTAACTTTTATGTTAATTATTATTGGGAATAATTTCTAAATGAATAATTTTGCGACCATAGTAAGACTGGACGAATTCCAATTTTCGAAATGAGGCCATAACAGCGGATGTATCGGCACTACCTCCGCCTTCTTCATTTATGAGAATGCATAAAATCCTGGTTAACAATTTGAGGTTATACTGCCTCAGGGTGAATGAAAGCGTGGTATTTTTATTTAATGGTGGAGTTAAAACCAAAACGAATGCGAAAGATTGTCCTAATGTTGGGCCCCATATCAAGCGAGCCAATCGTATAACACAAAAAATCAATCAGTTATTTATTGAAAACGAAATCTCCTGGAACAAAGACAGAACCGACATCGTTTACCTGCCAGGATTAGAAATTGAATTATGAAAGCTAAACAAGACGTTGCAGGACGAATCAGGCAAAGAATTAAACCTGAAAACCGTCAATTTGTCTCAAAGAATCTGGCGATAACAGAACAGATATATTCTCTGCTTAAGGAGAGAGGCTGGTCTCAAAAAGAATTCGCCAAGCGACTTGGAAAACATGAGAGCGAAGTAAGCAGGTGGTTATCTGGTTTGCATAACCTTACTTTAGATAGCATTGTAAAGATGGAAGTAGCATTAGGAAAAGAAATCATAATCACCTCCAAAGAGGATTGTCACGTAACCCCTATGCTTGTATAACCATTTGAAATGATTCTTTCAGCATCCCTTTTCCCTGTCAGCTCAACGCCCGTGCGGCTTAACTGAGACATGCGAAACTTGAGTATCCTTAATCCTCCAACTGTTCATCTTACTTCGACATTAATCAGGGCGTTAACATTGTCATCCCGGCGAAGGCCGGGATCCCGTCATGCTACTC
>QYQM01000021.1 GCA_007280905.1 Porphyromonadaceae bacterium | reverse complement strand
TTCCGGTCGTAAAGTGATCAAATCGGAGGAAGTGAATTTTTTCAGGGCGCCGGGAGATCATGCCCTGTCGGCGGATGAGTTTGACCCGGAGAGAGTCAAGGAGGCTTTTGCAAGAAAAAACCGGATCTCGGAGCAGGAGTCTTATGAAAGAGGGCTGTCGGAAGGCATCCGAAAGGGGAGGGAACTTGAAAAAAGTGAGACCTTGCAAACACTCCAGGCGATGTCCGTTATCGTCAAAGAAATGTCGGCTCTGAAGAAAAGCACCCTTGAGAACCTGGAAGGGGAGATCGTTCAATTGTCCCTGGCCGTCGCTGAAAAGGTGATTCATCTTGAAGCGACGACGAACCGGGAGGTGATCCGGGGCGTTCTCAAGGAGGCCATAAAGAATATCGGCGACCGGGAGAATATGAAGATCCGGGTTCACCCGCAGGATTTTCACTTTATGATTGAGATCAAGAACGACTTTCTTCAGAGCTTTGACGGGATTCGAAACATGACCTTCGCGGAGGACGAATCGATTCAGCGCGGCGGGGCAATCATTGAAACCATATGCGGTGAAGTCGATGCGCGGCTGGATCAGCAGTATAATGAAATGAAAACGGCAATGACCGGCATCGAAGGGATACGGAACTTTTCTCGAAGAATCGGTGATGCATGATTGACTTTGCCAAATACCATCGTCTCGTGAGGGAGGCGAACCCCATCCGTATTCACGGCAAAGTCACTGAAATGATCGGACTGGTGGTGGAGGGAAACGGTCCTGCCGCCTCCATCGGCGAGCTTTGCGGTATCTTCCCGGCCGGGTCGGCCAAACCCGTCGTAGCCGAAGTGGTGGGATTCAAGAAGGGGAAGGTGCTCCTGATGCCGCTCCAAACCAGTCAGGGGTTGAGCCCGGGATGCAAGATCGTCTCGCTTGGCCGCAAGGCCGGCGTAAATGTGGGGAAAAACCTGCTGGGAAGGGTCATTGATGGTCTGGGGAATCCGATTGACAACAAAGGGCCTATCGAATGTGAAAGCGACTACCCCATTTATGCCGATCCGATCAATCCGCTCGCAAGGGGACGTATCGCCGAACCGGTGGATCTCGGCATCCGGGCGTTGAATGGTGTTCTCTGTTGCGGAAAAGGGCAGAGAATGGGGATTTTCTCCGGGTCAGGGGTCGGCAAAAGCATTCTGCTGGGAATGATGGCCAGGAACACCAATGCGGATGTGAATGTCATCGGTCTGATCGGTGAAAGGGGGAGAGAGGTTCGGGAGTTTCTTGAAAAAAATCTTGGTAAGAAGGGGCTGGCAAGATCTGTGGTGGTTGTCGCGGGATCGGATATGCATCCGCTGATACGGATGCGGGCTGCATATGTGGCGACATCGATATCCGAGTATTTCAGGGATCTTGGGAAAAATGTCTTGCTGATGCTGGACTCCCTGACGAGATTTGCGATGGCGCAGCGGGAAATCGGTCTTTCCGTAGGTGAACCGCCGGCGGCCAAAGGCTATACCCCTTCCGTGTTCAGTCTTCTTCCCAAATTGCTGGAGCGGTCCGGGATCATGGAAAAGCGCGGCAGTATCACGGGTCTTTACACGATTCTTGTGGAAGGCGACGATTTCAATGAACCGATCGCGGACGCGGCAAGATCGATCCTCGACGGCCATGTCGTTCTGACTCGGGAGCTGGCCAGCAAGGGTCATTACCCGGCCATTGATGTGCTGCAAAGCGTCAGCCGCGTCATGCTGGACATTGTAGATGACGAACACAGGCAAATGGCGCGGAAAATTATTCAGATTCTTGCAGCGTACAAGAAGGCGGAAGATCTCATCAATATCGGTGCGTACGTGAAGGGGAGCAACCCCGAAATCGATTATGCCGTCACCATGATCGACCGTGTGAATGGATTTTTGAAACAGGACATCGACGAAAAGATCGATTTTAAACAGACAATCAATCAGATGCGGGCCCTTTTTGCGACGCCGGCAAAAGGGCATTGAACAGTTGCGGCGGCGGGTGTAAAGTGAATGACGAAAAAAGCGAAACTTGACATGCTGGAGATCGCTCCTGAGGAACCCAGTGGGGAGACCCAGCAGGATGAAGCGACCGCGGAAAACGGGATAGACGATGGATCCTCCGGAGAACAAGCCGGTGGCGATTTTTCATCGAAGGTAATAGGGTGGGTACGTAAACCCCTCTTCTGGATCATCTTGATTTCTGTCGTGTTTCTTGGTTTGATGGCCGGCTTCGTGGTCGGTTTTTATCAAGCCATGGATCGGGACTCCCCCGCCGCGCAGAAAAAACAGGCTGTTTCCGTAATCCCTTTGCCTGAGGTAAAACAGGGCGCCATCTTTGAGGGTATGGTCGTTTTTGAAGGTATGGTCGTTGACCAGAAGGATGAAAAGGGTAATATCAGAATCGTTTTCTGCGATGTCGCCCTTGAACTGGAGAATCAGAAGACGGCAAGCGCCATCGGCGGCGATCGCGTTGATGTGAGAACTGTGATTTACGACGTTCTGAAAAAAGAGCCGACGCAAGAGGGCCTCTCGCCGGAGGGGAGGGGTCGTTTGAAGGAAAAGTTGAAGAACGAACTGAACCGCTTACTCGTCGAAGATCTGGTGAAAAACGTCTATTTTACGCGCTACGAATTGGATTGACCTGGGCGCTGAACGGCCGTGGTGATCAAGGGGGCGATGCGGACACGGTTGGGCATCCATTAAACGTCCATCATGGGGAATGAATCATGAATGAAATGGATCTTTACTTATTTCTGGAGAAGAGATTCCTCGCCACTTTTCTTGACGAACTCATGCCGGGGATTTTTCATAATTTTGCCAATCCGCTGAACGGCATCATGGGTCGCGCAAAATTGATGCAAAGGCGTCTGGAGGATTTTATCCGAAAAATCGAGAACCGTTACCCGAAGATCGAAAAGGAGATCGGCGCGGATTACAAGAAATTGATATCCGATATCAACGCCATCAACGATGCAGCCGAAGATTTTTTCGATATGTTCCGCTCGGCGACGGGGAAATTTTACGCGCTCGGCGCCCGGGATGTCGAAAGTTTGAATCTCTCCGCTCTCATTGAAGCGGAACTGGGATTTGCCGATTTCTACCTGGACTATAAGCATAACATCAAAAAAGAGATTCATCTGGACATGGGCGTGCCGTCCATTACTGGAATAACCGCATATTATTCGATTGCTTTCTGGATGTTGATCCGAGAGGCCGCAAAAAACGCGCAAAAGCGAAATGAGGAGACTTTCCGCATCGCGACGACCAGTGACGATCAATGCGTGATCGTGAGCATCAGCCATATCGGCGGCAGTCTGGTCCAGGGGTGGCGGGAGATCTTGTTCCCCGTGGGCGCCAAGCCGGACCCCCTGTCCTGCGGCACGGATGGAGAGAAAAATCTGATCTGCGCGCTGATGCTTTTCCGACTGGCCGGCGGTGGCGTTGAAATGACGCATGACGGGGATGCCGATCTGCTCACCATCCGGATCCGATATCAACCATAAAGAGAGGGCGGGGTCGAAATTTGCCATCACTGCTCCATTTTCAGATTATCATCGATATCGCCTTTTTCGTCGTTATCCTGCTTCTCTTGCGTCAGCTTAACAAGCGCATGGCAAAAAATCCGCCGGGAGGCAATGGCGCGACTGTCGGGGAACTCAAGAAACTGATGACGGACTCTCAGGATTCCACCGACCTCTTTCTCCGGGCGGTCCAGGAAAGTGAGGAGAGACTCAATAAACTGGCCCGGCAACTCGATAATAAAGAAAAAAGGATTGTCATCCTCATTGAAAATGCGGAATCCATGATTCAAAAAATGGCCTTCCAGCAGGCCAAGGCGGAATCGGTTGGCTCGGACGGGGAAAAATACGAGCAGATCATACGAATGGTTCGAGAGGGCCTAAGTCGGGAAGAGGTTGCCAAACGGATGGGCGTCACCATCGGCGAAATCGATCTTGTTGTGGAACTGGAACAAGCGAGGGTAGCTCATACATAAACAGGATCTTTCTGATCGCGAAGGGTCTCCGACTGGAAAAATCGGAGGATGAGGTTCGATAACCAACCGTTCTTCATACGGAATGTCGAATGGGTCGGTGATAATAAATTTTTAATTTTTTTTCTTAAGTTTTAGCCAGTGATAGCCGATATATCTACCAAAGAGATCTATTAAAGAGGGTGGTGTCAGAAATGACGATTTCGGCTTACCAGGTAGACAATATCATCAAGGCATACAACAAGCAGAGCAAGGCGAAATTCCTTCCCGATGCCCAGCAGAGCCCCTCACCGGACAGATACGCCGATCTTGTGACGCTCTCCGGCAGTGACTCCCTGAGGGCCGATGCGAACAAGAAAATTTCTTACAGCCTGTTGGATGTCCTGCTGAAAGACAAGAAGATTGAGCCATAGCGATCCCGCCGCTCGCCGGCGGAATAGATGCGCGCGGTTTACAAGGTCCCCGGTGCGATATGGGTCTGACGGATACGCCGTTAGAGGAGTGGGTTCATCCCCTCTCTTTTTTTTTGTGAGGAAGGATGTTGCAATCATTGAATGTCGAGAAAACAATCCTCCTGAAGAAAAAAATTCTGATTGTAGATGACTATCCTCCGACGCGACAGTTGATCCGTGACGCCTTGAGCCAGACCGGCGATTATGAAATAAGCGAGGCCGAAAACGGTGCAGAGGCCGTCGATCAATGCCGCTGGAGCACGTTCGATCTGGTGATCAGTGATGTCATGATGCCCGGTGTGGGGGGGATGGAGCTTCTCACCAGGCTCCGAGAGATGAGTCCCGATACGTCGGTGATCATGATTACCGCCCATCCTGCGGTCGATTTGACGGTCTCGGCCATGAAAAAGGGGGCCGTCGACTTCCTGAAGAAACCTTTCAATATCGATAACCTGCTATACAAGGTCAAGAGCTGCCTCGATGAAAAGGAGTTGTCGGCAGAGGTCGGGCCGAAGCAAGGCGGTTCGGAAGCCAAAATAGCGGATAAAACAAAGGATTTATCCGTACAGGGGTTTATCTATGAATCTTTCGAAAATATCGAAGGAGACAGTGAATACGTCTTTCGAAAAATTGTCGATCTCTCCATGAACATCGTCGATGGAGATGAGTGCGCGCTGCTGCTGTTTGACGAAGAAGAGCGCGCGTTTCACCCAAAGATCCTAAAAAGCCCGGACCGTGACGTTTATGAAAAGAAAACCATACCGGCCCTTTCGTGGGTTTTCCAACAAGTTGCGGACGAGAAACGGGCGTTGATGATCCATTCGACCGAACGTCCCGAGATCGCGCCATCCCTGATCTGCGCGCCGCTGATGATTCGCAGCAATGTTTTCGGGATTCTCTGCATCCGTAGAAAGGGGCACCTGGACCCTTTTACCGCAAAAGACCTGCACTATGTTGTCAGCCTGACCAGGCGCGCTTCTCTGAATCTGGAAAACACGGTATTGTACGAAAGCGTGTATAACAATGTGCTGGATACATTCAAATCCCTCCTCACCTCCATCCAGGCTCGCGACCATTACACCGAGGAACATTGTTCCCGGGTTGCCGGACTGTCGGTAACAATAGCGAAAGCCATGCATTGTAACACCAAGGAGGTTGAATCGCTCAAAATAGCCGCGATGCTCCATGACATCGGGAAAATTGCGATACCTGACAAGATTCTTCTTAAACCCGCCCGATTGACCTTTGAAGAGTTTACATTCATTAAAGCGCACACCGAGGTTGGTTACCGGATCTTGCAACCGATGTTTCTGTTGGACCAGGAACGAAACGTCCTGCTGCATCACCATGAGCGTTGGGACGGAAAAGGCTATCCCGAGGGATTGACGGGGCCGGGCATTCCTTTCCTCTCCCGGATATTGGCCGTTGCGGATTCCTTTGACGCGATGACCAACAACCGGCCGTACCGATCCGCCATCGATATTTCCGCCGCCCTTGAAAAGGTGAAAAAGAACAGCGGCCTTCAGTTCGACGAAAGAGTCGTCGAGGCGTTCCTGACGCTGTTTTCCTGAGGCTCCCCGGTTCCGTCGGGATCGGCTTGCGCCGATTGGATCGCTGCGTCAGGCCTTCAGCGCGGCGTATTGGCGCGTCACCTTGTCCACGTACCGCCTTGTTTCCGCCGGCATCTGCCCCGGTCTTTTCTCGATATTGCCCATCCCCCAGTTGTAGGCGGCAAGCGCAAGAGGGACATTTCTGTCGTACCGGTTCAGCAACATTTTGAGATAACGCGTTCCTGCCTCGATATTTTCAACCGGATCATACCCGTTTTTCACCCCCAGTTCCCGGGCCGTTTCCGGCATGAGCTGCATCAATCCCATCGCCCCCTTCGGCGAGGTGCTATTCGGATTGAAATCGCTTTCTGCCTTGATCACGCTGCGGACCAAAGCCGGATCGACGCCGTGGGTTTGGGCCGCCTCACGGATGGCGGCATCGATCCGGCCGCACGCGTCGGATGTGTCATAATTTTGATTTACATGTCGTATATTTGACGAATCCGGGGGGGGGATCGTCAAACCGGCCATGAGGCCTGGGTAACTGGTCTCGATATCTACCCTCGCATCGGATGTGAAGGCCTGCATCAAGCGGGCGTCCATTTGCATTCTAACATTGTTAACGATATCCATCAATTGTGCTTTTGATAGCGGCGGGACGGCAGAAGTGAACCCCTCCGTCTCGTTGCGGAGAGTTCCCTCCAGCAGTGCCTTGAAGGCCTTGGGATCGGTTCGAAAACGGGGAGATGCGGCCCGGGGTTCCATGCCGGTTTTGTCAATGGGCAGCAGGTTATTGAGTGACATGGTCCAGGTATTCCTCTCAGGTTGATCCATCCGGTATCTATCAACTTCCATGCCAATTTCTAATATATTAATGAGTGGCACGATATTCGCGAATTCATCTGGGATAAGTCCATTTGGTTTTCAGGAGTTTTGCAATGGCGGGAGAGATCAATAGAGATGATGCAGGTCGGATCACCAAAAAGCTTCTGGAATGCCGCATCCGTCTCAAGAAGGACAACGTCTATTCGTGCCTGATGGGGTTCAGGGATGTTCTCGAAAAGATGTGTACGACGAACGCCTTCCATATGCCATGATATCGATTGTATCACATTTTCGCTATGATGTCCCCTGAATATCGACGCATTTACATTCCAATCCGTCGATTTCCTATGGGAATTGAGGACAGCCACTCATTAATAGAAAGCATAATAATCAGTGGCTGTCCCTGATTAACGAATTGGGCGGACTGTTTGGGGTTATTTCTTTTTCGACCAGGTAGCTCTTTATAGCATATAAGAATTCATTGTATAAAACATAACCGCTCAAAATGAATTTCTTGATAGAATCCCATTTTACATCAAGGTATTCGTGCGATATGATATTTCTTAGCCGAATCCAGTGTGAGAGGGCTTCTATCGTTTCTTTTTTGAAGGCAGGTAATATGGCCAGATTGGCTACAATCTCGCGATAGGTATCAGGTACCGGTAAATCTTCTGCGTTTAAGATTACTTTGGCAATGTCAACCGTCGCATTGATCTGATTTTCAATCCATCGTTCAACATCTCTGCGTTTGCTCCGGTTTTGGATATAATCCTCATGGGTCATCCCGTCAAAAAGGCCATAATCCTCAATTTCCTTTTCCAAAAAGGTCACATATCGGACCAGTCGGTATTTATGTTCTTTATTAAACGGCATACCGCTCCTGGTAATCTGAGATGATGTAATCCATGAAGGAATCCGCTTCATCCGTGACAGCGGTCATGAAATCGAGATATAAGCCACTGTCCTTGATCATCAGCGGTTGCCCTCTTAGGCATGCAGCCGCAACAGTTGCCGGGACTTTGTTCAAGACAATCATGTCGACTTCCTTACTGACGATGGTTTCAATATTCGCCCAGATAATGTTTTCATCCTCGTAAGTACCCTCTGTTTCAAACTCTACAGGATGTCTTACCACTGGATAAAAATAAATGGCAATATCAACATCTGATCGGTTAGTGGCTGACCCATTTGCGTGCGACCCAAATAAGAAGGCAAAGGAAATATCTGACCGCTCTTCGAAGTAGAGGGTTAGTTTGTTTAACAGGTCTTTTCCAAGCATGTTTTCACCTTTTCAATGGCGCCTTATTATAAATGGGAATTGCGAGAGATTCCCTTTTTAGTATCAGAAGTTTAGGGGAAGTTGTCATGTATGTCAATATAAATCACTGGTTCTTGAGATTTTTAAGAGGGCAAATCCTGCTGAACCGGTGCGTTTTCAAGAGGCCTTGCCTTGTTGTTCATTTTTTCCACACCTGAATCATCGATCGGCAATATTTTCCGGCACGGTTTTCCCCAAAAGCCCCAAGAGTTACCTAATCCTCTGAAACTTATTATTATTCAGGATTGCATGACAATGGCACACCCTTTGCTATTTGAAGTTCATGTAAAAGTTAGCTTATATATTCAGGGGGCCATAATGGAACACAGAATTCGGGAAGTCAGCCAAAGAACCGAAGCAATCGACTGGCCAAAACAAACGATTCTGATCACCGGCGGCACCGGATCATTGGGAAAGCATCTGTGCAAGATCTTGCTTGAAAAGTATCATCCGCTGGCTATCCGCGTCTATAGCCGGGATGAACTGAAGCAGCATGAGATGCGTCAAATCTTTGGCGATGAGAAGATTCGTTATTTTATCGGCGACGTCCGCGACGGCAATCGCCTGAAGCGCGCGATGGAAGGGACCGATATCGTGATTCACGCCGCCGCCCTGAAACAGGTGCCCGCCTGCGAATACAACCCACTGGAGGCCGTCCGCACCAACGTCATTGGCGCTGAAAACGTCATCAATGCCGCGATCGACAATGGGGTCAAGAAAGTCGTTTCCATAAGCACCGATAAGGCAGTCAATCCGGTAAATCTTTACGGGGCAACCAAGCTTTGCGCGGAAAAGATTGTCATTCAAGGCAATTCTTACGCCGGGTCCCGCAACACCCGCTTCAGTTGCGTTCGCTATGGGAACGTCATCGGCAGCAGGGGCAGTGTCGTTCCTCTTTTCACCGAGCAAAAGAAGACAGGAAAAATCACCATCACGGACGACAGGATGACCCGGTTCTGGATCACCCTCGATCAGGCGGTCGAACTGGTTATAAAGGCGATTACCCACATGCAGGGCGGCGAGATCTTCGTCCCTAAAATTCCCAGCATGAGAATTACCGATCTTGCCAAAGCCGTAGCGCCGGATTGCGAGATAGACATCATCGGCATCCGCCCGGGTGAAAAGCTTCATGAAGTCCTTTTAATGGAAGAGGAAGGAAGAAATACCGTAATCTACGACGGCATGTATGTAATCATGCCTAATTATTCCTGGTGGCAACGCCAGAATTATAAAAATGGCGCCCCCTTGCCCGACGGCTTTTCCTACGCAAGCAACCTGAACGATGAATGGCTGGGCATCGACGATTTGTCGAAACTCATGGCAGATTCTTCAAAATCGCAAGATGCCGCCTACAACCATTTTCTCAGCACCATCCACCGGTTGAATGAAAGGATTGTCTTAAATCTCCTGAACTCGGAAGAGGGATTCGTAAATCACCATGATTAACTCTCAAGTATGGCCGCGCAAGGACAATGGATGATGGATATTCCCTACGGCTGTCAATGCATTGACGATGCAGACGTCGCTGCCGTTGTTGCAGCCCTGCGCTCCGACTGGTTGACCACTGGCCCGAAGGTGGCCGAATTCGAAGAAGTGTTCGCCGATTTTACCGGCGCGAAACACGCCGTAGCGGTCAGCAGCGGAACGGCGGCGCTGCATGCAGCCATGCATGCCATCGATATCGGCCCAGGTGATGAGGTTATTGTTCCTCCGATGACCTTTGCGGCCACGGCAAACTGCGTGGTGTATCAGGGCGGCAAGCCTGTTTTTGTGGACGTGGATTCAGATACTCTGCTGATCGATCCGGACAGAATTGAGGAAAAAATCACACCCGCCACAAAGGCCATCATCGCCGTTGATTATGCCGGCCAGCCCTGCAATTATGAACGATTAAGGGCTATTGCCAGAAAACACAACCTGGCATTGGTTGCTGACGGCTGCCATGCCCTGGGTGCGGAATACAAGGGCCAACGGGTGGGTGCGCTTGCCGATATGACCGTCTTCAGCTTTCACCCGGTCAAGCACATCACCACCGGTGAAGGCGGGATGATCACGACGGACAATCCGATCCTCGCGGAACGGATGCGGGTATTCCGCAATCACGGCATTACCACCGACCACCGCCAACGGGAAGAGCAAGGTTCCTGGTGCTACGAGATGGTCGAACTGGGCTACAACTATCGCATTACCGATTTCCAGTGCGCATTGGGAGTGAGTCAATTCAACAAATTGCCGAAATGGCTTGCACGAAGGCGGGAAATAGCCGGGATTTACGACGCAGCGTTTGAAGCATTTCCTTATGTAAAATCATTGTCTGTAAGCAAGGAGGTTCTCCATGCCTATCACCTGTATGTCGTTCGGATAATGGATACGGAACCATCGAGAAACCGCAAAGCGGTCTTCAAGCGCTTGAGAGAAAAAGGAATCGGGGTCAATGTGCATTATCTACCTGTACATCTGCATTCCTTTTACAAAAAGCGTTTTCATACGGGTGCAGGCCTTTGCCCGGTAGCGGAGCAGGCTTATGACCATATTTTAAGTCTCCCAATGTTTCCCAAGCTGAAAAGTTACGAACAGGAATACGTTATCAAAACAATGAAGGACATCTGGTCATGAAGATTGGCATTGGGGCCGCCCAATTCGGATTGGATTACGGCGTATCGAACACGGAGGGTATCACGCCCATTGCCGAAGTAGCGAAGATCTTGCAGCAGGCTGAATCGCTGGACATTGAATGGATCGATACGGCACCGGCCTATGGCGACAGTGAAGCCGTTCTCGGCTCATGCATTCAGGAAAGACGCTGTTTCAAGATCATGACAAAAACACCCCTTTTCGACAAGGGCGTGATCCGGGAAGAAGATATTGCTCATCTGAGAAAGACCTTTATATTGTCCCTCCAGCATCTTAAACAATCTTCGATCTATGGGTTATTGATCCACCATGCAGACGACCTCTTTGCGATCGACGGTCAAAAACTCTGGGATGCTATGCAGGCTTTGAAAGACGAAGGATTGGTAAAAAAGATCGGGGTGTTTGTGTATAATGCTGAACAGATCGATGAAGCTTTGAAGAGATATGCAATTGATCTGGTACAGGTCCCCGTCAATATCTTCGATCAGCGTTTACTGAAAAACGGCCATCTGAAAAAACTGAAAGATCGGCACATCGAAGTTCACGCCCGTTCCATATTCCTACAGGGGTTGCTGCTCATGGAGCCATCAGAATTGCCCCCATATTTAAGCCACGCAGCACCGTGTCTTCAGAAATATCACGATTTAATAAAGCGGTTAAATATGACAGCCATGGATGCCGCTTTGGCGTTTGTTGATCATTTGGAGGAGATAGACTCTTTCATCTTTGGCTTGAATAATTTGAAACAACTGGATGATATCGTAAATGCTTTATCGTTTTTGAAGAAGGACTGTATTGATTTTTCCTCATTTGCTATCGAAGACCCGCATATTATCAATCCCGCGCTGTGGGGAAAAGAGGAAATATCTTCATGATTTTAGCTATTGTTCAAGCAAGATATACATCTTCGCGTCTTCCCGGCAAAGTTCTAAAACCTCTTCTCGGACGCCCGATGTTGGAGATGCAACTGGAAAGACTTCGTCGATCAACATTGATTGACAAGATTGTCATTGCTACGAGCACCGATTCCAGCGACAATGGCATAGAAGATTTCTGTAGAAAAGCAGACATAGAGTGTTTTCGGGGCAGTTTGGATGACGTCCTCGACCGCTTTTTTCAGGCGGCAAAGTTATTCAATCCCGACCATGTTGTCAGGATCACTGGGGATTGCCCATTAATTGACCCTCAATTGATCGACCGAATGTTGAGCCAATACTTAACCGGCCATTATGACTATTTTTCCAATGCTACCGAACCGACCTATCCCGATGGCTTGGACACGGAAATATTTCGGTTTTCAGCCCTGCAAAAGGCCTGGGAAAATGCCGATTTACCTTCCGAACGGGAACACGTAACCCCTTATCTTCATAACCATCCTGAATATTTTAGTCTTTATTCGTTTAAAAATGACGAAGATCTTTCATATATGCGCTGGACCGTGGATGAACCGGAAGACTTTGAATTCATATCTAAAATCTACGAAACCCTCTATCCTTCCAATCCCCGTTTTTCTACAGACGATGTAATGCAATATCTCCGCGATAATTCAGAAGTTCCGGCCATCAATCAGAGATTTCAACGAAACGAGGGGTATCAGAAATCGTTATTGGCGGATAAAAAGGTGGAACTGTTAAAACGACTGAATATTGAAAAGTCTCTTGAAATGCAGAGGCGGGCGAAAGATCGAATACCCGGCCTGTCTCAACTCCTGTCGAAACGCCCCGATCTCTATTCCTACGGCGTTTGGCCGGGGTATTTCAGCAGGGCAAAAGGCGTTGAGGTGTGGGATCTGGACGGCAACCGCTACATCGACATGAGCATCGGCGGCATCGGGGCCAATGTTCTCGGGTATGCGGACCCGGATGTGGATCAGGCCGTCCGTGAAGCCATCAATAGCGGAACGAGTTCATCCCTGAACTGCCCGGAAGAAGTGGAACTCGCTGATCTGCTTTGTGAAATTCATCCCTGGGCGGAAAAGGTCCGCTATGCCCGAACCGGCGGCGAAGCGATGGCAGTGGCCGTCAGGATCGCGCGCGCCTTCACGGGTCGCGACAAAATAGCCTTCTGCGGCTATCACGGCTGGCACGACTGGTATCTGGCAGCCAACCTGGGGACGGAAAATGCCCTCGGCGAACACCTCCTTTCAGGACTGGAACCGGCAGGAGTTCCTAAAGCGCTTGCAGGAACGGCATTTCCCTTCCGCTACAATCGGTTGGGCGAACTTGAACAAATTCTGGATGTTAACAAGGGAGAAATAGCAGCCATCGTCATGGAGCCTATCCGGAATGAATTCCCGAATCCCGGATTTCCCGAAGGCGTTAGACGACTCGCATCTGAGACTGGTGCTGTATTGATTACCGATGAGATTTCAGCGGCTTTTCGGATGAACACCGGCGGGGCGCACCTTGTCTTGGGTATGGAGCCGGACATGGCCGTTTTCTCAAAGGCCTTGGGGAACGGATACCCTATGGCAGCCATCATTGGTAAATCTACAGTTATGGAGGCTGCTCAGAAGAGCTTTATCAGCAGCACAAACTGGACGGAAAGAATCGGACCGGCAGCGGCCTTGGCCACAATCAAGAAGCATCGTCAATATGACGTAGGAAAGCACCTGATGAAAATAGGACAGATGATCCAGGAAGGCTGGAAAAATCTGTTTACGAAGCATGGCCTGTCGGGTCATATCGGCGGCATTCCTCCTATGAGCCATTTCACATTCGATCATGAAAAGGCGCTTGTCCTGAAGGCCCTGTTCGTGCAGGCCATGCTTGAAAAAGGCTTTCTGGCCACGACCGGTTTCTACGCCATGTTTGCCCATCAGGAGGAACATGTGAAAGCGTATCTGGATGCCGTCGACCAGATTCTCCCGTTACTTAATGAAGCGCTTGGTTCCAGCCACCCGGAAAGGTTTCTTGTCGGGCAGCCTGCCGTATCCGGTTTCAAGAGGCTGAATTAATGAACTTATTCATCAGGGTAGACTCGGACGGAAAAATCGGCGCCGGCCACATCATGCGCTGCATCGCACTCGCCCAGGCCTGGCAGGACCACGGGGGAGAAGTCACTTTCATCAGTCATTGTGAAAGCGAAGCATTACGGGAACGAATTTCAAAAGAAGGTTTCCAATTCATTGCAGTTAAGGCCCCTCATCCCCACTCTGATGATTTATCGATAACTTTGGAGTATTTGAAACGCCCTTCCGCCTTCACCCTTCACCCCTCACCTACATGGCTTGTCCTTGACGGCTACCATTTTACTACCGAATATCAGAAGACAATCCGTGACGGAGGGATTCGCCTCCTGGTCATTGACGACATGAACCACCTGCCGCACTATCATGCCGACATTCTTCTCAATCAGAATATTCACGCACCGGAGTTGACTTACCATTGTGATGAAAATACGACCCTGCTTCTGGGAACGCAATATGCCCTCTTAAGAAGAGAGTTTCTTAAGCATAGCAACTTCCAGCGACACATACCGGAGCGCGCAAAAAATATTCTGGTGACACTTGGCGGCGCCGATCCGGATAATGTGACGCTGAAAGTCATTGAGGCTTTAAAGCTTCTTGACGATCCGGGAATTGAAGTCAAAATCATTGTCGGACCTGTAAATCCCCATAAAAACATTCTTTTGCAATCTTTGAGTTCGACCCGTTCAGCCTGCGAGCTCTTAATTAATCCACCCAATATGCCCGAACTGATGGCATGGGCCGATATGGCTATTTCAGCGGGGGGAAGCACCTGCTGGGAATTGGCATTAATGGCTGTGCCTGGTTTGTTATTCATTCTGTCAGAGAATCAAGAGCCGATTGCAGTGTACTTCAATAAGAGTAAAGCCGCCCAAAATCTTGGCTGGCACAGTCGGTACAATTTTAATGAATTATCTGATCTGATATTTTCGTTAATATTAGATTTCAAGGCGCGTAAAGCCATGTCAGATAATAACAAAGATTTAATTGATGGTATGGGCAGTTTAAGGATGTATAAATGCATGATGGAGGACCATGCTTGAAAGTACTTGTTCTCAGAAATGCCAATACATCAGTTATTGATGTTATCAAGCAAGGTGGAGACAACGTAATTGATACATCAGAATCAATAGATAAATGTTACGTCGAAAAAAACGGAGTTAATTTTATTGTGAGTCATGGATATCGTCACATTATTAATCATCAAGTAATAAATATTTTGAAAGAACGAGTTATTAATCTCCATATTTCTCATCTGCCGTGGAATCGAGGCGCTGATCCAAATCTATGGAGTTTTCTTGAGGATACACCGAAAGGCGTCTCCATTCATTATGTAGATCAAGGCATAGACACCGGGGATACTATCATTCAAAGAGAGTTGTTTTTTAATGAAGAAAAGGAAACTCTCGAATCGACATATCAGAAACTACAAAATGAAATGATTCAACTGTTCAAGACCCATTGGCCATTAATCAAAGAGGGAACTTGTCAGAGAATGAAACATCCAGCCGATGGTTCATACCATAAATCGTCTGATAAAAAGAAGTTTGAATATCTCTTAAGTAAAGGTTGGGATACGCCGGTAATTGAGCTGAAAGGAAAGGCAATATCTCATGGCCAATAATAGTAAAATTAGAATTGGTAAAAGTGAAATTGGCGTAGAAACGCCTGTATATATAATTGCCGAAATGTCTGCCAATCACAATCAGAATTTTGACCAGGCTGTTCAGCTCATAAAAGCTGCAAAAGAAGCTGGAGCAGATGCCATCAAATTACAAACATATACGCCCGATACCATAACCATAGACTGTGATAACGGATGTTTTCGTATCGGCAAAGGGACGATCTGGGAAGGAAAAAATCTCTATGAACTCTATAAAGAAGCCTACACCCCTTGGGAATGGCAACCGAAACTGAAGGAAATTGCCAATGGTCTTGGTATGGATCTGTTCTCGACACCGTTTGATAAGACCGCCGTCGATTTCCTCCAAAAGATGGACGTGCCGGCATACAAGATCGCATCCTTCGAATTGGTAGACATACCCCTCATTCAATATGTGGCCAAGGCAGGCAAGCCCATCATCATGTCCACCGGCATGGCAACGTTGGCAGAGATAGACGAGGCAGTAACCACCGCTATAGAGGCCGGTTGCCAGGAAATCGCCCTTCTGAAATGCACGAGCGCCTATCCAGCGCCATACGAAGAAATGAATCTGCGCACGATTTGCCATATGGCAGAAAGATACGGGGTTCCCATCGGCCTTTCTGATCACACCTTGGGTATTGCAGTACCCGTGGCTGCCGTGACTCTCGGGGCATGTATCGTGGAAAAACATTTTTGCCTTTCCCGTGCCATCCCCGGACCAGACAGCGCCTTCTCCCTTGAGCCGCATGAATTGGCCGCAATGGTGGAGGCTATCCGTGCAGCAGAAAAGTCGCTGGGCAAGGTGGCCTATGACATCACAAAACGTGAGAATGCCAGCCGTGTCTTCCGACGCTCACTGTTTGTCGTAAAAGACGTTAACGCTGGAGATGAATTCACGGCTGAGAACGTACGTTCCATACGCCCGGGTTCAGGTTTGCCGCCAAAGTATTTTGCATGTATCATCGGCAGCCATGCCTCACAGGATATTCCAAGAGGTACACCCCTGATTCGGCAATTTATCGAGAATCCGCCTTTTCAAGATAATCTGAAGGGAGAGAAACAAAACAATGAATGATCTAAAGCGTTGCAGTAAATGTGTAATCCCGGAGACTCACGAAACCATCGTATTTGACGGAGATGGTGTTTGTAATATTTGTCACCAGCATGAGTTCAAGCAAACGGCGGTTGATTGGAAAGCCAAGAAAAAGGAATTCGATGAATTGATTTCTATTTATCGCGGCCGCTATGATTATGATTGCATCGTTCCTTTCAGCGGGGGCAAGGACAGCACCTGGACTCTCTATTATCTAATAAAAGAATATGGATTAAAACCCCTTGTCGTAAGGTTTGATCATGGTTTTTACAGGCCTAAACTGCTTGAAAATACTCAGCGAGTTCTTCGCGCATTGGGCGTTGACTTTCATCACTTTACCCCAAATTGGAAGGTTGTTCAAAAACTAATGTTGCAAAGCTTCCTGGGAAAGGGAGATTTCTGCTGGCATTGCCACACGGGCATCTTTGCCTATCCCATGCGGGTTGCCATAAATTACAAAGTGCCCCTCGTCATCTGGGGCGAGCCCTCTGCGGAATACACAGCCTATTACAGCTATGACCAGCCTGAGGAGGTCGACGAAAAACGATTCAACCGGTACATCAATCTTGGCATCAGTGCGGATGATATGTTCGTTCGACTGGAGGGGCAAGTCGATGCTCGTGATCTTCAACCCTTCAGGTACCCATCTTTGAAGGAACTGCGTAAAATCGATTATCGCTCTGTCTGCCTCGGATCTTTCGTCCCCTGGGATGTCAAGAAACAGTCACAGATCATCCAGGATGAGCTGGGTTGGCAAGGCGATGCAGTAGAAAATGTCCCCCCAGGCTACAATTACGAAAAAATCGAATGTTACCTGCAGGGTGTGCGCGACTATATCAAATTCATCAAGCGAGGCTATACCCGCCCCGCTCACCTGACATCGATTGATATTCGGAATCACAGGATGACGCGGGAAGAGGCATTGGCTCTTGTCAAGGATTATGAGGGGAAGCGACCCCCGAGCCTTGATCTGTTTCTGGAAATTGTGGGACTTGATGAAAAGGAATTTCTGGAAATTGCGATTAGCCATGGCGTGTCACCATACAGGCATGATCCATGCGTCACCAGAGATGGCATGAAGGCCCATGATTTCGATCAATGGCCGAGATTCGGAGCGATGCCAAGAGTTGAAGCCTTGCATCAGCTCGATAGATGGCACCGGAGGAATTCCACCCGTAAAACGACTGCGAGGTGAGGATGGTTGGCATTATAGACTATGGCATGGGCAATCTCATGTCCGTTCAGCATGCCCTTAATTTTTTGGGGGCCGAGGTAAAAGTCTGCGAAAACCCAGGGAGTCTCAGCGATATCGACAGGATCGTCCTGCCCGGAGTGGGGGCCTTCGGAGATTGCATCAAGAATCTGAGACAAATGGGGTTCGTAGAGCCTCTTGGCGATATGGTAATGAGAGACGGCGTACCCATTCTCGGCATATGTCTCGGAATGCAGGTGATGGCCAGAAGAAGTTTTGAAGGTGGAGAGCATGAAGGACTTGGGTGGATTGACGGCGATGTCATACGCATTCGGCCTGAAGACACCTCCCTGCGGGTGCCGCACATAGGATGGAATGAAGTCCATTACGATAGTGAAAGTCCTCTGTTCGCCCGATTGCCTGACATCTGCGATTTCTACTTCGTACATTCTTATTTTGTTCATTGTAATGACCCTGGTGATGTGGAAGCAACCTGTTATTATGGAGGTACAATTACGGCCGCTATAAGAAAAAAAAATGTTTTTGCAACGCAGTTCCATCCTGAAAAGAGCCAGGATTATGGTCTCCGCATCCTCGAAAACTTTCTTAAATGGGAACCCTGAGGCGTATATGCTGAAGAAACGCCTTATTCCGAAACTCCAGATGAAGGTTAGCCGCTTCGGTTCCAAAACCCGGATGGTTCTGGTTACGACCATTCAGTTTGACGAAATCATAGAAATAGGTGACCCCGTTTCACAGGCCAAGATATACGAAGCCCAGGTAGCAGATGAACTGATCTTTCTTGATCTCGACGCCTCTTCTGAGAACCGCGACACATTGATTGAGGTTGTGAAAAGATCGGCGGAAGAGATTTTCATGCCATTCACTGTAGGGGGAGGCGTTCGCTCCGTCGAGGATTTCAGAAAACTGCTTTCCTGTGGGGCAGATAAGGTGAGTATTAATACTGCTGCCGTCGAAATGCCGGACTTGATCAATGAAGCTTCCGAGATATTCGGAAAACAATGCGTAGTCGTCAGCATCGACTACAGAATGAACCGAGAAGGAAAGTATCGTGTCTACACCCGTGGTGGAAATGTCGAAACAAATTACGATCCTGTATTGTGGGCCGGAGAATGTGAGGAACGCGGCGCCGGCGAAATACTTTTGACATCGATTGATCGCGACGGAACACGAACGGGTCTCGATCTGGATATGACCTGGCAAGTTGCTCAGGTCATTACCGTTCCCCTCATCACATCAGGGGGTTGCGGGCTGGCAAGTCATTTTGTAGAGGGTTTTATCGAAGGAAACGCAGATGCTGTTTCTGCCGGTACGTACTTTTGCTTCAAGGACGAAAATCCTATGCAGACCCGTTCTCAGATAAAGAATGCAGGTGTTCCTATCCGTTTGCATACATGAGGCATGGAGAGGCCGCATTATACAAGAAAGTTAAGCGGGGACAACTATTATGAATTTCGGACAAATCGATCATGTCATCCTTTTCGGGGGCGCACCGCTTTTGAGCGCTTTTGTACTGAGCCTCAAACGGCAAAGGATGAAGGTTACCGTTTTCAGCAGCAAGAGACATCTTGACGAATTCATGCTTCGGGAAAATCAAACTTTGGAACAAATCTTAATGCGGAACGATGTTCCCTATTTTTCCTGTTCCGATATCAATGATAATCCCCATATTCGTCCTCTTGTTAACGAAACGACGATTGGTGTTGGTTTGGGAGAAGTCTGGAGTTTCGAGAAAGATCTGATCG
Source organism: Porphyromonadaceae bacterium (assembly GCA_007280905.1). Classification (GTDB taxonomy): domain Bacteria; phylum Bacteroidota; class Bacteroidia; order Bacteroidales; family UBA12481; genus UBA12481. The sequence continues at coordinate 5,624 of QYQM01000021.1, read as the reverse complement.
AGAGGTTTAGCGGCAAACTACTGGACTTCATGGGGATTCGCCTCCCGCGATACCGGGGAGGAGCACACTACACATGGCAGATCCTCCGGAGAAACCGGATCGGCTGCTGCAACCTTCAAATTATCAACAAAGAGATGATTCAGGGTGTTTTTGACTCTGGAGAGATCGTAAAAAGCGGGGAGTATTTTTTCCCTGCTCATACCCGTATACCCCAGGATTATTTTGATTTTGCAATAAAGCAAGAAGTTGCCTTTCTTGAAGAATTTATCGAAGAAGTACGGATAGGTAAGGATTTTCCGATGAGCAGGATACAGGAAAACTTCAGTCTATATTTCCCGAGACTATACACGTTGAAGCATGGTTGGATCGACTGGACATGGAGCGGGCCGGATATAGAACTGTTTATCTGTGCGTTCGATGATCCATATGCGGGAGCATCAACCTTGTTAGAAGGTACGAGGGTTTTCCTGAAGGATTGCTTCTTTGATCTTGACGATGGCCACTTCCACCCCTTCCAGGCAGGACTTGTATATAAAAAAGCCAACAGCGCCCTTTTCGTTGCAACAAAGGAAGGAACTCTGATTGTCAAGAAAATACTCAACGAGAACGGGGAAAATCTATTTGAGAGTGTAAAGGTCGGGCAGCGGCTCTTAACACCAGGTAAATATCTCGAGGAAGCTATGACATACAGCGCCGTCTATGATGCAGAAGGGATCAGAAAATGAAGAAGACTATCACCACGACTGGTGGGAAAAGAGCGGATAATCCCGCCTTCATAATGGGGGAAAGGATATATCTGCGCGAGGTCCGCCTTTCCGACGTAAATGAAAATTATTACCGGTGGCTCAATGATCCCGATGTGACGCGCTACCTGGAAACCCGATATATCCCCCGGTCGCTGGAGAATATCAGACAATATGTGGAGTCAATGGACGTTAATCCTGATGAGATTTTTCTCGCGATTTGTCTGAAGGAAAACGGCATGCACGTGGGAAACATTAAACTTGGCCCCATCAACAGGATTCACCGTTTTGCCGATATTAGCCTGCTGATCGGTGAAAAGTCAGTCTGGAGACAGGGTATCGGCACAGAAGCAATACGCCTGCTTGCCAACTTTGCCTTTGATGTACTGAATCTTAACAAGCTCAGGTCCGGTTGTTATGAGGATAATAAAGGCTCTATGAAGGCATTTCTTAAAGCAGGTTTTGTACAGGAGGGCATCCTGAGAAAGCAGTGGCAGGTGAATGGAATATTCCAGGGCGAAATTGTTTTTGGCCTGTGCCGTGAGGAAATGATGCCAAGGGAGATTAGCAAATGATAAAACAAAGACTTCATTTTGATTTCATCTCTGCTTTCGATATCAAAAGGAATACATATGTCATTTAATCGCGATTCACCAACACGAATCAAAAGGATAATGTCATTACTGGAAGAGATATCGGTGCTTCCCAGAATGATCGTTTCGCCCGGGTTGGATCGTGCTTTTGAAATTATAAAAAGAGAAATCCCAGGTGTGATCATTCACGAATACCCTACGGGGAGCGAATGTGAAGATTGGATTGTCCCTTTGTCTTGGCGTGTTACTGAAGGATTTATAAGAAATGATTCTGGAACTACTATTGCCTCGATTGATGAAAACATTTTGTTCGTGGCACCTTACAGTGAACCCATAGACGGGTGGTTCACGAAAGATGAAATTAAGAAACATTTGACAACAAGGCCTGACAGACCAGACGCATTTGCACTTGAACATCGAAATGCATATAACTATCAACTAATAGACTGGGGTATTACTTTGCCTCTCAATAGATGGCAGAAACTTCCTGAAAGTAGATATCATATTAAAATTGAGGTCGAGCGTAAATTCGGAACAATGAAAGTTGCAGAATACTTCTTGCCGGGGGAGCGTCCAGAGACAATATGTATTTGTGCACATATTGATGAACTCTGTAATGATGATTTAAGCGGATGCGTCACAGCAATAGAATTGATGCATTATATAGAAAGCTTAACAAAACGCCGATACTCTTACCAGATGCTTTTGGTACCGGAAATGATAGGTTGCATTTTCTTTGTACACCATAACTACGATAAGATAGCCAATACTATTGGAATGTTTAATTTGGAGACAATCGGAGTGGGCGATAAATGGCATTTAAAGAAAGCATTTCAAGGAAACACAAGAATAGAACAAATTCTTCGAGTCGCAGTGACAAAAACTGGGCATCCCTTTAATGAGATTAATTTTTTTGAAGGATATGGTAATGACGAAAGGGTTTTCGCTTGGCCCGCAATAAATTTACCAGGGGTTTCCTTGCAGAGATTTCCCTTCCCGCAATATCATACCAGCGAGGACACCCCTTCTATTATAAATAGCGAGAATTTTATTCAAGCGTTAGAAATATCAGAAAACTTTGTAAATATACTCGAAAAAGACTACGTGCCCAATTACATAAATAAGCTTCAACCGTGGCTTACAAAAAGAAACCTCTATTACGATAGTATACAAAACCCGAACAATTTTCACAAATTCAATAACACTTTACTTTATAATATCAATGGCCGCAATTCGGTCTTGGATTTGTCCCAAATAGCACAATTGGATTTTTTTGACGTCTTTGATTATCTGAATAAATTTTTAGAACAGGGCCTTATTAACAAGGCCGAAGTTAATTGGGAAAATAAATTGTTTTTGAATGACTCTCTTCATCATCCGTAAATAAAACCTGCTCTAATGAAGTCGGCAAGAGAAATATGAGACTGACAATACCTAATTTGTGTTTCCTAACATCATCCATCCCTATCGAATTCTGTACAGATGGAACCATTACCCGCCTTGGCCCAGAAGATCAAAATCACGCCACAGCAGATCAGATTCTCGTTTTGACTTGGCTCCATGTGGGGCTGTTCAACCTGAAATCGATCCCGACAATATCTCTTTTTGATACGATCGATCTGCCGGACGATTTTCATGTGCCAGAAATATATGATGGGACACAAGATCTGCAGGGCAAGAATATCCTGATCCTGATGTTAAATGGATGGGGTGACATGATCCTCATACAGCCCGCACTGCGCGCCTTTTACCGGAAGAACGTTTCGGATGGAAATCCTCCCCGAATCACGATCGGCTGCAACTGGATTCACAATTTTCCTTACCCGGATGACCCCTATATTCATCATGTGTGCCCCAACATCATGACCCTTAAAGAATTATGTAACTTTGACATTATAGTGAATCTCATCCCAGCCAACTACCAGAGATTATCCCATCTTTCCATGAGGGATATGTATCTTCAGATTATGAAGCTTGACGATGAATATGGCGGACGGGATGCGCCTGCGCTGCAACCCAATCCTCAGCGGGTCGATAAGATCAAGCCCATCCTTGACGATCTGAGAAAGAAAACAGGGAAAAAGCTGCTAAGCGTTAACTGGCGATCCAGATTCCCCCATAAGAATGCGTCAGTCGCTTTCTTTTTAAAGATCGCTGAGGAGCTGTCACATGTGTATCAGGCAGTTCTCTTCAAGGATGAGCAAGATTCCCTCATTATGCAAAAAGAAATTGATGAGTCAAAAGCGCCTGTCATGAATCTTTCTTCTCACATCCACGATTACCACGACACCACGGCGGCCTTGTCGCTGGTGGATGCGTTTGTATCAGTTGACACGGGTATCGTCCATGCCGCCGGCGCCATGGGGATCCCGGGAGTAGCGCTTTTCGGGCCTTTCCCACCCCAAACACATGTGGCGGATTATTCATCAATTATGGCTATCCGGGCACCCTATCGGGGCAAAAACTGCCAGGAACCCTGCCTGGAGACATGCCGAGGTTGCGCAGAGGTTGATTATGTCCCCGATAGAGTGAGTCCCTGTTTCGAGGCCATCGAAGTTGACCAGGTTATCCAGGCACTCAACGAGATTACGAACCATTGCCATGGTGTGGATAAATTATAAAGGCATAAAGGATGCGGATTTTAGTCATAGGTGCAATACAGGGAGGTACGATTCCCATATGCCGTTCCATTCATCATGCTTTTAGGGATATCGGCCAACAAGCGGACATCCTGGATTTTTCCGAATTTCAGAATGAATTTTATGAGACACGAAACGACACCAATCTATCGTACCAATTTTACTTAAAAATTAAGATTACTCTGCTGGAAAAGGTCGCCGGCTTTCAACCTGATGTAATATTCGGAATCGCCCAATCGCCTCTTCAAGATATCGATATGCTCACGGAGTTCAAAAAAGCAGGGATTGCCTTGTGTTATTGGTTTATGGAGGATTACCGGATATTTGGTTACTGGAAAACTGTAGTACCTTATTTTGATCACTTTTTTACCATCCAGAAAGATCCCTTCTGGAAAGAACTCAAAGACGCGGGCTGCAGGAATTATCACTATCTCCCAATGGCGTTCGATTCGCAAGCTGACGTTCAGAAGGTGGAAGATGAACAAACGATTCCCGTATCCTTTGTTGGTGCGCCCTATCCAAACCGTGTGCATTTCTTCAGTCAATTTCTTGACGACGGGTTTCAGATATTCGGCGAAGACTGGGAAAGGCACCAAATCCCCCCGGTCGCCATAGGCGATCGGCGTGTCACGGAATCTGAGACGTATTGTATTTATCAGAGATCGCTCATCAACATAAACCTCCACTCTTCACCGTTTCCTGGTGAATTCGGAGGGGGGGATTTTGTCAATCCGAGAACTTTTGAGTTGGCCGGACTTGGCGCCTTTCAACTGATCGATATGAGAAAACTCCTAACCCTCCATTTTGATCCGGCTGAGGAGGTCATTGCGTTGACCAGTTGGGAGGATATGAAATGGGCTGTAAAGTATTTCCTCCGACATGATGAAGAACGAAAGGCCTTTGCCGAAAAAGCCAGAGCGCGCGTACTTAAAGAGCATACATACAGGCACCGTGCAGAAGAGATTATAGAAATACTGAGCAAATGAAGGAACCCTTAACATGTCAAATAAAAAGATCCTGATCATCCATCTCAGCCGGCTTGGCGATATGATTCAAAGCCTCCCGGCCGTGAAATTACTTAAGGAGGATTGTCCGGAATCTGAAATAACCTACTTCGGTATCGAGGATTTCTGTGTACCGCTCAAAGGCATTCCATGGATCGATAAGCTGGTGACGATCTCCCCAAGTGAAAATAAACGCATTTCGACAGAAGATGCTGATCTTGATAGCGAAGCGTTTGACATGTTGTTTCGTAACATCCCTGAACTAAATATATATTATGACGTCCTTATCAATATGTCCCACAGCAGCGGGAGCAGCTATTTATGCAAGCGGATTTCGGCCAAAGAAAAGAAAGGGCGGGTCTTTTCAAAGGAAAACGAGATCGTGATGGCAGGAAACTGGGGAAAGTACCTCTTTGCCGTTGCAAGAAACCGGAACGATAACCTGCTGAATCTGGTTGATTTGTACATGGGCATGGCGGGTGTGCAAAACAGGCCTACCATGAATTATTTGCCCACTGATCCCGAAATTGACCGGCAATGCCTTTCCCGATTGACGGAATATGGCTTTGATCCCGGGCGGCCTGCCGTCGGCTTTCAACTTGGAGCGAGCAAGTCCTTGAGAACCTGGCCTCCGGAGTACTTTTT